>JAHJQM010000046.1 GCA_018819285.1 Candidatus Omnitrophota bacterium
AGAAAGAGAATATACGAAAAGGATTGTTTTGGAAGATAAACTTGCGCTTACTTTAAAAGAGAAAAGAGGTCTTGAAAAGGATCTGGAGGCAGCTAAAACCGCCAAAGAGCAGATGGAAACTAAAATTGCCAAGTTTGAAGAGAAAGCAAAAGAATATTCTTCCCAGCTTGAAGAAGCGAGACAAAAAAGTGAATATGCTATTGTGGATTTAGAAGCAAAAAAGGCAGAGCTCATAAAAATTAAAGCAGATCTTGATAATGAGAAAAAGGAAAAATTAAATATCTCAAGGAAACTTGAGAGCCTTCAGTCTGATTATGATAAAGTAAACAGGGAGGCATCAAGGCTTACAAATGAAAAGATGGATCTTGAAAAAAGGATCGTAGAGTTACAGGAAAAACAGTCTGTTAATTTGGATAAGATAGTTGTAAATTCGGATGAAAACTATAACTCCAGCCAGGCCGTAAAACCAGTTATGCAGGGAAAAGTCTTAGTAGTTAACAAAGAATACAGTTTTATTGTTACTGATATAGGCCAGGACAAAAATATCCAGAAAGGTATGAAATTTGACGTTATGGACGGGCCTAGGTTTCTGGGGCGGGCAGAAATAGATAAAGTTTATGATACAATGTCTTCTGCTGCAATTCTTTCTGGCGGCAAGATAAATGATATGAAGAAAGGTAATGTGATTGTTGAAAGCCGTTAGTATAGTAATCCCCCCTGACAAATCAATATCTCACCGCGCTGTAATGCTCGCATCTATATCAGAAGGCACGACCTGCATAAAAAATCTATTAATGTCAGAAGATATTAAACGTACAATAGAGGCGTTTCGCGCTATGGGAGTAAGGATTGATATACAGAGACGCAGACTAAAGCCTGCTACTCCATGCATGAATGGAGTAGCGCAATTTATTGCGCGTTCATGTGCAGATATTAAAGTGCATGGTGTTGGTATGTTTGGGTTAAAAAAACCAGCGAGACAAATATATTTAGGCAATTCTGGCACAACTATGCGCATACTGCCTGGCATTTTGGCGGGACAGGATTTTGAGGTGGTTTTGACAGGCGATAAGTCACTTTCCAGTAGGCCAATGCAGAGAATTGTGAAGCCACTCAGAGAAATGGGAGCAAATATAAAAAGTGTTAATTATAAAGTGTTAAGTGTTAATAAAAAAGAGATATATCCGCCGCTGGAAATTCAGGGAGGCAGGTTAAAAGCAATTAAATATAAGTCAAATATTGCAAGTGCCCAGGTAAAATCGTGCATCCTGCTCGCAGGGCTTTATGCGAATGGTCTTACTAGTGTCAGTGAGCCTGAGAAGTCTAGGGATCATACGGAAAGAATGTTGAAACAATTTGGATGTAAGGTAAGGGGTGAAGGACGTGAAGTTAGTTTTAAAGGGCCGGTGAGATTAAAATCTCCGCGTACAATTGAAATCCCGGGAGATATTTCCAGTGCAGCTTTTTTTATTGTGGCAGGATGTATTTTTCCCGATACAAAGATAATTATTAAAAATATGGGGTTAAATCCTACCAGGATAGGAATCTTAGATATATTGAAAAAAATGGGCGCGAATATCCATCTTCGTCCCGGTTACAATCGGAACGAAGCTGGACAAATTAGCGAACCTGCAGGGGATATAATTGTTAAATCAAGTAAGTTGAAAGGCGTTACAATATCTCCAAAAGAAGTTGTCCGGGCGATAGATGAAGTACCTGTAATAATGGTAGCCGCGTGTTTTGCAAAAGGCAGGACTATTATAAAAGGCATAAAAGAGCTGCGTGTAAAAGAGACTGATAGAATCAAATCTATGGTTACGAATTTGCGTAAAATTGGCGCGGACATTAAGATAAGAGTTGCCCATGTCGAAGGCGAATATATTGTTATAAATGGTGGTAAACTGCTGCATGGCGCAAGGGTGTCCAGCTTCGGAGATCACAGAACTGCAATGAGTATGCTGGTGGCAGGGCTTTTGACAAAAGACGAAGTTATTGTAACAGGTCTAGATTGCATAAATAAATCATTTCCTGGATTCGAAAAGTTGCTTTATACTTTTTCACAATAACAAATAAGTTGACACTCTGACAATGTTAGAGTGTCAACTTATACAAATTGAATTGACAAAGAAACCCAGCTTTGTTAGAATTAAATAAACCAACACCAAATAAAACCTGAGGTGCTGAATGTTTAAATTATTTAAATTACTGAAAAAGTATTTTGATAATATTTTAGGCCTATTTTCTAATGACATGGGTATTGACCTTGGAACGGCTACGACGCTTGTTTACGTAAAGGGCCAGGGCATTGTTCTGTGTGAACCGTCTGTAGTGGCTATTCAAAAGAACACTCATGCTGTCCTGGCAGTTGGGGAAGAAGCCAAAAGAATGCTCGGCCGCACTCCAGGTAATATAGTTGCAATAAGGCCGATGAAGGATGGTGTTATTGCGGATTTTGAAATAACAGAAGATATGCTCAGATATTTCATAAAAAAGATCCACAATAGAAAAGTTTTTGTAAGGCCCAGGATGGTTATTGCTATACCGTCCGGCATAACAGAGGTTGAAAAACGCGCTGTAAAGGATTCTGCTGAACACGCAGGTGCCAGAGAGGTATACTTAATAGAAGAACCCGTAGCAGCTGCTATAGGCGTCGGACTTCCAATAGAGGAACCAGCCGGCAATATGATTATTGACATAGGTGGCGGCACAACAGAAATAGCGGTTATATCCCTCGCAGGTATTGTGTTTTCGCGCTCTATCAGAATAGGCGGAGACGAGCTGGATGAGGCGATCATAGAACATCTTAAAAAGACATACAATCTTATGGTAGGAGAACGCACTTCAGAGGATATTAAGATAAAGATAGGTTCTGCGTATCCGCTGGAGCAGGAATTGACAATGGAGGTTCGCGGCAGAGACTTGGTAGCAGGTCTTCCGAAAACCATTACCATATCTTCAGAGGAAATAAGGGAAGCAATTGCCGGGCCTGTTTCAGCAATACTTGAGGCAACCAGAATGACGCTTGAAAGAACTCCGCCGGAACTTTCCGCAGACTTAATTGAAAGAGGCATAGTGCTGGCAGGCGGAGGGTCTCAGTTGAGAGGTATCGACAAACTGATAAGCGAAGAAACAGGGCTCCCTGTTCATATTGCGGAGGATCCTACTACAGCAGTGGCTCTTGGCACAGGCAAGGTCCTTAGTGAAATAAAATATCTCAGAAAAGTTACAGTGCGTTCTAGGATGGAGTTCTGAGTTAAGCAGGCTACTCTAATCATTAATTCCTTAGCCAATTTTGCCCCTGTTGTGTAGCGAATAGACGCAACAGGGGCAAAATTCAAAGGCGACAGTACATTGTGTGATAAAACCAGAGAAAAACCTTCCTGTAATAGCAATCTTTATTTTTATAGCTAGCATAATAGTATTCTCCCAAATATTTTCTTCGGAATTTCGAATAAAAACCCTGGATATTTTTCGAATCCCTTTAAAGATAATTTCTGGTTCTATCTATGCGCTACGGGACGTGGCTGGATTCAGAGAAAGCCAGATGGAAAATAAAATTCTCAGAGAAAATACGACTAATCTTAAAAAAGAGCTGTTGAATTTAAAAGAAATAACTCTGGAGAATGAAAGGCTCAGGAAGCTTCTTGATTTCAAAGAATCAGAGAGGCGTAAATTTGTGCCAGCGCTTGTTATATCTAGAGACCCTTCAGGCCTGAATGATACTGTTATAATTGACAGAGGCAAGAAGGACAGGATTGAGAAGGGCATGGTTGTTATAAGCGGCAATGGCCTTGCAGGAAGGATTATTGAGACAGGGTGGAGGATATCCAGAGTCCTTCTCATCACAGATTATGATTCTACTTTCAGCGGCGTTGTGGAAAGGACAAGGGATGAAGGCGGGGTCTCAGGCAATATGAGGACAGGTCTTGTTATGAAATATCTGGATCTAGGGTGCGACGTGAAAAAAGGTGACAAAGTTATTACCTCCGGGCTGTACGGCGTTTTTGAAAAAGGCATATTAATAGGCGAGGTAGTTTCTGTAGAGTCTGATTCCACAGGCCTTTATATGAATGCAGCTATAAAACCTGAAGTTGATATCAGAAAACTAGAAGAAGTGTTGGTGATAAGGTAAATTCTCTTTCTATGTTATTATTTATCTGGATAATAATATTGGGCCTTTTGCAGAGTGCTGCGTCGCTAAATATAAATTTCTTAGTGCTTTTTGCTATTTTTGCAGGGCTTAAAAAAGGGCCTTTGTGGGGATTGTGTATCGGAATATTTATAGGCGTTTTTGCAGAGGTATTGTCATCTTCAGCTTCTGGTTTGAATCTAATGCTTTATAGTGGAATCGGGCTGCTTTCAGGGATAATCAAGCAGAAAATATATTATAAAGAAGGCATTGCAATGGAGTTTCTTTTTTCATTTTTCGGGATACTATTTTTTTATCTCGCGTATTTTGCATTCACAAGGACAGCCCAAACAGGCGTATTGTTTACTATAATTTTATCAAGTATTATCTCGCCTTTATTATTCAAGCTTATCGAGTAATCTATTATGAGAACAAGAATACTTCAAACTTTTTTTACAATACTTTTTATCATGGTAGTCATATGGCTTTATTATCTCCAAATTATAAAAGGCCCTTTTTATGACAATCTCAGTTCCAGAAATAGCATCAGGCTTTTAAATATAGCTGCCCCGCGCGGCAATATATACGATAGATTTGGAAAGCTTGTGGCTGGAAACACGCTTTCCTTCGGAGTTTTTATAATCCCGCAGGAGGTAGATGATATTGACGCTGAAATGGAAAGACTATCCGGGATTTTAGGGGTTTCAAAGAGCCTTCTGGAAAGGAATTATAAGCGCAACAGGACTGCTTCGTTTGCACCATGTGAACTTATAAGAGACGTTTCAAAAAAAGCAGCGATTTTAATAGAAGAATCCAGACTTGAAATGCCGGGCGTTATTATAAAAGAGATACCTTTTAGAAATTATTATTACAATGCCTCTTTTAGCCATGTGGTTGGATATATTGGAGAAATAGACCGGCTCGAGCTGGAGCTTCTAAAGCCTTATGGCTATAACATAAAAGATTTGATAGGTAAGGATGGCATAGAAAGATTCTGCGACAGGATATTGCGAGGGAAGAATGGAGGCATGCAGATACAGGTTGACAATAGGGGCAGACAAGTAAAGGTCATGAGTTACAGGAGGCCAAAGAAAGGAAGAGACGTTTATCTTACTCTAGACGCAGGTCTGCAAAAGATAGTCTATGATCTTTTCAATGGCCAGAGAGGCGCGGCTATTTTTATGGATCCGCGTAATGGAGAAATATTAAGCCTTATAAGCAGCCCTTCATATGACCCTAATGAGTCATTATTAAAAGCCATGCGCTCAGAAGACTTGCCACTTTTAAACAGGGCTATAATGGGAGCTTATCCTCCAGGTTCTATATTCAAACTTGTCACAAGCATTGCAGCGCTTGAGTCAAAAAGCGTAAGAGCTGATACAGGTTTTGTATGCACTGGTAAAATTAACATTGGCAAAGATGAGCTTAGCTGCTGGAATAAAGACGGCCATGGTTATGTGGATATGGAAAAGGCTATTGCGTGGTCATGTAATGTTTATTTTTGTCATGCAGGGCTTTTAACCGGCGCAGATAAAATCAGCGAGTATGCAATCCTGTTCGGGTTAGGCAGAAAAACGGGCGTAGAGCTTTTTGGGGAATCTAATGGGTTCGTGCCTTCAAAAGAGTGGAAAAGAGCGAAAAAAAAAGAAATCTGGTATCCTGGCGATACGGCAAATTTTTCAATAGGTCAGGGATATTTATTAGTAACGCCTTTACAGATAGCACGCATGGTTTCTAGTATTGCGAATGGAGGCGCGCTTGTTGAGCCTCATGTTTTGAGGCGCGCAAAAGATACTGATGCAGTTAATTTTAAAACAGAAATCCTTAAGGTTGCGAAAGAGAATATAGACCTGGTAAGGCGTGGGATGCGGAGAGTTATGGAAGATCCTGATGGCACAGGGAACAGGGCAGCGAGCGGGATAGTTTCTATTTCTGCGAAAACAGGTACTGTTCAGGTGGCCCCTGGGATCATGCCTCACGGTTGGTTTGTAGGATTTGCGCCTTCAGAAAATCCAAAGATATGTTTTGTAGTTTTTCTGGAGAATATAGGGTCAGGCGGAGACGCGCCTGCCGAGATTGCAAAACAGGCGCTGGAGTATTGGTTCGGGAAGCATAAAGATGATAAAAAAATATAAAGAGTTTGACTGGGTATTGCTGGGAACTAGCGCGGCCATTTTTATAATAGGGCTTTTATTTCTTTTTAGCGCCACTTATTCAAAAAATATAGATTTTATAATAAGGCAGGTAGCATGGTTTCTAATAGGGGCGCTATTTTTTATTGCTATAATAAACATAAACTACAGAAAAATTATAAGCCTTGGGTATATATTCTATTTCCTGTCGCTTATTTTATTGCTGATTGTATTTTTCTTCGGGTCTAAAAGGCTCGGCGCGCAGAGGTGGCTTGAGTTAGGTTATTTCAATTTCCAGCCTTCTGAATTCGCAAAATTATTTATCACGCTTGCTTTGATCCAATATCTCACAGAGCAAAAGAGTGAAAAGGGGATTAAAAATATCACAACGGCTTTTTTTATTATGCTGGTGCCCTTTGTCCTGATACTTGCACAGCCTGATCTTGGCACCGCCCTTATGCTTGTACCTGTATTTTTTACGCTTTTATATATCTGGGGGATCAGGCTTAAACATTTATTTTTTATAATAGGAGGTGGCTTGGCCTTGTCTCCTCTTGGCTGGTTTTTATTAAAGGATTATCAGAAAGAGCGGCTTATGGTATTTATGAATCCTAATATAGATCCTCTTGGCGCAGGATATACTGTTATACAATCCAGGATAGCAATCGGATCAGGCGGGGTATTCGGAAAAGGCTGGCTCAGCGGCACTCAGAACCAGTTGAATTTTTTAACAGAGAGGCATACAGATTTTATATTTTCAGTGGTGGGAGAGGAATGGGGTTTTATAGGCGGTATAATTTTAATAGGCCTGTATTATGTCCTGGTCAGAAGGGCTTTTGAGATAGCCAGAAAAACAGACGACCCATGCGGCGTTCTTGCGGCATGCGGAATGGCTACAATAATAGGGATTCAAGTGATAGTGAATATTAGTATGACAATGGGGTTCATGCCAGTTGTTGGATTACCTCTATTGCTTGTGAGTTACGGCGGCTCGTCGCTTTTAGTTACCATAATAGCGTTGGGATTGTTGGAGAGCATCGCAATCCACAGATGAAAGTTGACACTCTGACATTGTAAGAGTGTCAACTTATTTAAGGTATAGAGAATATGTTGAAAATATTAAAGCCAGCGAGATATATAAATAGCGAGTGGAACGCGGTTCATAAAGAATGGAATGAAGGCGTTTTGAAAATAGCGCTTTCGTTTCCTGATGTTTATGAAATAGGCATGAGCCATCTGGGCATGAGGATTTTGTATGGCATATTAAACAGGGAGCAGGATGTGATTTGCGAAAGAGTTTTTGCTCCGTGGCTTGATATGGAAAAAAGATTAAGGGATAGAAAGGAAAAACTCCCGTCGCTTGAGTCGTCTCATGCTTTGAAAGAGTTTGATATCATCGGCTTTTCCCTTCAATACGAGATGAATTATCCGGATATCTTGAATATACTGGATATGGGAGGAGTGCCTTTATATTCGAAAGATAGAGGCGATGACTATCCTATTGTAATAGCAGGAGGCCCGTGCGCGTTCAATCCTGAGCCGCTGGCAGATTTTATAGATGTGTTTGTGATCGGAGAAGCGGAAGAAGCGATCCTGGATATTGTGAAAATAGTTCGAGGAGCAAAGGGCAGAGGGCATAGAGCAAAGGGAGATATTCTAAAAGAACTTGCAAAGATAGTAGGCGTTTATGTGCCGACTTCGGAAGTTATCTGCGGCGATTTCCAAAGTCAGCACGGCACAATAATAAACAAACGCATCGTCAAAGACCTCGACAATTCTTTTTTCCCTACGAATACAGTTGTCCCATATATACAGATTGTGCATGATAGAATTGGGATAGAGATAATGCGCGGTTGCCCGCATGAATGCAAATTCTGCCAGGCATGTAAAATCTTCCATCCCTTAAGGATCAGATCTGTAAAAAGGATTATGGAAATAGCGGAGGAATCCATAAAGAGCACCGGATATGAAGAGATATCTTTACTATCTCTTTCATCAGGAGATTATCCGTATATTGAAGAGCTTGCCAGAAAATTGCAAGAAAAATTTAAACCGCTTGGCGTAAAAATATCGCTTCCATCTTTAAGGGTAGGCACTTTTGAGGAGCATAACAGCATGGACACATTGAAAAGAGCAGGGCTTACATTTGCCCCTGAAGCAGGCAGTGAACGCCTGAGGCACACTTTGAATAAAAAAATAACAGATGCTGAAATTATAGAGAAATCCGGACTAGCATTAAATTCAGGATGGAGGAAAGTAAAACTTTATTTTATGACAGGCCTTCCCGGAGAAACCTATGAGGATTTGGATGCAATAATAGATTTGGCGGGGAAAATAAGAAATGTAAATTTAAGCGTTAACCCTTTTATACCAAAACCACATTCTGATTTTGAAAGGGAAGGGATGGAGGAGTTGGGGATATTAAAAGAGAAAAAAAGATATTTAGAGACAGGGGGCAGAGGGCTAGGGGCAAGGAAAAATATAAAAATTAATTTTCATAGTCCTGAAACAAGCAGGATTGAAGCAGTGTTGGCCAGAGGCGATAGAAGCGTTGGAAGAGTTATATTGAAGGCGTGGGAAAAAGGCCTGAGGTTTCAGGCGTGGACAGAACATTTTAATTATAATATTTGGGATCAGGCTTTTCAGGAAACAGGCATCGACCCGGAAGCTTATTTGAGAAAGAAAGAAACTGGCGAAAATCTACCTTGGAGTTTCATAAAATAAACTCATGTAAGTTGACACTCTGACAATGTTAGAGTGTCAACTTAGGTTAGTCCTTGAAGTTAGGCGGATTGTATTGTATACTTTGAATTAATGACACGGAGGCGTATATGATAAATTTATTTAAAAATATGTCAATGTTCCCAAAAGGTTTGAGATATAAAACCATGATAGCATTTTCTCTGATGTCGCTTATCCCGATATTGGTATGCGCCTGGCTTGCTATAACATACATTTTTCCTAATATAGATTTATTTTTTGGCCTTAGTTTAGGCAATATAAGCTTTATATTGTTTATATCTATAGTAATATCTATCCTGGGCCTTTATGTTACGAAAGAGATGATAGATCCTGTTATAAAGATGGCGGAAGAGGCAAAAAAAGTAGCAGCAGGTGATACAACAAAAGGCATAGACATAAACCGAGAAGATGAAGTTGGTGAACTTAGCAAATCGCTGAATATTATGACCCAGAAGATAAAAGAGAACATGGAAGAGCTAAAGGCCTATGGGGAGAAAACAAAACTTATAAACCTTGAGATAAATAAAAAAGTACTTGCACTATCAGGATTATTGCAGATAGGGAATCTTATCTCATCTTCAAAAGAACTAAACAGCACCCTGGATTTTATAATACAGAAAGTGTCAGACATAGAAAATAACTCAACAACATTAGTGATGCTTATAGATGATGTATCAAAAGATTACACTATAGCGTCTAGCTGTAATCTAGGCGAAATAAAAGCATCTGGATTGAAATTAAAACAGTCTGAACTGTCCCCTGATAATTTAGAAAAAAAAATAGGATTAAAAAATATTGTGGGTATGCCTGTGACAATCGCAGGAAAATCATACGGGATGCTTGTGGTCGGGAATAATGAGAAAGATTTTATTTTTGCAGAAGACGAGAAGGAGCTCCTAAAGTTATTTGCCAAGCAGATTTCAATAGCTGTTGAGAATGATATTCTTGTCAAAAGATCGAAAGAACTTTCTATAACTGATGAGGTAACGGGCCTTCATAACTGTAATTATATGAGAACCAGGCTTGATGAGGAGATAAGAAGGGCTATTGTGTACCAAAGGCCATGCGGATATCTCCTGGTGGATATGGATGATTTTAAGAATTTTTATGTAACCGCGGGCGTCACAAAATCAGAGGCGCTTTTAAAAGAAATGGGCGTTATCTTGCAGGCTTCGGTGACAGAAATTGACAAGATAGGTCGTTTATCAGATGATAAATTTGCAGTGATATTGCCGGAGAGAAATAAAAGGCAGTCTGCCAGCGTTGCTGAGGAGATAAGAAAAAAAATAGAAGATAGGCTTGGAAAGTCAATCAGGCCTGATAAAAAATTTACTGTAAGTATAGGCGTTAGCGAAAATCCTATAGATGGTTCCACGGTAGATGAGCTTATGGAAAAGGCAGAGAGGCTTGTGCGTAACGCCAAGTCCCTTGGTAAAAATAGAATAGTTGTTTAAATTTAGCGTTAAGGGAGGATAGGATGGCTAAGGAACTAGCGCAATTGTTAAAAGAGGTTGTTCAAAAAGGAGCTTCTGATTTACATTTAGGCGCGCTAACTATGCCGCATATGAGACTGGACGGGAGCCTTATATCCGCGGATAGCATGGTGTTGGATGGGGCTTCGGTTAAGAGCCTGGTTTACTCTATTCTTACAGATGAGCAGAAAGGTAAGTTTGAGAGGGACAAAGAATTGGATTTTGCTTTCACCATAGAAGGCTTGAGCAGGTTTAGGGTAAATGTGTTTTTTCAGAGAGGATACATAGGCGCTGCTATCAGGGCTCTTCCTTTTAAGATAATGAGTTTTGAAGAATGCGGCCTTCCTGTAAACATAGTCCAGGATTTCTGTAAGCGCCAGAAAGGCCTTGTGCTTGTGACAGGAGCTACGGGAAGCGGAAAATCTACAAGCCTTGCCTCGATGATAAATTATATAAATATAAATAGGGGTTGCCATATCATAACCATAGAGGACCCCATAGAGTATGTGCATTCGAATAAAAAGTCTATAATAAACCAGAGAGAGGTTGGCGTTGACACTCATTCGTTTTCGCAGGGGCTAAAACATATATTAAGAGAAGACCCTGATGTTATACTGATAGGAGAAATGAGAGACCTGGAGACAATAGAAGCTGCGCTTGTGATTGCAGAGACAGGGCATCTTGTATTTGCAACGCTTCATACTTCAGACAGCGCGCAGACAATAAACCGCATTATAGATGTATTTCCTTCAAGGCAGCAGATGCAGGTGAGGACGCAACTTTCTTTTGTAATAACAGGGGTTCTGTCTCAGCAGCTTTTGCCGCGCAAGAGCGGAAAAGGCAGGGTTCTTGCGGTAGAGGTCCTTGTTGCAAATCACGCTGTAAAGAGCATGATAAGAGAATCAAAAATCCATCAGGTGTATTCTCTGATTCAGACAGGCCAGAAGGACAATATGAAGACTATGAATCAGGCGCTTTTTGAGCTCTTCAAAACTGGGTATATCTCAGAAGAAGAAGCGCTGGCAAGCACTACAGAGGTACAGGATTTAGAGAGGATGCTGCGTGGCAAATAGAATAAATTTAAAACAATTAGGAGAGCTTTTAGTTGACCTGGGTCTTATAACCATGGACCAGCTTAAACATGCATTAGAGGCGCAGAAAGATAAGGGAGGCTTAATAGGCCAGGTTCTGGTTGATTTGAATTATGTAAGCGAAGAAGCGATTGCTCAGGCTATTACAGCTCAATACGGTTTTCCGTATTTACCGCTTGAAAATTACGAAATAGACTCTGAAATTGTTAAGATAGTCCCTAAAAATGTTGCAGTACAATATTGTCTGATTCCCGTGGATAAGATAGGCAGCAATCTCACAATAGCAATGGCAAATCCTTTAAATAATCAGGCGGTGGAAGATATTGCGCTTTTGTCAGGTTTATATGTACAGCTTTTTGTCAGCACAGCAACTGATATTAAAAAAGCGATAGAAAAATATTATAAATAACTATGTATTCACTCAAAGAACGGCTGATAGAACTGTTGATAAACAACAAAGTCATTTCAAGGTTCCAGTTGGATAATGCATTGAAAATTCAGAAGGAAAAAGGAGGCTCCCTTAAAACTATCCTTGTTCAATCAGGTTTTATAACAGAAAAAGATTTGATGTCTGTCCTGAGTCAGGGCCTCGGCATTCCGCCTATATCCCTGGCGCGTTTTAAAATAGATTCAGAACTTTTAAAGCTCATTCCTCGCGACGTGGCAAATAAATATCAGATAATGCCTGTTTCAAAGGTCGGCAACATGCTTACTGTTGCGATGTCAGATCCATTGAATATATTTGCAATCGATGACCTGAAATCCATCACAGGTCTTAACATAGGAACTATTATCACTTCTCATAAAGAGGTTCAGGATGCAATAGACCAGTATTACGTAGAAAACACTCATAAAGCTATAGAAGAATTGATGGAAGATTTAAAGACGCAAGAAATGGAGATTATTCAAATAGGAGAGGTTGAAGAAAAAGTAGATTCTGAAAGGCTCTTTAAACTGGTGGAAGAAGCGCCTGTTGTAAAATTGACAAACATGATTCTTGAAAATGGTATAAAGGCCAGGTCCAGCGATATCCTGATAGAGCCTATGGAAAATTCAGTGCGCATCAGGTATAGAGTGGATGGGGTGTTAAAGGATGTAGAAGCGCTTCCGAAGAATACGCACGAATCCATTGTTTCCAGGATAAAGGTCATGTCTGAACTGAATATTGCTGAGCGTCGCCTTCCGCAAGACGGCAGGTTTAGATTGCAGATAAATAATAACAATGTAGATTTCAGAGTTAGCATCCTTCCTTCGAGTAGGGGCGAAAAAGTGGCGTTGAGAGTTTTGGATAAATCTCAGGCAATGCTCGATATTGCTAGGCTAGGATTTAGCGATGACGCTATGGATAAATTGAAAAAATGCGCATCCAGGCCTCATGGCATGATACTTGTTTGCGGCCCAACAGGGAGCGGCAAGACCACAACGCTTTATTCTTTGATGAAATATGTTCATACGCCCGAGAAAAATCTTATAACAGTTGAAGACCCGATTGAATATCAGATAGAAGGCATTAATCAGGTTACAGCCAGACAAGAGACGGGCCTTACATTTGCCAGCGCCCTAAGATCTATCCTTAGGCAGGACCCAGATGTGATAATGATAGGAGAAATAAGAGATTTTGATACAGTGGATATAGCAATAAAATCTGCTCTCACAGGCCATCTTGTATTGAGCACGCTCCATACAACTACTGCTCCTGGCTCAGTGGTGCGCCTTATAAATATGGGCTGCGAACCTTTTTTAATAAGCGCGTCGCTTATTGCAATAGTTGCTCAAAGGCTTATACGAAAATTATGCCCTAAATGCAGAGAAGTTTATAAACCAGGCGAAATCTTGGCCGCGAAGCTTGGTATTGATATTAAAAAGACAAAGGATATTTTATTTTATAAAGCAAAAGGATGCGCAGCATGTTTAAATACAGGATATTCAGGCAGGGTGGGTATATGCGAGGTGCTTGCAATTACGCCTGCTATAAGAGACCTTGTTTTAAAGCGTGCCAGGGAAAATGAGGTAAAACAAATTGCCCGCACAGAAGGTATGAGGACATTGCGGGAAGACGGTATTGCTAAAGTTTTAGCAGGCCTTACTAGCCTGGAAGAAGTTTTGCGCGTGACAGTGCAGGACGAATAAAATATTATGGCTAAATCGCTAAAGGACAGATTGATACAGGCGCTAATTGACAGTAAACTTATTACACAGAAAAATCTTGAGGCCGCCAAAAATCTTCAGGCTAAGAATGGTGGAATCCTTGGCAGGATACTTATTAAAGAAGGCATGGTAAGCGAAAGAGATATGATGTCTGTGATGAGTAAAGAATTGAACATGCCCGCCATCAATCTTTCAAAGTATAAATCGGATAAGGATTGCGTCAAACTCATACCAGAAGCAATGGCAAGGCAGCACAAGGTTATTGCTATATGCAGGTTTTCCAATACATTGATAGTTGCTATGGCAGATCCATTGAATATATTTGTAATTGATGATCTAAAGGTGTTTACAAAATTTAACGTAGAACCTGTGCTGAGTACCGAGACTGATATACTGGATGCAATAGACAGATTGTATGATTCGGACGACAGGCTCATGTCAGATGCTATTAAAAATACAGAAGACCCCAGCCTTGAAGTTATAGATATGGTGAAAGAGGAATTCGACATAGGTGAGGCTGCGCTAGAAGGAGGGACTCCGACTATTGTCAAGATGGTGAATTTGATAATATCAGAGGCTTTAAAGAAAAGGGCTTCCGATATTCATATTGAGTCTGAAGAAGATCATCTCCGCGTAAGATATAGAATTGATGGGAACCTGCACGATGTTTTGAGGATACCAAAGAAGAATCAAAATGCGGTGCTTGCAAGATTAAAAATTATGTCAGGCATGAATATTACGGAATCAAGGATACCGCAGGACGGGAGATTCAAAATAAAGATGCAAAAAAAAGAAGTGGATTTTAGAGTGTCTATGCTGCCTACAGCTTTTGGAGGCAAGGTGGTCATGCGGGCGCTTGATAAATCCAATCTTTCAATAGGCCTTGATACGCTTGGTTTTTCCGCTGACACGCTTATGAGGTTCAAAGAGGCGATAGCAAAACCTTTTGGCATGATACTTGTGACAGGCCCTACCGGGAGCGGAAAATCCACGACTCTTTATTCAGTGATAAATCAGATGAATACGCCCGATAAGAATATTATAACTATTGAAGACCCTGTTGAATATCAGGTGGAGGGCATAACGCAAGTACAGGCAAATGCTGAAATAGGGCTGACTTTTGCGAACGGCTTACGCTCATTATTAAGACAGAGCCCTGATATAATAATGATAGGCGAGATACGGGATTCTGAGACAGCGGATATCGCGATAAAGGCGTCTCTTACAGGGCAATTGGTATTAAGCACGCTACATACAAATGATGCGCCTACGGCTATTTCCAGGCTTATGGATATGGGCATAGAGCCTTTTCTGATAGCATCGTCTGTTGTGCTTGTGGCTGCGCAGAGGCTGTGTAGGGTTATATGCAAGGCTTGCAAAGGTAAGGGTTGCAAAAAATGCGGTTCAACAGGTTATTTTGGAAGGATCGCTATACTTGAGGCATTGGCAGTAGACGATAAGATCCGAGAGATGATAATAGAAAACAAATCTATAGACGCTATAAGAAATTATGCTGTTTCAAAAGGCATGAAGACTTTACGCGATGATGGTATGGAGAAATATAAGAATGGTGTAACCAGCATGGAAGAGGTCGCGCGAGTAACAGCAGAAGAATAATTTATGCCTACGTTTAAATATATAGCAAAAGAGATTACCGGAAAGACAGTAAGCGAGATATTGGAATATTCAGACAAGGCACTTTTGATAGACGCGCTTCGCAAAAAAAACCTTATAATAATTTCTGTAGAAGAAACCGCAAAAAGAAAGCCTATATCTTCAAAAGGCAGTGTAAAGTTGGAAGAAATAGTTATATTTTCCAGACAGCTTGCCACCATGGTGGATAGCGGCATACCTCTGGTTCAGGCTTTGGATATTTTATGTGAACAGATAGAAAAACCTATTTTTAAAAATATCCTGACAAAGATAAAAGATGATATAGAAACAGGTTCAAGCCTATCTGATGCGCTCGCGAAGCACCCAACAGTATTTTCAACTCTTTATATAAATATGGTGAAGGCAGGCGAATCAAGCGGTGCGCTGGACGATATCCTTGACAGGCTTGCGTCGTATCTTGAAAAAACGAACACATTACAGAGAAAAGTAAAGTCCAGCCTTGTATATCCTGTAGTTGTAATAACAATGGCAATGCTTATAACGCTTGTTATGCTTTTAAAAGTCATACCTACTTTTAAAGGCATATTTACAATGCTGGGAGGGGAATTGCCTTTGCCTACCAGGATCCTGATTTTTATAAGCGATACTATAAGACAAATGTTTTTATACGTGGCAGCCGGGGTTACTGTTGTGGTATTTGCTTTAAAAAAATATATGAAGACTTTGCAGGGAAAAGAAAATTTTGACAAAATGCTTCTTGCCATGCCTGTTCTAGGGCCTCTTTTCAGAAAGGTGGCTGTTGCAAAATTCACAAGGACATTCGCCACGCTTGTTAAAAGCGGAGTGCCTATACTTGTTTCTCTGGAAATAGTAGGTAAAACCGCGGGCAATACTGTGATAGAGAAGGCGGTGGAAGCTGTGCGTAACGGCATAAAGGAAGGCGAAAATATAGCTGACCCTCTTGCCAAAAGCGGCGCATTTCCTCCAATGGTTGTCAGGATGATTAAGGTAGGGGAGCAGACGGGCGAGCTTGAAAAAATGCTTACTAAAATAGCTGATTTTTACGAAGACCAGGTGGATGCTGCTGTAAGCGGCCTTACCAGCCTTATAGAACCTTTGATAATAGCTTTTCTCGGTATAGTGATAGGTGGTATAGTTGTTGCCATGTTCCTGCCCATATTCAAACTTACTGAAATTATCGCCCACTAAAGCGAGGGACTGGAAGACACATCATATACCCCTATACTCTGAAAATCCATCTTTTTCCTCAAAAGCCATCTTAAATCCACAG
>JAHJQM010000047.1 GCA_018819285.1 Candidatus Omnitrophota bacterium
ATTTTGCGTAGTACATTAAAATAACTGGCTTCCAGTACATTCAAAATCCCCCGCAAAATGGCAAGGATAAGTTCGGCCAAATAACTTATGTCGTCCTTCGGGCTCCATAAGTTATGGCCTCACTTACAATTTCGTCCCATCGTATGGACAATAGTTTACAGTGCCAGAAAATATCCTCCTGCATTTCTTGCACATGACTCTCGTTGGCAGTTTTGAGGTTCCGTATTTTACAGGTTGCGTTGCGACCTGGATTCCAGGAGATAACGTATTAATATTGGCGCTTGAACCAGAGGCATTCTGATTAACTTTAGCGTCTACTCTTGATATTATAGCAGGGATTTCTTTTTTTAACATCTGAATCCTTTGCGATGTATATGGATGGCTGCGAAGAAAAACAGGGCCCATTTCATTTTTATTTTTTTCTTCCAATTTTTTTAAAAATGTGATCATTGCATTAGGGTTATAGCCTGCTTTATACGCGTATTTTGCTCCCAGCCTATCTGACAGAAGCTCATCCTCTCTTGAATATCCAAGCTCTACAAGATTAAAGGTGACATTAATGGCCTGCTGCATCTGTCTGACGTTTGTATTCTGGAGGGCTATGTTCATCAGGATTTCGTAGCCTAACTGGGTCTGGAGTTTCTTGGCGATATGTCTTGCGGCAACATGGCCTATTTCATGGCCTATTACGCACGCCAGTTCATCGTCAGTCGTAATATCAAGAAGGCCTGAGTTGATATAAATATATCCGCCTGGCATTGTAAATGCGTTTATTTCTTTGTCCTCCACTACGCTAAAATGATACTTAAGATCAGTCCTGTCAGATACCTTTGCCAGCTTATCCCCTATCTCTGTAACCTTATTAACCTGTTTCGGGTCTTTTATAAAAGCGTACTGCTTTGCTACCTGCAGTGCCGTATTCTGGCCAAGCGCTACCTCCATAGGCGTTGTGATAAATACAAGTTCTCTTTTTTCAGTCGCAGGATTATATGTTGTGGCACAACCTGACATCAAAAGAGAACCTCCTATCAATACTACTATAAAAATTTTCATGACTCTCATTCTTCTTTTTTATCTCCTGTTTTTGCGTACATAAGGTCGCATAGGAATTTTAAAAAAGTATTTTTATTATCTTCTTCTATCTTGCCGAAATCAATGCCAGCGCTATAAGAATGGCTTTTTTGGGAGCCTAGCTCTCTTGACCATACCACGATGCCTTTCATGTGGGCTGGGTTTAATGCCTCTGGCACGAATATCTTAAGATCAACTCTGTCCCCTAGCTCCAGTTTATCGCTAGTTAATAACTGAATACCATGAGCGCTGACATCTTTAGTAGTGCCTAGTTTTTCTGTTTTCTGATCTTTTTGAACAATATAGGCGACTTTTAAAGCAATAGAGAACCTTATGAATCTTCTTTTTTCTCTCAATGTATGGTTACCTCATGGCTTAATCTAATTTTAGCATGCCTAATTTCGGCGCAGTTATCTTTTTATATTCCACGCCCGCCTCTTCAAATAATGCCTTAAAACTTTTATCTGCGTATTGGCCGCAGGTAACGAACTTTTTTATCTGCGCATTCACTATCATTTTTGCGCAAAGGATACATGGCGAATGAGTGCAGTAGATTATGCTATCAGCAATATTTATTCCGTGCAAGCCCCCCTGTATTATTGCATTCTGTTCCGCGTGTATTGCTCTGCATATCTCATGCCTTTCGCCTGAAGGAATGCCTCTTTCATCTCTCAAGCAGCCTAATTCCAAGCAATCTTTTACGCCTTTTGCTGCTCCGTTGTAACCAGTAGTAAGTATCCTTTTATCCCTTACGATAACTGCGCCTACATGGTGCCTAAGGCACGTAGAACGCTCAGCTACGAGGTATGACATTTTTAAAAAATACTCATCCCATTCAGGCCTTTTTGATTTCTGCGATTTTTTCATCTATTTTTTTATAAAAATCCTCCAGGTTAGAATTGTTTATGATTAAAATATCTGCCAGCTTGAGACAATTTTCCAGCTGCTGGTTTGTAGAGCTGTTTATATTTTCTTTTCTTTCTTTTTCTATAAACTCCTCTAATGTCTCTGGGTCCCCTGGCCTGTTTCTCGCTACAGCTCTTTTGAATCTCATTTCCACAGGGGCGTCTATACCTAGCAGGGTAAAATCATTTAATTTTCTAAGAGCTTTTATTTCAAAAGGATTTCTAATAGAATCTATTACGTAGTTGCTTTTATTTTTAATCTTTTTTGTAACTAAATCTGCTAGGACTGAAGGCCCGTTTTTTCCCCTTACCTCATTACCTAACCTTATGAGATTCTCGCGGGACAGTTCTATTTTTCTGGCTTTAGCCTCTTCCCTTAATATATCAGAAAGCGAATAATATTCAAAGCCCTTTGATTTTAAATAGCTGGCTGCCTCGCCTTTTCCAGAGGCATTAGCGCCTGTAAGACCTACGATCATTGTACTCACTTATTTTACAAGAGAGCCTGGGGCAACAGGTCTGTCAGGCGAAAGAACAGCCAGGGTTTCTCCGTCCTGAGCCGCAAGGATCATGCCTCTGCTCTCCACCCCTCTTATGACAGCAGGTTCTAGGTTTTCAACAACAACCACTAGCTTACCTAAAAGTTCTTCTTTATTATAGCCCTTTTTTATTCCAGCAACAACCTCTCTTTCTTCTTCCCCGATTACAAGGCGCACAATATACAGCCTGTCTGCACCAGGATGATCAATCACTTCTTTTATTCTGGCAATCCTTATATTAAGTTTTTTAAATTCTTCTATAGTTATCATTGGGCTCTATTAGTACCTTTTCAGGGTATTTAAATGTGTTATTAACATAGCTTCTGCTGCCGGGTCGATCTTTCCAAACCTAATACCTGTATAGAATAGCCTCCTTCCGTTGTCATCAGTAGACCGCAGCTCTCTTACCCACATAACAGAACCTATTAATTTCACAGGCTTTGAAAAACCAGGAACTTCTATCTCTATCTTCAGGTTGTCTTTTTTTTTGAGTTTTTCATAAGTAGAAATGCACAGTCCTTTTCTGGACACATTTCTCATCTTGGTATTGCCTGGGTTTAACTCAGAGCCAATACGATCATACCTTATTTTCAGATCTTCCTGAAACCTTACAAACCTTCTCTTCTCTCTCAGCACCCAGTATTTATTTGCAATACCCTGCGTCATGCCTTTTCTTGCCATGATCTCTTCTATTAAAGTAATGACCAGTATTGAAATTAATACTAGCAGGATAATTGTATACGCTAGGTACATTCTAAATCTCCACGAGTTCGTATTGGCTGACGCCTAATTTTATCTTTTCAGCATGCCTTATCTGCACAAGCGGGTCTATCTCAGGAAATATTTCTTTAAATTTATCTATGCCTACAAGATCCATTGAGGCCTTATCTATTGCGACAGGATCTGTGCTGCATAATATTCCTATATCAGGTACAATAGACGTTTCATCTTTTGACATGCAATCACAATTTTTTGTCACATGTTCCAGAAAATTTAAATACACAATTCTGGAGTTTAGAGCCTTTTTTACGCCCAAAGCATATTCTACCATTTTTTCCTGGAATTTTACAGCATTTTCGTTATATTTTATATCAATGGCTCCCGCTCTGCATGCCACAGTACATTCCCCGCAGCCGACACATCTTTCCTTTACAAGTATGGCCTTTTTCTTTTTTATGCCTATTGCGTTTGCAGGGCATATACTCATACACGCGCTGCAGCCAATGCATTTTTCAACAGTTATCTCTGGAAGAGTACCTGAATGCTGCAAGAGCTTGCCCTGGCGGGAAGCGCATCCTATACCAAGGTTTTTAAGAGAGCCCGCAAAGCCTGATTGCATATGGCCTGTTACATGCGATATGCAGATCACATTATCGCTTTCGCATATACCTCTGGCTATCTTAACGTTCTCAAAATGGTCTCCGCGTATTGGTATATTCTGGCAATCTCGTCCACGCAAACCGTCAGCTATTATTATGGGTATCCCAACTTTGTCAAAGCTGTATCCATGACTGTTAGCTACATGAAGATGCCCGACTGCATTAGATCGTTTCTCTCTGTAAAGCGTATTTGTCTCGACTATAAAAAGGTTTTCTGTAGCCTCTCTCAAAGAGTTTAAAATATCTGTTAACCATGCAGGCTTTATATATCCAGAGGCGCCTTCTTCTCCAAATGTTAACTTTATCGCAGTAAAGCTATTTTTATCTCTAAAATCAACTATTGGCTCTAAATATTGCCATGCAGATAAAACAGCTTCGCTTATTTTCTGGTCCAAAGACCAGTCTTGAAGCCTTTTAATATATACCTTGTTTGGGGTTATTTTAGGCGCTTTGTTTGAATGATTCTGCAAAGGCTATCCTCCTCGCTATCGGCGGATGGTCGTAAAGCATTATTTCATAAAATCTGCCGGGATATGTATCTGCCAGGTTCTGTTCGCTAAGTTTTTTCATTGTAGATATAAATGCCCTGTTATTCCCTGTGGTTTTCAACGAAAACTCATCCGCATCTTTTTCCAGGCGTCTTGAAAAGGCATTGGCCACCGGAATCAACGCTATATTAAACAGAGCTACAATAAAATATATCAATACAAGCGATTCATAATCATAAAGCATGTTGTATCCAAAAAAGTTATGCAATTTTAGAAACAGGCTATTTGCAAAAAAGAATATTATAAAGGTAAAAATACCTCCTGATATTATGAGTTTCCACATGTGGCTCAGCTTGTGATGCCCAAGTTCATGAGCCATAACAGACTCTATTTCATCGTGGCTGAAATTTGAAATAAGCGTATCACAAAGCACTATCCTTTTCTGCCTGCCAAGGCCGAGCAATGCTGCATTAGCCTTTTTTGTGTCTTTGCTTATGTCCAGCTCATATACGCCGCTAGCCTTAAACCCAACCCTTGAAACAAGCTGGCTCAGCTTGTTCTCTAATGTTGCATCTTTTATAGGAGAATATTTATAAAAAATAGGCACTATTATGACTGGTGCGAATTTTGCCAGTATTATGGAAATAG
>JAHJQM010000048.1 GCA_018819285.1 Candidatus Omnitrophota bacterium
TAGCTACTAACTGTTTATACGCTGCCCCTGGTTCCAGATCACTCTTCAAGAATAAAAAAGTAGATTACGATAAAATCAGTAACCAATCCCAGGATATTCTCCAAAAGAAGCAGTCTGTCCTGAAGGGAGAAGATATTAAAGAAGTCCAATCTCAGGAAAGAGCGTCTAAAAAAATACTCCAGTCTAACTTAAGTGATATATCCCAGATACATATACCCCAGGAATTAGGTAGAGTCGTGGAGGTGTATCAAGGCTCAGCAGGCAATGTGGAAGACACAGCCCCTCTGATAGTAGGCATCCAGGACCTGCACACAAACCCGGAAGCAGAGCTAAATCTAGCTAAAATCCTGGAGCTTTTATTAAAAGACTATAATATGGGACTTGTCTGTTCAGAAGGGGCGGTTGGAAAGGTGGATACCTCCAGCGTTTCCAGCTTTCCTGATTACAGCGTAAGAGAAAAGGTCTCCCGTGTATTTATAGATTCAGGCGAGTTGACAGGGGAAGAATATCTTTCCATAACAAAATACCCGGATTTACCTATCTGGGGCATAGAGACTAAAGATATCTACTTCAATAATATCATTGATTTTAACAAGATAATGAAATTTAACCCATCTTCCCAAGTTTTTATCTCTCAAACTAAAAAAGCCATAACTGAACTTAAGCCTAAAGTATATTCAAAAGACCTTTTAGATCTGGACCAGAAAGAGTCTGAATTCAGTTCCCAGAAACTAGACACAGCCAAATATATCCAGTATCTGACTGGTTTTACCAAGAAGCTCAATATCTCCATGGTTGACTATAAGAATATCTCTATTCTGACTGAAACCATGGAAAAAGAAAAGACCATAGACCAGTTAAAGATAATGAACCAGTCCCAGAATCTCTTATTGAACCTGCAGTCAACCTTACAAAATAAATCTTTGAACAATGACTTAGATGGCTTAATAGCACGCTCAAGCCTATTTAAAGACCAGAAAATCTCTCCTTTCTCATTCTATAGTTACTTAAAAGACCTGGCGTTGAAGCATATAAGACCAGGTCTTGATGGTTCTGACGAAAGCGCGCTTAGTTCAAGACCTGGTCTTGAACAGAAATACCCAGAGCTAATGAATTTCATAGACTACCTCACTAAAGTAAACTCTTTAGATTCCACAAAACTCTTTACAGAACTGGAAGACTTGAACTTTGAAATAAAAGAATCTCTTTCCAAGACTGATGAACAAAAAAACCTCGTAAAAATAGACCACAACATAAACTTCCTTGAAAGTTTCTTTAATCTTAAAGTCTCCAATGAAGACCTGGACTATTACCTTAATAATAAGGACTTCCATAAAGTAGCATTCTTTAAGGACTTCTTGCCAAAAACCCTTAAAAGATATAATATCAATACCTTTATAGACTATAACCCTGATTTAATAGATAACCACCTGCAGGACCTGGAGGACTTCTATAAAGTAGTAAAAGAACGCGATATCGCAATGGTAACAAACGCCATATCTGAGATAACTAAGCGCAATGTAAAGCTAGCCACTCTTATACATGGAGGCTTTCATACTAAAGGCATCACTAAACTCCTAAGAGAAAAAGGCTATTCCTATATAATCGTATCCCCTTATTCCAAGACTGATATCGATGAAGAAAACTATCACTTCTTATTATCAGGCAGGCGTAAACCAATAGAAGAACTGTTACAACAATTAGACCTTTCTAAGATAATAGATAATCTATTAAACTACCAAAAGACCCTGAGAGTTCCTCTTGCATTTAGCGGTTTGGAGCAAGAGTTTAATGCCAAAGTAGCTCCTAGCCTTGCAAAGATATGGGCCGTGGGAGTAGCAGAAGTTACCCTTGAGAACATAATTCAAAGAATACGCACAGAATTAGCTGTGGCAGCTGCTAGAAACAAAGCCCTCCTTGCTAAATTGGAAAACCTGACTGGCATAGAAGCAGCAGCTTCTACAGAACCAGGCGCAGTCATAGTAAAGCTTACCCCTCAGAAAGGGTATTCTACATATTTTAAACTTACAAGAGATAAGGTAACAAAAGTAAAAGCAGGTGATTTTAAAGCTGGTATGGCAAAGACAGTTGCGGAAAGCCCTAAAAGTGAAGAATTAGCTATAAGTCAAGCAATAAGAAGTGGCAGCGAAGATCTTCCTGCTAGCGCAAAGATAACAGCTTTAACGCATGAGGTTTTTGCTGATCCAGAAATTCTCACCAATCTCACTAAAGATACTCTTGCAGCAGTGGCGCTTCAATATGGATTAACAAGGGGCTATCCTAGACTTATCGAGCTTTTATCAGCTCTACTTAAAAGAGAGAATATAGATGCTCATCCTGATGCAGAGGTTGTAATACTTGATAGTATTTCTGAAGCAGAAGATACTTTAGCAAGGCTTCTTATTGAAGAAGGTGATGTAGTTATTTTCCAAAAAGGAAGTCTATCTAAACAAGATAAGGGGATTTATAAGTTTTACGGAGCAAAGTTTGCAGAATTAAACCTTTCGAACATTAAGGATGTTGAGAAATTAGACAAACTTCTTGAAACTGGCTTAATCCGTTCATCTAGTGTCAAATTTATTCAGGTTTTATCTGAAACAAAGGATGGTAAACAGGCAATTTCTGATGACGCAAGAATAAAACTTTTAGAATTAGCTGAGAGATACGGGTTGCTTTTGGTAGAAGATGGTAGATACAGAGAACCTGTTTTGTCTAAGAGCGGCAGTTTAAAGTCAATGGATAAAAAAGGGCTGAATAGCAGGGTAGTTCAGCTTCGCAGTCTTTCGCCGCTTTTTGGAAAAGATGTTGATATAGGGTCTATTTATGTTGTCTTACCAAGCGCCCTTGCAATAAAATTTGAGGCTACTAAAGGCTCTGTTACTCTTCATCCAAATTCAATGGCACAGGTATTTGTCTATAAAGAATTATTAAGAAGATATGATCCTCAAAAATTAGAATTTCGCCAGTTAACCAAAGAAGAAAAAGAACCTGAATTGCCAAAATGGTTGGCAAGCGCTTTATCAGATTATGGTAAAAAGGTTAAGCTTTCAGAGATAAGGCGGATTCTTAAACTCATGGCTGACCCGAAGTTGATTTCATTAGCAGGGGGAATTCCTGCCATAGAGCTGTTTCCTTATCAAGAAACCGATGACCTTATCTCGGAATTTGGCGAAGGGGAGTGGAGAGAGGCATTAACCCGTTCTCCTAGTCAGGGTATTGAGAGACTCAGAAAAATAATAGCAAAAAATCATTATAGCAGGCCAGAGGATGTTATTATAACAGATGGTTCACAGGAAGGCCTTGATCTTTTAGGCTATCTTGTTAAGACTATTTCGGCTAGAAGTAGAATGACAGATAGAAGTATGGAGATTATTACTCAGAGGCCCACATATCTTGGCCTTATGAGCGCAGTAGATCCTTATGGATGCGAGGTCAAGCCGTATGATTTAAATAGCTTGGAAGGCCTTGAAAAACTACGAAGCGATTTGATAGATAGAAAAAATAGCGGAAAAGCGCTTCCATCCCTAATATATGCCATGTCAACATTTGATAATCCAGGAGGTAGAGTCATGAGCCTTGAAGTGAGGAAGAGGCTCATAGAGATAGCAATTGAGTTTGGTATATTTATTGCTGAAGATAATCCATATGGCGCGCTTAGATATGAAGGAGATGAAATACCTACTCTACTTGAGCTATCCAAAGACTTAGACGAAGATATAGTTATATATCTTGGCACAGTCTCGAAGACATTTACTCCTGGCATGAGGATAGGCTGGACAATTGCGCCTGAAAAAATAATAGATATATTAAAGACGCATGAAGAAATGACAAGAGGCGGCGCTAATTCTTTGACTCAGGTGCTGACAGCTCGATTCATAGAAACCGGTCTTATTGATGCGCATGTCAAGAATGTGTTGATAGCTGAATATTCAAAAAGGCGGGCTGCAATGATAGCTGCACTTGAGAAATATATGCCAAAAGGGGCAACCTGGACAGAAGGGCCAGGAGGGTATTTTATCTTTTTGACCTTACCTGAAGAAGTTAATGCAGAAGAGTTGCTTGTTGAAATGACAAGAAAGGAAAGAAATGGTAAGAATGTCGGCTTTGTGCCGGGTTGGGCATTTTTAGGAGGCCAAAATGAGTTGAGACTTTCATTTCCTACAAATAAGCCTGAAATTATAGATACTGCTATTCACGCTTTAGCCATTGCTATAGAAGATAAATTACAATCAGGAACTCTTGCAGCAACATATAGTTATCTGAATAACCGTTTGCAGGCTATGGGCGTAAGCGTAGATCAAAACGGCTTGTTAACTTATTCAGATGATGCCCAATTAAAAGGCCTTGACAGGGATTATGAACAGGCAGGTAAGCGTACTGTAGGCGATTTACAGAAAAAAGGCGTTATTGGAAAATTAGCGCAGAAGTCAGCGGAGTTTTTGGCTATACAAAAGACGGTTCTCTACAATATGATACACGGCCTTGTTCCAACGCCGCGGCAGAAAATTAGCAAAACTCCAGAGGGTAGTTCAAAAGGCTGGAGCACATTAAATTTTACTGCGTTTAGTTCAGAGCTTAAAAAATTTCCAGACGGAGAAATTGTAAAAACCACAGGGCATTTTAATCCACAGCTTGATATTCAACAAGTAGGCCAGGGTGAATTTATCTCGCTGCAAATAAAATATGATAGCGCAGGAAATCCTGTAGAAAATAGGGCTCAATACCTGAAACCAGGAGATATATTTTATGCTCTGCCAGGGTATTTCCATGTAACAATTCCAGTTGGAGAAGGTACGCATTCTTTCTTTGATATAGGATATGCGGACGGCACATATAAAGATGCAATTTATGATTGGCCGAACAATACCCCTGCGCCTTATTTATTTGTAAATAGGGGCGGCAAAATAACAATGGTTTTAAACCCTGACTATAAAGGTAAGGAAATTCCTCCTATTCAATGGTATAATGCAGATAAACTTCCAAAAGCAGAAGGCCAGATTAACCTTGTAGACCTTTATGCTAAGGCTAGTGAACCTGGGATGGCTAAGATTTTAGATGCAATTGAAAAAGGAGAACTTCCTGCTGGCGTTGTAATGCAGCGGCCTACAAATGTAGTTGAAGAAGTGCGTATGAATAGCTCAGAAACTACTCTTCGTAAGCAGCTTACCTATGAACCAAATCCGCTGGGGTTTGGAACCAGTGGGTTGCGTGCAAAAATTAAAGATATGACTGATTTGGAGATTACTATTAATACGCAGGGGTTTTTGAGATTTTTGGAGAAAAGAAGTGATATTAAAAGAGATGACACTATTGTTATTGGTGGGGATTTACGCAGCAGCACTGATAAAATTACGCAGGCAGTAATACATGCCATTAAAGAGGCAGGTTATAGTGTAGAATATCTCGGACATGTTCCAACACCACTACTAAGTTATTATGCATTTACGCGTGGTTTAGCGCATGTTATGGTAACCGGAAGTCATATACCGGATGACAGGAACGGCATAAAATTTGTAAAGACTCGCGAAGAACTGATGAAAGAAGATGAAAAGGATGTCTTATCGGCAGTGACAGAGGTTCGAGAGAAAATCTATAGTGAGTTGGCTAGTGAGTCGCCGTTTGATGAAAATGGTGCACTTAAACTTCGTCAAATAGCGCCGGATAGATTAGTATTACCTGTTGTCAATGATAGGGCAGTAGAGGAATATTTGCAGCGATATGTACGCATCTTTCCAGGTAAACCATTAAAAGGGAAGAGGATTGTTGTGTATGAACAATCAACAGTAGGTCGAGATTTACTTGTTAATATCTTAAAACAACTAGGAGCAGAAGTCATACGTGAAGGCCGTAGCGCTGCATTTATTCCGATTGATACTGAAAATATAACTCCTGAGAATCTCGTGTATTTCAGAGAGTTAGCGGAAAAACATAAACCAGACGCGATAATATCCGGAGATGGTGATTTTGATCGTCCGCTTGTGATTGATGCTCAAGGGCGATTTTATAGAGGCGATGTATTAGGCCTTGTGGTTGCAAAGGCATTAAGTGTAGATTTTGTAGCGGTCCCAATTAGCGCTAATGATATTGTGCGGAGTGAATTAGAAAGAGCAGGTATTGAAATTAAGCAGACCAAGATTGGTTCTCCATATGTGGCGCGTGCAATGCAAAAGGCTGAAGCTCAAGGCAGAAAACGGGTCTGTTCGTGGGAAGTTAACGGAGGTTTTTTGCTTCAGACACCTATAATAGTCAACGGAGAAAGACTTGAGCCTTTACCAACCCGAGACGCTCTTCTTCCAATACTGACTGTTTTAACACAGGCTGCCGGTCGTAATGTACCAGTGGAGCAGTTATTTAATGAACTGCCTAATCGGTTTACACAGGCAGGGTTGCTTGATAATTTTCCGAGAGAGGCAAGTCAACAGATTATTGCTAAATTTTCTCCTTCTGGAAAAACCGGTATTGTAGAAGTGGAATTTACAGGTGATCAGATACAGGTTGTGCGAGGCGATGGAACAGTTGAAACACCTGACGCTGGTACAGCAGGAACATTTCAGCATATGCGGCAGGAATTAGAAAAGTTTTTTACGCCAGAAAATGGATTTGACAGAGTCTTGCGGATCAATTGGATTGACGGAGTTAAGATTATGTTCTTGAATGGAGATGTAGTACATATACGGCCATCAGGGAATGCGCCGCAGTTAAGGATTTACGCGCAGACCAACGCTTCGCAGTCACGAGCAGATAATATTGTATTTATAGGGATTAAGGAGCCGGATGGCATTCTGCGTCAGATGGAACAAGCGGTTATGGAGTCTATTGATTCCAAGCATATGGCTGCTCAAAAGGCTTTTAAGGATAACCCTGTATTGTTAAAGATTCACTGCTCTGTCCAACATTACGACTGGGGCGAACGGGGCAATACAGCTTTCATACCAGCTCTTCTCAGGATAGATAACAGCGATGGAAAACCCTATGCAGAGCTCTGGATAGGCGCTCACCCGTCCTTACCGGCTAAAGCAGATGTTATGGAAATCGCTATTAATCTGAATGATCTGATAAATGGCGCTAGTGAGGAGATATTAGGAAAGGATATAGCAACGCAATTTAATAAACAGCTGCCGTATCTATTGAAAGTTTTGGCTGCAGGGAAAATGCTTTCCATCCAGGCCCATCCGAATAAGAAGCAGGCAGAAGCAGGCTTCAAAGATGAAGATGCCAGAGGTATTCCTATCAAAGCTTTTAATCGTGATTACAAGGACGCAAATCATAAACCAGAGCTTATAGTAGCTGTAAAAGATTTTTATGCCTTAAATGGATTCAGGCCTTTGGAAGAAATAGCAGGATTTTTGGAAGATATTGAAGAATTTCATGATATCATGCCAGATTTTAGACAGAGATTAAATGCTGCAGGCCAAGATGAAACAAAGAGAAAAGAACTCATAAAAGAACTTTATAGTAAAATAATGTCAGAAGAAATTATGCCTCAGGAAAAAGTAGATGAAATACTTAAATCTTTGATCGAAAGACTTAAAGAACAGTCTTTCGATAAAGATAATCGTGAGTTTTGGATATTAAAAGCTGATGAACAATATACTAAAGATGGTCATATTGATAGAGGAATATTTTCTATTTATTTGTTAAATTTTATTCACTTAAGGTCTGGAGAGGCGATGTATCTAGGGGCAGGCGGACTTCATGCTTATTTAGAAGGCGTGGGTATGGAGTGTATGGCGAATTCCGACAATGTGTTGCGAGGAGGCCTTACGCCTAAATACGTAGATGTCTCGGAGCTTCTAAAAGTTCTTACCTTTAATAGCGGAAAACCAGAAATATTAAAAGCCAGGCAAGTTTCTCCTTCAGAGATTTTGTATGATACACCTGCGAGAGAATTTGCATTGAGCGTCATTAATGTTACTCCAGGCAACCCGCACAAGAATTCAGATGTTCATAGTGCTGATGCACTCATAGTATTAGAAGGCAATGTAGAGGTTAAAGCCAAAGGAAAGACTTTAAGCTTGAAAAAAGGAGATACTGTTATTATCCCGGCTATTTTAGGCGAATATGAAATAACAGGCCAGGGTAAGTTATATAAAGCATCTGTTCCGTTAGAAGCCGCTACGATTGCAGAAAAGTTAGAAAGTAGCCATGCTGCAGCTTCGAATTTATAATTAAGTATAAGAAACTCTGAGATAAAGAGATAAACGGGACGTGTCAGAAAGTGACACGTCCCGCATATAGTTATGGGTATAAAAAAAGTAGTTTGTAAAACATTTTATTTAATAGTCCTCTCAATATTTATTTTTATAGGAATTTCTAGCCATCCTTTTTTCTCTGAAAATAAAAATATATATTCTAAAAATACCGCATATAGTTTAAGGCCTCCATTAGTTTCAGACGCTGATCTTATAGCAGCTTATAACAGAAGTCTTAATGATGCTGCGCCCAAGTCTACTGCAATCTCAGAAGAATCAGGGCGCTTTATCATCGAGAAGGCGCGAGAAGATGATCTGACGGAACTTTTAGAATTTCGTGACAAGTACTTCAAAGAGGAAATCACAGGATATAATGAGGAGTTTGATGTGAAATTATATAGAAATAAGCTTGCTAATATAATAAGAGTCAGAGACCCTGGAACAGTTATTATTGCTCGTTCTCATGGCAATATTATAGGATATGCTGTTTCTAGGCGATTACGTGACAGTCTTAGTATAGGCGAGATAGATGAGATAGCTGTACATCCTGGTTACCGAAAACGCGGTATAGGTAAAGAACTTTTTGGGCTAGCTTTAGATTATCTTAGAAGTTCACCTATGATTGCTTTAGTTTTAGTACAGGATTTCTCAAGAGACGAGACAACAGGCCGCATCGCTACTTTAAATTTTGGTTTTTCGTCATCGGGATTTATAACTTATAAATTAACCCTTGGCGACATTGATTTAAGGGATAGGCTTGGGTTACCTATTAGATTGACAAGAGGCAAAATTAATTCCGTGAGAAGCAAAAAGTTTTTTCTCAGGTTTGGAAAAAAATTAGCAAAAGTTAACCCTATGTTTTATTCTCCAAACCCAACCAATGGCCCCCATTATCGTTTAGTTCACTATAGGAGCTATTGTAATGTTAGTAAAGTCGAAGATGTGGGTCGTCTTATTAACAGCAACCTTAGTTATGACCTTCTTGTCCTTTACCCTTCACATAGTCTTTATACAGAAAGAGGAGAAAAGCCTATATCTACAGGCGTACATTATCCTAAAAAGTGCGAGGTTGTACAGATTGTTTTTGGCGATGAAGCATGGCTACTTTTACAAAAAGATGTTTCTGAAAAAGGGACTGCAGGGGAAGTTGAGCCATGCCTTATAAAAGTTAAAGAGGGACAGAAAGTATTAATACCTCCTGGTTATGGATATAGTATAATAAATCCTCTATCTACAAAGCCACTTATAGTGGCTACGTGGCGGCATACTGCAGATGGCAAAGGCAAGAAACAATTATATAAGGAAGGGAAGCCGGCATATGTAGCCGAATATTATTATAAGAAGGAAACTTACGAACGAGAGATACGGTTTAAACCAAGCATAGGTACTCTTCCATTGCTTCGCGAAATAGAGTTAGAATCCATGCAGTTAGACCCAGGGTTAGCTCATGAAGCTTTTTTATACAACTTTGGGTATAAGCCTGAATTATTACGAAAACTAATAGATAATCCTATAGATAGGCCTTTTCTGATAACTGAACCGGCGCTGCCTATTAATAGAACTGCGGCTACGTCAAAAAAAACACATAGTGTATCTGGATATACACAGTTATCGCCTTCAGCCTCGTTAGAGGCCTTAAATTATATCAAGACTTTTTTTGGTTTTAGCGGAAAGTTTGACCATAATATGTTAATGCAAATGCACCAAGCTTTTCTCGAGCTTAACAATGATAAAAAATTGAAGTTCACTAGAGAACTTCTTAGAATAATGTATAAAGAGTCAAAAAAAAGGGGAGACGAAGGTTTCGTTATTTCAAGAAAAAAACAAACAGGCGTTGGTCGTGTAATAGCATTAGAGAGCGCGGCTATATTGGATTTAAGTATCGAGTTTGATACGAATTCATCTGGAGAACTTATTTTGTCAAGATATATGGTTAGGCCAGGAAGCACAGGACCAAATGCTGTACGCGTAATGGATACTTTAGGAGAGGATAATATCTCAGTGCATCTTTATGCATTTTCTGATGATAGCCAAGGCGAGATCTTTTCAAAAATACTGGAAGAAAGCTTGAAGCACATATCGTTAGAAAAAGTATTATTAGACGGAGCAGCCAGGATGAGCTTATTTGCTTTTATTGCTAATCCTAAAGAGCCAGATGGCCAGCCATTAGAACTCCATATGAGACCTTCAAATCCTATATTGACTGAATCGCAAGGCAATGAACTAATAAAAGCTTTAAGTAAATTGCCAAAAGTCAAAAATGACGAATTTGTTTTTGTTATTATAGCGGGGCAGCCATTTACCGGTTTAGCGCTAGAAAAGTTTTATATTCCTTGCATCAAAATGCTTAAAGAAAAGGGTTACAAGGTATTAGGTGATTGTAAACCTTATATGGACGTAGATGAGATGGAGGCGCTAGTAAGGGCATCTCCCGAAGCAATTAAGATGAATTTAGAGGAATTCACGCGTTTTGCTAGTAGATATTTTAATAAAAATTTTGCAGATTTAAAAAGAAAAAATCTAATTCCTGAAATAGCTTCAATGGTTTTAACTATAACCCAGCAAAATAATATAGGATTTTTTATCGTATCTATGGAAGAGCTAGGGGCTGTTGTAGTCTATCAAGGGACTGATTCGAGAGGGGAGAATTTGATAACAGCTCATATCCCAGCTCCACAAATAAGATTGAAGAGTTCTATAGGTTCTGGTGATTCTTTGATCGGTGCTGTTGTTAGACGCTTGACTCTTGATAGCCATAAGCATGGAAGGCCAGATTATATGGCAGCATTTTTAGAAGGCGTTGCTATTGGTAGCGCAACAGCTGAACAAGAAGGTACAGATCTTGCTGACGCAGAAAGAGTAAAAGAACTTTTAGAAAAAATTAAGCCAGTTTTTCAAACCCGCGTCGCAATTTAATTGCAATGCGGGTTTGGAATAAGCACAATATTTTCAATATTTGCGTTAAAACGGCTATTTCTAGAGGATATTATTATGAGGGCAGTAAGACTTAGGATATTATTTTTAAGTATCATGTTCTTTATTTTTATTTTCAACAGTCAGGTTTATGGATTAAGACCCACTCTGTAGGATCTAATTCTCATGACGCATTCAATGATATATACGAAAGAGTCCAGAGAGATCTGAGCCTTACAGGCCTGGAGTTATATAAAGACAAGCAGGTAAGGAAAACATTGCTTAAAGATGGGACTGATTTAGCAAAATACGGCGCAGCAAGGATACCTGAATTTGCAAAAATACCAGTTGAATTTTCCAATGTGAGTATGTTAAGGCCTGACCACGCATCGCTTATAGCTTTTATTATACAGGTTCAAAACGCAGGCCATTGTATACCAAGGAGTTTTCATCCATTTTTCTTAAAATTTATGGCTGATAGCTCTCTTTATGACGTAGATGGACTTATAGCAGGTATTTTAGCCTTGACCTCGGAGGAAAATTGCAACTATACAAATAATCCAAAATATCATTTTAAAAATATACAGCATTTTGTAGACGAGCTTAATTTTTTATTTCAGCACTATAGCGATGTGCCTTTAGAATCTATAAGCCAGGGCACAGACGATATTCTTGCGAGAGGCGCCAGGCAGCTTCCAGATGGCAGTTACCCATTGCAGGTATTTATGGCTTCTGCAGCGCATAAACAGCTTGCAGTCATGCGCGCGCTTCAGAGCCCTTCAAACTGGTCTACGGCATCTGTTGTGCTTAACAGTGCAAAGGCAGCTATTATTGTAGCTACGGAAGAATCACTTGGCAAAGCATTAGACAGCTATACCAGAAGAACATTTTTTACAGTAGAACTGCAGAATAGAAATGCCAAATTTTTTACAGGAGGCGCCATAGAAGATGCATGGAAGCATACTCCTCCTGGTATTAGGATTGAAGACATGCTTTCTCATTTATGGAGAAACGATATTTAAAAAGAGAGGATATACGCTTAATCACGAACGCATCCAGATAATTATCAGGACGAGTTTTTTATTTTGCTTGCCTACAGAGTTTGATTTTGATATGCTTAAGAAGAACATTTTCTTTACACTACTGACATTGTCAAGAGTGTAAAGTTGTTTGGGCTTAAAGATGAAGAATAAGATTAAGAGCGAAGAAAACCAAATAAATAATATTGCGAAAAAGTTAAATACCGCGCTTAATAGCCATGGAGATGCAGAAATGGCTAAGCGGTTTCTTATGGCTGGGTATAAGCAGGATGGGTATGGTGTGCCTGAGAGTTCGGCTATTAATGGGTCATTTGCTTTTGAAGGAGAACAGGGGTATTACGTAGAAGATTCCAATGGAAAACAGATTGGTAAAAAGGTATTTTTAGAAACAGTCAGAAAGATGGAAGAGTTTTTTAAAAGGCGGGCCAAAAGACTTGATAAGCCAATAAAATATATTGTTAAAACAGGCATTGGTGGCCAGCATACGCCATTTCAGGGTATAAGCGATGTTTTTCAAGTTATTAATGTTGAGACAGGAAAGATTTCAGGTGAGTATGAATTAGGTAAAGATTTTGAAGTCAGTATGGCTCAGGTTGTAAGAGGCCTAAATATAAACTGGGACCAGATAGCGGTTATCCCAAGTTCAAAATCAGGCTCAACCGATGAAACTATGATGGTTTTTGTAGAAATCTTTTATGTACTCCTGAAACATCAGGCTATAAAAGATGGAATTAATGGAGAACAATTTGCAGTTATAGTATTAGATGCTTTGCATGAAGTAAATTTTATCGATGGTAAAGAACAGCCAGGTAACGACCTATTCAAAGTGGATATGGGTAGATTTAAAACAGATAGTCTAGTTACTTTAATTTTTAATAAAGCTAAAACTTTGGGAGTTTCACGCGAACAAGTAAAAAATATATTTGCAAAGGTTCTTGGCAACATGTTTTTTGAAACAACAGACAGGATTGAAGAGAGTAGGCTTTCAGCCTTTATCCATAATTCAGGGTTGGATAAAGATTTAGGGGATGACGTGCCTGGTTTTGGGGCGATGTTTGATAATGTGGGCGGCAGATGGACAGGAGATCTGCATATGATGGTATTTCTGGCTTATTATGGCCTGGATACTGAAAAATACTGGAAGATACGTAAAACAGGCATAGTTAAAGTCCGAGAAGGCACGCATACAGGTAATAAGATAGGGAATAAAATTTTAGATGAAGGTATAACTGATATAGCGCTTGTTATCCCAGATGAATTTTTCTGGTTTGGGAAATCCATAGAGCAGAATTTTAATGAAAGTATCTGGCAAAATGGTTTTAGTAACCTTGTAGCTGTTAGCGGGTCACAATGGGATGCGCAAAAAAAACATTATGCAAATAATCCGAAAAGGCTTATAATCAATATGTCTAATGCGAGAATACCTGCGAATTCATTTAATGTATTTAAAATAGATGCGCCTGATTTTAGCAAGCTTGATAATCAAGGCTTGGCAGAGGCTTTTGCAGAGCTATTCACAACTTTTTACGGCATGACAAATACAGTTGGAATCTCTTTAATAGTCAGGGTTCTTAATCAAGCAGGTTATACTACAGATGATGTTAATTTAAATGATGTAGATAATCCTGCTACAAAAATTGTCCAACAAAATCTTTATTTACGACAGCCATATGTAGAGCTTGGTAAAAGCCTTTTAGAGAAGAGATTAAAAGATTTACAGGAAAAAGAAGCCAGTAATCCAGGCGCAATTGAGGCAGAATTTGAGAGAATAAAACAATTGGCCAGGGTTAGAAAATTAGAAACTAATATTAAAGGATTAGATGCGCCTTTTCCGTCAATGTTACAAAACGAGCATGACTTGTTTTGTAACATTAGGGATATAATATGTAAGGCAAGTGAATTTGCCAAAGCAAATGAAAGAAAGTTTGTGCCTTTTATCTATTTGGAAGGAGATAAATTTTATAATCTGAGAGATTATCTAATTTCTTTGGGTATTGAATGGGTTATGCAGGGAACAGGCGACCAGCATATCAGTTATCAGCAGGTATTGGCTCAACCTCAAAAGTATTTACCATTCATCATATCATTTGTTTCTGAAAAGCCCCTTAGCGGCAGGCCGGCAGTTGGTTTTGCTAAGGGTTATCTGGATAATATAAGCCCTCACATGGTGCGTGACTTTTTTGCAGAAGCTTCATATAGAGCGCTTACAGAACTCAGGGCTAGCGAACTCGGAAAAGATAATTGCCTTGGTCTTTTTCTTAGGATGATCGATTCTAATAAAAATATTGATATGCTTAAGCAAGCTGCAAAACAAGCAGCTGCCAACTTAGCTCAACCGCAAGATTACCAGGGTATTTTTTGATTTATTATGTTTAAAAGGATAATATTATTTTTTTATTTTGCTGTTTTTTTGCTCATCTTTTGTGATAATGCCAGTGCGTCTAGTTTTTTGCTCAGGCCGCCAAATATTACAAAATATAATAATGAGCGCCTGGTTAAACTGGTAAATCATTCCAAAAGATTATTAGTAAATCCATTCTTACTTTTCGAGGCAGGCAGAGACAGAGGCGACCTTACCATAGATAAAAAGACAATATTTGTAGGTATGGGAGGTGGAGACACTGCGGGGTTGAATGATTTTGTCGCTGATACAGTTGAAAAGCTGACAAAGCTAGGTTATAAGGTAATAGGCATCAGAAGTGGTTTTAAAGGATTATTGAAAGGTGACAAGCTAGAAGATAATTTTGTTGAGCTTACTCCTGAGATAGCGGCCAGCATGAAAGGATTGCCTAGTATGGTTTTAGGCTCTTGCAGGGAAAAATTAAAAGAAGAGGATATAGCCAAGATTATAGATATACTTAAACCTTCAGCTGGCGCTATATTTATCGGAGGGAATGACCATTTAAAGAATGTAGAACAGATTGCTAATGAGGCTGGAAAACAAGGGATAGATATAACCGTAGTAGGCGTCCCTAAGAGCATAGATAATGATTTTATGACTGTCATGCATGGTTTCTGGAGCGCAGTGATCGCTGGCAGGCAGACTGTTGCCAGGGTATCTATTAATCCGGAGAAAGAAAAAGACCTTACCACAGCAGCTGTATTCGAATGCATGGGCAGGAAATCTGGATCATTGACTCTTGAGCTTTCAAAAGGCTGCCCATATTCTCATGTTGTCATAGTTCCGGAAAAACCTGTCATGATAGACGATATAATAAACGCCTCTAACGACGGTATAAGGAATTTCTTTGTGTCGGAAGGTTTTTCATTGTCTGAGGCAGATCCTAAATTGAGCCAATTGCTGCAAGCTTATCCTGTACTCAAGACAATGTGGGAGAAGTCCAGGACAAGTCCTGACAGAGATGCACATGGCAATCCGAAACTCACAGGAGCGTCTCTATTTGTAAAAGGCATATTAGAACATTTCTGCGGATTAAAAGTTGAAAAGACAGACCTGACATATCAGTTGAGGGGCGCTTTTCTACAGCCGGATAATAAAGGGATAATTTTTGATATTTTTCTTGCCGGTAAATTCTCGGAAGAAGCAGCATCTCTTATAGAAACAAAACAAAGCGGACTTGCCGTGACTTATGATGGGGAATACGGGGATATTAAAGGCGCGGTTAAGGCAAGGCTGCCGAAAGACGTTTATAAATCAAGGGACTTATCTATAATGTTGTCTGATGAATCTTTGGCTGACCTTGGGGTATTGGGCGTTTCTGGATACCAGATTAAATACAATGCTGTTCCTGAATTATCTTCCGAAAGAGAAATTTCTTTGGAAGGTGCAATAAGAGAGGCTTTTTATGGAATCGCTGCTTCTACGTTTGCGCATAGGTATGCTTCTGTTGTAGAGCTAAGAGAACCGTCAAATGTTATAATCTCCAGCTGTAGTAAGGACCAAGCTGATATAGACAAACTCCCATATGATTTAAAGACTGTAATAGAGGGTACAAAGGATTCTGTTTTATTGCTGGTCCCTGAAATACCCATGAGTCTAAGCCAGATAGCGGACAGCATAAAAGACATATGCGACAAATCAGGGTATATAAATATAGCTATCTCAAAAGATTTTATGCTTGATCCAAAGGATGAACTGCTGGAAAGCGTCCTGAATACAGACCCTGTATTGAGAGTAAGGTTTAACGAAGGTTTGGTAGATGAAAAGACAGGCATGGTAAGATTTGAATCTGGCATTTCTAATTTTATAGCAGGATTATATAAATATTTAATTAAACAGGGCAAGATAAAGGTGGAAGGCAATAAAATAACTAATCTCGGATACGCCTTTAAGGGCCTGGCAAGTGGCAATGCCAGTGATTTAATTAATAGAAAGGTTTTGGATTCAGGAGTTTAATTAATAAGTTTAAACAATATTTTTTTTGAGATATTTTTCTCTTGACACGCCTTCATAGGATATAGTATATTATAAATATCTCTATGAAAGGGGGATTGTGATTTTAAGTGGGTGTAGTATGCCCGCTTTTTTTGTTTTATGGTAGATAAAATTAAGGAAATAATAGAGCCTATTTTACAGGAAGAACAGGTCGAGCTTGTAGAAATTATTTTCAGAAGAGAAGCAGGCAGGCAGGTTTTACGGCTTTTAGTGGATAGAGATGGAGGCATTAAACTTGCAGATTGCACAAGACTAAATGAGAGGATAAGCCAGTTTCTGGATGAGCGAGATATTATACAAGAAAGTTATGTTATTGAAGTGGATTCGCCAGGGATTGACAGGCCGTTTAAAACAAAAAGAGATTACGAGAGAGCTATTGGAAGACTTGTCAGGGTGACATTGAGCGAAAGGATACAGGATAAAAAGGAATACGTAGCTAGATTAGAAGAAGTGTCTGATATGGGAGTAAAAATAGATGTGAAGAAAAAGGGCCTTATAGAGATACCGTTTGAGAAGATTGTGAGGGCAAGGGAGGAAGTAGAGTTTTAACGTAATTTTACAAATCGTGCCAGGCACCATTTGTAAAGTTAAGGCATATTGTAAAGAGGAGTAAACATGAACCAGGAACTATTGGCGATATTAGACAGTATTGAACGGGATAAAGGGATTAAGAAAGAGATTCTTATAAGAGCAATAGAATCAGCGCTTATAAGCGCTGCGCGTAAAAATCTAGGAAAGCATGTTGAGGACATAAAAGCCGAGTTTGACCCTCAGACAGGAGATTTTAAAGTCCTTACAGCAGAAGGCAAGGAGGTCTCCGGCGATTTTGGCAGAATTTCTGCGCAGACAGCCAAACAGGTCATTATACAGAAGATTCGCGAAGCTGAAAGAGATGTGTTGTTTGAGGAATATAAGAAAAAGGTAAATGATCTTTGTTCAGGCGCTGTCCATAGATTTGAAAAAGGTATGTTAATCGTTGACCTTGGAAGAGCGGAAGGGATTTTGCCTAAAAGAGAGCTCCCTCCTAATGAAGAATACAGGCAGGGCGATAGAATCAAGGCATTGATAGTAGAGGTTAAAAAGTCTTCAAAAGGGCCTGAGATATTGCTTTCCAGGACAAACCCTGGTTTTGTAAAAAGGCTTTTTGAATTAGAGGTGCCTGAGATATACGAGAGCATTGTAGAAATAAAAGCTGTATCGAGAGAGGCTGGAGACCGTTCAAAAATAGCTGTATATTCCAAGGATGATAAGGTTGATCCAGTTGGCGCGTGCGTAGGCATGAGAGGCCAGAGGGTTAAAAATATTGTAAGGGAACTAGGGGGAGAAAAAATAGATATTGTGCGCTGGAGCGTCAATATGGGAGAATTTATATCAGCCAGTCTGAGCCCAGCAGAGATTTCCGGGGTTAAAACGAGCGAGGCTGAAAGAAGAGCAGAGGTTATAGTAGCAGATGACCAGCTTTCTCTTGCAATAGGCAAAAAAGGCCAGAACGTGAGACTTGCCGCAAAGCTTACAGGATGGAACATAGATATAAGAAGCAAATCCGAAATAGAAGAAGTAAAAGAGATTCCGATAATAGAGATTGATGGAATCGGACCTAAGACTGAAAAAGAGCTTAAAAAAGCAGGGCATGATACAGTTGGGAAAATTATTAAGCTGGATTTGAAAGAGCTGACTGCTGTTAAGGGCGTTGGTAAGAAAACAGCTGAAAAGATTCTTAAATCAGCCAAGGAGCTTATGGAACATAAGGTGCATGAGGTAAGGGATAAGAAAAATAAAGAAAATAGAGTTGCCAGGGCTGAAAAAGAGCGAGAACTAGCTGCAGAAGCTGATAAAAAAGCAAAAGAGAAAGAACAGGAAGAGGGTAAAGAATGAGCATACGCGTTCACCAGTTAGCAAAAGAACTCGGAATTACAAGCAAAGAGCTCATGGATAAGCTTAATAATCTTAAGATAGATGTGAAGGGCCACATGAGCTCCCTTGAAGATGATACTGCATTTCTTGTAAAAGAAGAATTGAAGCCAAAGAAAGAGAAGCCAAAGGCAGACCGCAAATCAAAAACCATAGACCAAAGACCAAAAGAAAAGGCGCCAAAAAAGATAAAAGAACCTATAGTAAAGGTTAAAGAGCCAAAGGCCGAAGAAAAAAAGGCTGAAGAAAAAAAGATCGAAGAAGAGGAAATAGTTGAAATAAAAGAGGAACCGAAACCAGAGCAAAAGGTATTAAAGATAAATCTTCCAATAATTGTTAAAGAGCTTGCAATAAAATTAGAGGTAAAACCAGCAGACCTTCTGAAGAAACTTCTGGATAAAAAAGTGCTTGTTACAATAAATCAGACGCTTGATGAAGAAGTGGCGCGTTTAATTTGTGAAGAGTTTGGATATTTGATTGAAAAGCCTCCTAGTTTTGAGGAATATTTTTTAGCAGAGCTTGATAAAGCAGGTGACCCTAAAAAACTTAAACTAAGAGCGCCTATTGTTACATTTATGGGCCATGTTGATCATGGTAAGACATCTCTTTTGGACACCATAAGAAAGACAAAGGTCGTTGATAAAGAAGCAGGCGGGATTACTCAGCATATAGGCGCGTACGAAGTAATGCTTCCTAAAGGGAGCGTAACATTTTTAGATACGCCAGGCCATGCGGCATTTACCGCAATGCGCGCAAGAGGCGCAAATGCGACTGATATAGTCGTCCTTGTGGTTGCAGCTGATGACGGCATAATGCCGCAGACAATAGAAGCCATAGACCACGCTCGGGCTGCAGGCGTAACAATAGTAGTTGCGATAAATAAAATTGATAAGCAGAATATAAATTTAGACAAGGTCAAAAAACAATTGGCTGATCATAATCTAAATCCTGAAGAGTGGGGAGGAAAGACTATCACAGTAGGCGTTTCTGCAAAAACAGGCCAGGGGATTGATAGTTTACTGGAGATGCTGCTTCTTGAAGCGGAATTGTTGGAATTAAAAGCAAATCCTGATAAACCTGCTATAGGAATAGTTATAGAAGCAGAGCTTTCTAAAGGCAAGGGGCCTATTGCAACGGTTCTTGTTTCAAACGGCACTTTAAAAATAGGCGATATAGTTATGGCAGGCCTTAATTATGGCAGGATAAAGGCAATGCTGGATGATAAAGGCCGAAGAGTTATAGAAGCAGGACCTGCAAAGCCGGTTGAGATATTAGGGCTTTCCGGAGTTCCGCAGGCAGGAGAAAAATTTTACGTGATAGCTGATGAGAAAAAGGCAAGAGATATTGTAGCTACGAGGCAGATGGAAGCAGAAAGGAAAAAACTTGCAGGGAAAACTTCTAAGGTTACTCTTGAAGAGCTGTATAATAAAATAAAAGTCGGAGAGGTGAAGGAATTAAAGATAGTTATAAAAGCAGATGTGCAGGGGTCGCTGGAAGCAATAAAAGATTCTCTTGAAAAATTAAGCACCGAAGAAGTGAAGCTTTCTGTTATACACGGCCAGGTAGGGGATATTAATGAATCTGATGTAATGCTGGCCTCTGCTTCAAACGCTATAATAATAGGTTTTCATATTAATACAACTAATGAAGCAAAGGCGCTTGCCAAACAGGAAGAGGTTGAGATAAGGATTTACAGTATAATTTATGAGATAGTGAATGAGATTCAGGCTGCAATGGAGGGGATGCTGGAGCCTATTATAGAAGAGGTTTTTTTAGGCAGGGCAGAGATCAGGCAGGTTTTTAATGTCTCAAAGATAGGCGTTGTGGCAGGCTGTTTTATTTTAAAAGGCAGGATTCCGCGCGACGCAGTATGTAAACTCATAAGGGAGAAAGAAGTTGTTTTTAAAGGTAAAATGAGTTCATTAAAACATTTTAAGGATGATTTAAAAGAGGCAAAGGAAGGTTTTGAGTGCGGGATAAGCCTTGGGTTCAAGGATATACAAAAAGGCGATTTGATAGAAGCGGTTGAAGTCAGAAAAGTGGCAAGGAGATTGAACAAGTAATGAAAAGTCGTATATTAAGTGGGATGCGGCCGACAGGGCCATTGCATCTGGGTCATTTATTTGGGGCGCTTGATAATTGGATTAATCTCCAAGATAAGTATGATTCTTTCTTTATGGTCGCAGACTGGCATGCAATGATGAGCGAGTATGCAGATCCGTCGAAGCTTTCAAAGTTTACCATAGAATGCGCTTGTGACTGGATAGCATGCGGCATAGACCCTGAGAAAAGCACTGTATTTGTGCAATCTCATGTAAAAGAGCATTTGGAATTATATATGGCGTTTTCTAATTTTGTTCCTCTTGGATGGTTAGAAAGATGCCCTACGTATAAAGAACAGCTCAGGGAAATCACAACAAGAGAATTGCATACGTATGCATTTCTTGGTTATCCTGTTTTACAGGCAGCAGACATATTGATATATAAGGCAGATACGGTTCCTGTTGGCAAAGATCAGATCCCGCATATTGAACTTACAAATGATATTGCAGCAAAATTTAACGGCCTGTATGGCGGGAATATATTTCCTTCTGTAAAGCCGCTTCTTACTAAAATTCCAAAGCTTCTCGGTATAGACGGAAGAAAGATGAGCAAGTCCTATGATAATTTTATTGCGCTAGGGGATAGCGAAGAAACAATAAAAAAGAAATGCTCTGCAATGTTTACGGACCCTGAGAGGATAAAATTATTTGACAAGGGTCATCCTGATAAATGCAATGTATGGGCATATTATAATTTATTTAAAAAGGAATATGCGCCAGCTGTATATGACTACTGTTCAAATGCAAAAGTCGGCTGCACAGAATGCAAGAAAAATTTAGGCGATATAATTTCTGATTATTTGGCAGATATCAGGCGTAAAAGAGAGGCTTTATTAAAAGATAAGGATAAAATTTACTCGATTCTGGAAGAAGGAGCAGTAAAAGCGCGTAAGGTTGTGTCTGAAACAATGAGTGAGGTTAAAAAAGCAATAGGAATGATTTAATGTCATATAAAGTAAAATTAGAGGTTTTTGAAGGCCCGCTGGATTTATTGTTGTATCTTATCAAGAAGAACGAGATAGATATTTATGATATTCCGATAGCGGATATTACAGAGCAATACCTGGAATACATCGAACTTATGCGCATGCTGGACCTTAATATCGCAGGCGAGTTCCTGGTAATCGCCGCAACCCTGATACATATAAAAAGCAAGATGCTTCTGCCACCTGACGAGAAAGATCTTCTGCCCGAGGAGGAAGAGGATCCAAGGGAAGAGCTTGTGCGCAGGCTTGTAGAATATAAAAAATTCAAGGAGGTTGCAGGGATCCTGCAAGGTCTGGAAGGCCAAAGAAAAAAGATGTTTACTAGGGATATCCCTTTTGAGGTTGAGCCAGGAGAGGTTTTCTTTGAGGCAAGTTTATTTGACCTTATAACAGCCTTTACCAGGGTGTTGAAGGATGTCCCGAAAGAGATATTTCAGGAGATAATAAAGGATGAGTTTACTGTTGAGCAAAAGGTGCACGATCTTTTGCACATGCTCGTAAAGACCCCTGTGATGAGCCTTTTGGATCTTTTTAAGAATTCCAAAAACAAGCTTGAGATAATAGCCACGTTTCTGGCAGTGCTGGAGCTTATAAGATTAAAAGAGATACTTGTTATACAGAAACAAAATTTCAGCGATATAGAGATTGTCCGTAACGAAAAACACAGATTGAATATAGAATAGGTTCTCGACTAGGCTTGCATGTATAGCCGCAATGTCCGCTCGAACAATATTAGCTAGTTTTACAAATATTCTTCGAGCGGTCACGAGAGCGTAACATGGAAGCGGAGTCGAGAAGTATAAACATGGAAAGAACGCAGATAAAAAATATAATAGAGGCAATGCTTTTCGTAAGCGATAAACCTTTATTTTTGAACGAGATTAAAATCGTTCTGGAAGGGCCTGACGCAAATGAAATAAAGGATGTTATAGCCGAGCTGGCTAGTGAGTTTGAAACACAGGGCAGGGCATTAAGGATTAAAGAGATAGCAGGCGGTTACCAAATAGTAACTGATCCTGTGCTTGTGTTATGGCTTAAGAAATTATATAAGACAGCAGGGGCCGACAGACTTTCAGGGCCAAGCCTTGAAACACTGGCGATCATAGCATATAAACAGCCTGCTACCAAACCTGAGATAGAGGCAATAAGGGGCGTGAATGTGGATGGCGTATTAAAGACACTGATTGAAAAAAATCTCGTAAAGATTATGGGCAGAAGAGAAACAGTCGGAAGGCCTATTATTTACGGTACTAGTCAGGAATTTTTGCAGTATTTCGGCCTGAATTCCCTTGACGAGCTCCCAAAATTAGAAGAGTTTAATTTTACAGAGAAAGATATAGAATTACCAGAACATTTACAAAAAAAAGAGGAGGCTCAAAATGAGCTTAGTAAACCTCCGCAGGAAAATAGACAACCTTGATAAGGAAATAGTCGGGCTATTGAATAAAAGGGCAACTCTCGCCAAAGATATAGGCAAATTAAAGAAGCATAGCGGGAAGGGTGTGTATGTGCCAGATAGAGAGGTCGAGGTGTATTCGAATGTGTTGAGCAAAAATAGCGGCCCACTTTCTGATAAGGCAATAAAAGCAGTATACAAAGAAATAATGTCAGGCTCTCTTAGCCTGGAAAAGGATGTAAAGATAGCATACCTTGGACCTGAGGCAACATTTACGCATTTGGCGGGGATAAAAAGATTCGGCAGTAATATGACATATTTTTCATGTTCCAGCATTACAGATGTATTCAGAGAAATAGAGGCCGAGAGATCAGATTATGGAGTTGTTCCTATAGAAAATTCTACAGAAGGCGTGATAAGCCATACGCTGGACATGTTTATAAATTCTGATTTAAAGATATGTTCTGAGATAATGCTGGAGATATCTCATAATCTTTTGGCGAGAGGCAATTTAAAGTCTATAAAAAAAGTTTATTCAAAACAGGAAGTGTTTGGTCAGTGCAGGATATGGCTTGAGGAGAATCTTCACGGCGCTGAACTAGTTGAAGTTTCTTCTACAAGTAAAGCTGCAGAAATTGTATCAAATAAGAAGAATGCCGCGGCGATCGCAAGTATCCTTGCGGCAGAGAAATACAATTTGGAGGCAATCGCAAGAAATATAGAGGATAATGCAAATAATGTGACCCGTTTTCTTGTCATAGGCAATACAATACCTGCACCTACAAAGAATGACAGGACTTCTATTATGTGTTCTGTGAAAGACAAGGTCGGCGCATTACACGATATGCTAGTGCCTTTTAAGAAAAATAAAGTCAGCCTTACAAAGATAGAATCCAGGCCTTCAAAAAGAAAGGCGTGGGAATATTATTTTTTTATAGATATGCTAGGCCACTGCCAGAGCCCGAATGTAAAGAGGGCCTTGGAAGAGTTAGAAAAAAAGTCTGCGTATCTGAAAATTTTAGGGTCATATCCAATAGGGGTTTAAAGATGTTACCAAGAAAAGCTGTTTTAAATGTAAAGCCATACCAGCCAGGTAAACCAATTGAAGAAGTAAAAAGAGAATTGGGTTTACGTGATGTTATTAAGATGGCTTCCAATGAAAATCCATTGGGCCCTTCTCCAAAGGCGGTGGGGGCAATCAGGAAATATGTGAGCAATATAAACAGGTATCCTGAAGGAGGCTGTTTTTATCTGCGGCAAGCGGTTGCGAAGAAATTAAAAATAAAGCCAGAGCAGATTATTTTTGGAAACGGTTCCGACGAGATTATAGGGCTTATTTTGAAGGCATTTGTAAACGAAGGTGATGAAGTGATTGTCGCAAGTCCAACGTTTCTTATGTATGAAGTGGCTTCTAGCGCGCATGGCGCAAAGATAAAGATAGTGCCTATGCGTTATTTTAAATATGATTTAAAAGCCATAAAGGATGCAGTGACTAAAAATACGAAAGTTGTATTTATTGCAAACCCTGATAATCCGAACGGTACGTATGTTGCAAGATATGAACTTGAGGATTTTTTAAAGGGGCTACCTAGCGAAACAATAGTTTTCCTAGACGAGGCATACTTTGATTTTGTTGAAGAGCAGGATTATCCAAATGGCCTTGATTATCTCGGGAAAAATAACTTGATAGTTACGAGGACTTTTTCAAAGGCATATGGCCTTGCAGGTCTGAGGGTTGGGTATGGCGTATCAAGCCCGGAAATAATAAAATATATGGAGGCTGTCAGGGAACCTTTCAATGTGAATTCGCTTGCGCAGATAGGAGCAATAGGGGCTTTAAAAGACAAGGATTTTCTGACAAGGTCTAAAAAAGCAGTAAGGGAAGGCAAGAAGTTTTTATATTCTAAATTCAAGGAAATAGGCGTTAGGTATGTGCCGAGCGTTACTAACTTTATATTAATAGAGATAGGCCCTAAATCAAGAGAGATAACGGAAAAGCTTTTAAAAAAAGGCGTGATTATTAGAAATATGAAAACCTGGGGCTTGGAAAACTTTATAAGAGTGACTGTTGGAAAAGACTCAGAGAATAAGAGGTTTATTAAGGAGCTCAAGAAAATAATACTATAGGGGGTTTTTAAAATGATTATAGTTTTACGCCCAGATGCGACAAAGAAACAGATAGACCATATAATAGAAAAGGTTAAAAAGCTTGGCTTGAAGACCATGGTTTCAAGAGGCATTGAGCGCACTATAATAGGCGTTATAGGCGAAGAAGATATCTTAAGGGTGCAGCCATTAGAGGCTTTTCCAGGCGTTGAAAAAGTAATGCCGATTTTAAAGCCTTACAGGCTTGTTTCCAGAGAATTTAAGCCAGAGGATAGCGTTGTAGACGTAGAAGGTGTAAAAATAGGCGGTAAAAAGATAACTATTATGGCAGGGCCTTGCTCTGTAGAGAGTTTTGAGATGTTGCTTGAAGTAGCCAAGAAGGTAAAAAAATCAGGCGCTGGTATTTTAAGAGGAGGGGCGTTTAAGCCCAGGAGTTCGCCTTATAGTTTTCAAGGGTTAGGCGAAGAAGGCTTGAAATTCTTAAGAGATGTAAAAAAAGAAACCGGCATGAAAATTGTAACAGAGGTAATGGATACGCGCGATGTGAAGATGGTTGAAAAATACGCAGATATCCTTCAGGTGGGCGCGCGGAATATGCAGAATTTTAATTTACTTAAAGAAGTAGGACTTTCCAAAAAGCCCGTGCTTTTAAAAAGAGGCATGTCAGCCACTATAAAAGAATTTCTGATGTCAGCTGAATATGTGCTTTCGGAAGGGAATTTTAACTGCATACTATGTGAGAGAGGCATAAGGACATTTGAAGATGCCACAAGGTTTACTCTGGACCTGAACGCAGTGCCTCTTATCAAGCAGTTGAGCCATCTGCCTGTTGTTGTGGATCCGAGCCATGGAACTGGTAAATGGGACCTTGTTGGGCCAATGGCAAAGGCAGCAATTGCAGCTGGCGCAGACGGATTGATAATAGAAGTTCATCCAAATCCTGAGGAGGCGCGTTCTGACGGGGAACAGTCCTTGGTGCCTTACAGGTTTGATGCTATGATGAAGGAATTAAAGGCAGTAGCTAAAGCAGTCGGCCGAGAACTATAGCAGCAACTTTACACTTGTGACAATGTCAGAAGTGTAAAGTTGTATAGGAAAGACGATGTTTAAAAGGATAACTATTATAGGATTAGGGTTGATTGGCGGGTCGCTAGCTCTTGCGATAAAAGAAAAGAAGCTGGCGAAAGAAGTTATAGGAGTTTCAAGAAGAAAAAGTACCATTAATCAAGCTATTAAAAATAAAATAGTGGATTTCGCAACGCTAGATCTGGAAGATGGCGTAAAAGATTCAGACTTTGTAATTATTGCAACGCCTGTTTTTAAAATAGCTAAAATAGCTAATCAAACAGCACCTTTCTTAAAAAAAGGCGCTATCCTTATTGATGCAGGCAGCACAAAAAAATATATAGTTAAGAGTATAGAAAAAACTAAACTGAAGGATCTGTATTTTGTAGGCAGTCACCCTATCGCAGGTTCTGAAAGATCAGGTATTAAATCTGCGGATAAGAATTTATTTAAAGGGGCGTATTGCATTTTGACGGAAACAAAAAATACAAATCCAAAAGCCCTCAATAAGGTTAAAAAATTCTGGGGAGAACTTGGAATGAAGGTCAGGGTAATGTCGGTGGATGCGCACGATAGGCTGCTTTCAAAAATAAGCCATCTGCCTCATGCAGTAGCTGTGAGCCTTGTGAATTCTATTGGAAGAGAAGGAATAGATCTTGCGGCAGGAGGGTTTCAGGATACAACAAGGATTGCTTCAGGCGAGCCAGAATTATGGAAAGATATATTTTTGACAAATAAGAAAAATATCGTAAAGGATATTGGGCTATTAAAAAAAGAATTGTTTAAAATAGAAGCAGCTTTAAAAAGTAATAATAGCCAGGATTTACTGAAGTTGTTAGGTAGAGCTAAATCTATTAGAGATTCTTTGTAATGATATATTTTATCTCTAGGAATATATTAAAGCTGTTCTTTAAAATATTTTTCAGGCTTAAGATAATAGGCGCTGAAAATTGCCCAAAGAAAGGGCCGCTGATTATTGCGCCTAATCATGCAAGTTTTTTTGATCCTTTAATAGCGGGTTTCGCGGTGCCGCGGGCATTAAATTTTATGGCGCGCGATACGCTTTTTAGAAATAGAATTTTTAGTAAGATTTTAATGTCAGTAAATGCGGTTCCTTTAAAGCGGGATGGCGCAGATTTAGGCGCAATGAGATCAGCTGTAGATAAGTTGTGCCAAGGAAAAGCAATCCTGATTTTTCCAGAAGGGACACGCTCAAAAGATGGCAGTCTTGGAAGCCCAAGAGCTGGTATAGGGTTTTTGGCAGCTAGTTCAGGAGCCAGTATATTACCGTGTTATATAAAAGGTTCCATGGACGCATTGCCTAGAGGAGCTATGTTTCCGAGGTTTAAAAAGATATCCGTGTATGTCGGGAGGCCTTTAAGGTTTAATAAGGGTAGTTTTGGAAAAGAATACTATATGCAAATTGCTGGAAAAACCATGATAGCAATTCGCGAATTAAAAAGCATATCTAGCGTAAGTTGACACTCTGACATTGTCAGAGTGTCAACTTACAGGATAGAAAAAGATGAAGATTAAGGTAGCGAGGTGCGCGGGGTTTTGTTTTGGAGTAAAGCGGGCGATAAATATTGCTGAAAATGCTTTGAAGGGATTGAAGGCCAAAGATAATATTTATTCGCTAGGCCCTATAATACATAACCCACAGGTGGTGGAGGGGCTTTTTAAAAAAGGCCTACAAGTAATTAGTAATTTAGAGAAAATAAAAGATGGGATGGTGATAATATCGTCGCACGGCGCGCCTTTGGAGGCTTTGAAAAATATAAAGGAGAAGGGCATAAAGCTTATTGATGCAACATGCCCTTTTGTAAAATACGCTCAGAGTATTGTAAAGGGCTTGAAAAAAGAGGGATACAGGATAATAATAGTAGGTGATAGTGCTCATCCAGAGATTAAGGCGCTTAAGAGCATTGCTGGGAAGGATAAAAAATCAAAAAAGATAGGTGTTATCTCTCAGACAACCCAAAACAAAGTTAATTATATAGACGAGATTAAAAATATTCTGGGCGAGGACTTTAGCGAAGTTAAAGTTTTTAATACGATTTGTAATGATACATCAAAAAGGCAATTAGCGACACGCAGCCTTTTGAAAGACTGCGATCTGATGATAGTTATTGGAGGAAAAAATAGCGCTAATACAAGGCGGCTCTGGCAAATTTGCAAAGAAAGCGGGGTGGATAGTTTTCATATTGAAACAGAGCTTGAGATGAAGAAAAAATGGTTTAAAGGAAAAAGTTGTGTAGGTATTACTAGCGGCGCATCAACGCCAGATTCAATAGTAAAGAATGTAATAACCAAAATAAAGAAACTAACCAATTATAGAGGCTAACTTTACAATTTGTGCCTGGCACGATTTGTAAAGTTAAGGGATAAAAAGGGGGATTTTAGTCATGACAAAAGAGTTGAAACAGGAAAATGGAACACAGGAAACATTCAATTTGGAAGAGGCTTATGGCAAAACATTCAGGCGCTTAAGTGAAGGCGATATAGTAAAAGGCAAGGTGCTTGCAATAGGCGTGAAGGATGTCTATATTGACTTAGGGTACAAGTCTGAAGGGATTATAACCGTAGGAGAACTTAAGGACATTGTGGACTTAAAGATCGGAGATGAATTTGACGTGTTTATAGAATCCAAGGAAAATGAAGACGGGCTCATTACTGTTTCAAGGCGCAAAGCAGAAAATATGCAAGGTTGGGATAAGATCTCCGCTACTTATAAGGAAGGGGATTTTATAGAGGGTAAAGTTGCTAGAAAGGTTAAAGGCGGGCTAATGGTAGATGTGGGCATAGAGGCATTTTTGCCTGCTTCGCTTGTTGCCCTGAAAGGGTTTGGCAATGTAAATCAGCTCGTAGGCCAGACACTTTTATTCAAGATACTAAAGATGAATAAGCTAAGAAAAAATATTGTAGTATCAAGAAAAGACGCGATAATAAAAGAAAAAGATATTATAAAGACCAAGATATTAGGCGAGCTGAAAACAGGAGAACTTCGCAAAGGACTCGTCAAAAACATTACTGATTTTGGAGTATTTGTGGATTTAGGAGGAGTGGACGGGCTTCTGCATATAACTGATATGAGTTGGGGCAGGATCTCTCATCCGAGCGAAATGGTGGCAATAGGAGACACTATAGAGGTAGTGATATTGAATTTTGATAAAGAGAATATGAAGGTTTCTCTTGGTTTAAAGCAGAAAACAGAAAATCCATGGAAGGATATTGAGAATAAATATCCTATAGGCATAAGGATTAAGGGTAAGGTCGTAAATATCATGCCTTACGGCGCGTTCGTGGAACTTGAAAAAGGCGTAGAAGGCCTTGTGCATGTTTCAGAGCTTTCATGGACTGTAAGGGTGAATAATCCGCAGGATATCCTTGCAATAGGAGATACAGTTGAGGCGGTTGTTTTAAGCATGGATGCAAACAGCCAGAAAATATCCCTGGGCGTAAAACAGATAGAGTCGAATCCTTGGCTTGAGATAAAGGAAAAATTTTCTCCTGGCATGAAGGTGGAAGGCAAGGTCAGAAATCTGACTGACTACGGAGCCTTTATAGAAATAGAAGGCGCTATAGAAGGTTTTGTCCATATAAATGATATGTCATGGACTAAAAAAATAAACAATCCAAGGGAGTATCTTAAAAAAGGTCAGAAGGTCGAGGTAATGATACTGGCAGTAGATGCTGAGAATCAAAAGATATCTCTTGGCCTAAAACAAATAACCAGCGACCTGTGGCCTGAGATTACAAAAAAATATAATCTAGGCATAGTAGTAGAAGGGGTTATAACAAAGATCACAAGCTTCGGGATTTTTGTGGAACTTGAGAAAGATCTAGAAGGTCTTGTACATATATCTGAACTGGGAGCTGAGCCTTCAGGAAACCTGGAAGAGATGTATAAAGCCGGAGATAAGATCGCAGTCGTTGTTGTAAAGGTTGATGATGCGGAGCGGAAAATCCGGTTGAGTATTAATAAAACCAAAGAGTAAATAATTAAGACCAGATCTTTAAGCTATGCAGGATTTCATGGTCAAGACTTGGTCTTGGAGATGTTATGGACATAAAGAAGCAATTAGAAATAATTAAGCGCGGGGCAGTTGAGATAATCTCTGAAAAAGAGCTTATTTTAAAACTGGAGAAAAAAAGGCCGCTTATGGTCAAAGCAGGTTTTGACCCGAGCGCGCCTGATATTCATCTGGGTCATACTGTTTTATTGCGCAAGCTCAAGCACTTTCAGGACCTTGGCCATAAAGTAGTTTTTCTTATAGGAGATTTTACAGGTATGATAGGGGATCCTACTGGAAGAAACGAAGTTAGAAAACGGCTTACAGAGGAAGAGGTCAAGGAAAATGCACAAACTTACAAGAAACAGGTTTTTAAGATTCTAGATGAGAAAAAGACAGAGATTGTATTTAATAGTTCA
>JAHJQM010000049.1 GCA_018819285.1 Candidatus Omnitrophota bacterium
CTTATATATTTGACCAAGCATAGGATTATAAAACGCGCTTCTGGTATCCGTCTCTGTATCGTTTAAAGCTATAGTAAATGGAGTATCTTCTAAGAATGTAACCCTAAGTACCAACTCGTCATTAGGATTTAGGCTTATTCCTGTGCCGTCGCCAAGATTGATATGCTGCGATTGATTTATATCGATACGGGGTGTAGTTCCTCGTATCGTATCTGGAGTAGCTGTTGGAGCTACAGGCGTTGCTTGTTGAACTGTTGTAGGAGCAGCTGTAGGACTAGCTGTTGGAGTAGCTGTAGGAGTAGCTGTTGGAACTGCAAGAGGTAGTCCTTGAGCAGCGGCGCCTATTGGCTTGGTAAATGTACGTAAAAAATTATCTGCCGCTGAATATAATAGGTTCCCTCTCATACCCTGCGTCCTTACGGTTTCCTCTATATCAGTCGTCTCTCTTTGCTGTATAGAAACAATGCCTATAGCAGTTGGCATAATTATACTAAAAGATGTTCCTAATTGAGACAGTTCTATCCAACTTTCCGGTTTAGAGAGGAAGTATTTTAGCCGGTCTAATGGAGTGGCAATCAGATTGAGTTTTCTGAAAAGTCCTAAAAGGAGGGCTGTTAGATTTTTTATTTCATCTTCGTCTATTTTTTTCTCATTCTTAAGTTTGGTTAATGTATCTTTTATTATAGCTTTTGCGTCGCCAGCTAAATATTTCCTATTAACAGGAGGAGGCGCTCTTGAAGAACTCATATAATCCAATAATGCTGTAAGTATTACTGCATCAGGAAGTTCTGAAAATAATTGCCCAGCCTCCTTTTTTGATTTTAAAGTTTCCACAATAGCGTTTAATGGGCCTTTGGATAATTTATCTTCTTTTGACCAGTTTTTGAATTTTATAGAAATTCCCGTTATGATATCGGTTAAATCTTTTCTTTCTGATTTAAATTTTTCCATAGCAACATCAAATTTTCTATTTAAAATTGGCCTTGATACTATTCTATAGATTGAATAGCCTATTAAGGCCACAGCAATACCTGTAACAATACTTACAATACTTATTCCAAGCACAATTACTGCGGGGACAGCCCCCCCTATATTATTGACTGCGGCTATAACGCCTGCCAGTCCGAAAAGCGCCTGGCCGATTGCCACAGGATTAAACATGACTTGCCTGAAGAAAAACTTAAAGCCTCCGAGAATCGCTTCAATACCGCTCTTTTGTTCCTTAGATAGGAAAGCAGCGCGTATTACAGTACTCTTCTTTGCAAGTACTATATTAGCCGTAAAAGTAACTATGCCGCTTATGCCAAAAATTAAAGCTGAAATAAATATTACAACCCATATAGAATTAGCTAATAAAGAGATAGCCGGAGTTAATCCTAAAACCGCAGCTGCAACTGAAATTGCAGAGGCTATATAGCCTAATTTTTGGGCTTTTGTATCTACCATATGATGACCCGTTTTTGAAATTACATATCTATGGGCTGCAAAACCTGCTAAGATACCTGCTAGGCCAATAAAAACTCCAATCCCGGGAATCTGAAGAGCAAATAGAAAGCTTACAGTAAATAAAAAACCTTTAGTAAAGCTATCCATAAATCTCTGGTATGGCTTAAGTGTTACGACTGGTGCTGATTTAATTATATCTCTATTTATAGCTATTGTTGTAAGCCTTGAAACTAAGCCTAATATACTTACAAGGCCAATCGCGCATAATAACATGCTTGTTGCGGGTAAATTAATCGGTAATCCCAATAATAAAAGTGCGCCGCTCCCTGCAATTGTCAATATACCAATGCCGCTTGTTACGAGCAATAATCTATTTGCAAGGTTAAGCACTTGCTGAATCCAGTATTTCACAAACATCCTGTTTAACCCTTTAGCCTTAATGCCCGCCAAGCTGAAAGCAGGAGCTTGTTTAGACTTATCCCATATTTCAATCTGTTTAAGATAAGGCCCTAAGGCAAGGCTTGCAAGAACTCCAAAAATAGCCGCAAAACCTATTACTCCTAAAAAAACTGGATTTGCTGCAACCAATATTGAAGCTGAAGAAAAAAATCCCAACACAGTCTTTATATTCAGAAGAGGCATTATTAAATACATTATTACCGCTGCCATACCTACAAAAAAGCCGCCTTTGGCTATATTGATGACTGTCTCTTTCCTGGATTCTTTTACTCCAAGCTGGTCTATAAGCGTAACAGTATAATCCATAAAAAGGTCATATTGACTGGCTTGTCTTTCCCAGCCCAATACGCGGCTAAAGTTTCTAAAGCGGCTCATGCCTGTATAAAGTTCCTGCCAGGCCCTGTCTTGACGATTCAGAATAAGCGTAACAATAAACTTTATGCCTTCATCAAGTTCTTTTTCTTTTATTTGCTTTTCAAAATTAGCAAGTTCTGTCATTGCGGCAGGTTGATCATTAAATCTAAATCCTAATCCTTCAAGCGCAGTTTTTAAGGATATTCTGCCTTCTTTTATAGCTTCAACCAAAGCTTTAATACGCCCATCTTTATCTATCCTTACATTCTCTCTTGCGTCAAAATACCACTCCCATATAGGTTTACCGTCTAACCTAGCTACCCCCATATGTAATAATTCTTCAAATTTCATCTGCTCTTCTGCTAAACTAATAGTTTGCTTGAAATTCATTTCTCTGATTTCTTCAAATAGTTTTGAAGTATCTTTTTCATCAAGAGGTTCTCCTACTTCTCCATTTTTCAGTCCCATAAGCACATTGTATCCTTCCATCTCTCTAGACACCATGCCTAATAAATCATCCACGCTATAATAATTAAACCACTCTGCCGCATCTCCTGCGCGGCCAAATCTTCCCATATATTGTATTTCTTCTGCAGCCAATTTATCAAAATACATATTAACTCCGACTATCCATGCCCCAGCTTCCTGTTCCTGGATAACCTCTAGCAATCTTGTATTTGCACCTCTATTAAGCATATTGCCGGCAACAAGCACTACCTTTCCTGGTTTTATAGGATTGGCTTTTGTTCCAAATACTTTTTCTTCTAATATATTAGTCAAATCTTCTGGTGTTTTAATCTCTTTTGCATTTATTATGACTATATCGTCTATAGAGACACCATGCAAATTTTTTAAATCTTGCTTAGCCTTTTCCACATCTTCAATAGAACCAAGCCTTGCAATAACTGTGCGAAGTTTATTACTGGCTTCATCGACTTCTTTGGATACGCTGGCTATTTTTGAAAGCCCCGCAAACCATCTGGACTCATGGCTCCTGTAAACATATGGCCTGAATACAAGTCTGCCTATAAGCGCAAGCTTTTTATTTAAGACTTCCCTTGCTGTAATCTCTCTTAATTTATCCGTGACTGCATTTGTTTCAGTAATCACAATGATTACTCTTTGATTTTCTATAGCGTCATTAATAGTGGTTTCTATATTCCCATCGTTTAAATTAACTATATCTATATTTCCCTTTAAATGCGGAATCTCTCCTCTAAAAGAATCTAATTCAGCTTTTAATTTTTCAGCTTCAGGCATTGTTTGAGCATGCAAAATAACGCCTATTCCTTTTATAATCTCTTCTTCTATTCTCCACGCTGTTACTTCTGAAGGAAGATGCACAGTCTCTATTCCGTATATCTGGCGCATTGCTTCTTCTGCATCTGTGCCTGTAGCGCCAGTCCACGTGCCTATAAGCGGTGTTTTCCTATCAGCTGTTTTTATAGAACATTCTTCTCCTTTTTTTGCAAGCAGGCTTGTTATAGGCATGGCTATTAAATTAAGATGTTCCTTTTTCCAATCATATCCTTCTTTCAGCCTTATGGCATTATGTAAACCTTCCTGCCATTCTGAACCCGGTTTCTGTTCTCCTTGGGCTTCATCTATTATAACAATATCATTTTCTTCTCTTTCTCCAACCTTTCTTTTACCTTTTATATATATCCCTAAACCAGCTTTTTCGCCTTCGTGATAGCACTCATAAGCTTCAAGAGCTATTGTCATATAAAATTCATACTTCATGATCAGCACTTCTCTTTCTAAACCTTTTTTACCCTTTAAAGCTTTAATAACAGTTTCTTCGCGCTGCAATTCTTGCTTACCTCCAGTCAATAGCTTTACCTCTTGTCTGCTTACTTCGCGTAAATCACCTCTATTGTCTTGATGCCATTTATATGCAATCTCATTGACAGTTCTTTGAATATTCTCAACATCTTCACCGCTAGCTTCGTCTCCCTGCAATTGATGTGATTCGGAAAGTTCTTCTATTGCCGGCCTATCCACTTCATCAATAAATAGATTGTGCTGTTTTGAAAGAAGCGGCTGAACATACCCATATCCTGCGAAAAGCTCTCTTTCCAAAGTAAATATAAATGAAGCCTTTGTGCCATAAACTATATCTGCTTCTTGCCAGACTTTTTCTGGAGAAACTTCTTCTGTAATAAATTTTCCATCTGCGTCATAATGATAAAGCAGGCCTTTATTTCCTTCAAATAAAACCACGCCTACTTTCTTACCTAACATCCCAAGCTGCCTGGCTGCTTCTTCTCCATCCCTTTGCGCCAGATAATCAGATGTGGTCATGCAATAAGGTTGAACATTGTTTTTATCATTTGCCATAGAATCTAGATAGGCGGCCAATCTTAAAAGAATACTTTTTCCACCACTCGTATCCATTGCAATTATATTGCCTTTAAGCGCTTCTAATGCACCGTTTATTTGAGACCCGCGTAGTGTTCTCCCTTCTGCCTTTAGAAGCGCATTTTTAAAATCTTCTATCAATTCATCCCATGTCTTTGGCGTAGAAATTAATGGCGTTGCAACCACGGCTGGCGCTGGAACTTGTTCTCGAAGTTCTTCTTTTTGCGCCTCAACTGCTGGAACAACTACTGGCTGAGCAATTGGTGCTAGCAGAGCAACGCTAATACCCTTCTTGATTCCAATTATTACTTTTTTTTCATCTTTAGTTAATTTGGAAGGCGTTATTTTTAATAGTTTATTCACAATCTGACTGCCATCTGATGAATTAATAATATTAGAAAGTTTATCTACCGCTTTTGGTTCATTTGAAAATTTTACTAATCTCTTAGCATATCTTTTTATATCTCTTTCTACTCTTGCTTTTATTAATTCATTATCAGTTGTATATCTTACAGTAGCTGTATTAAGTTCAAGGCCGTAGCGCGCTAATACATTAAATCTTATTTCAAGTGTAGAGCGGCTATATTTAAGCAAAGAAGAAGGACCTTTTGCAATATTGCCTTGTTCGTCTATTTCAAAAATGCCTTTATCCATAAGAAAAACTATTTTATTAAGCGCAATAATGCTATATTCAAGCAAAGAATCTGTCACAGCAATGCCGTTACTATTAAGTAACTCTATTTTTTCTTGTCTAGTACGAGCTTTTCGAGCTTCTATTATCGTTTGCTTTGCTATTTTTTTGGCTGCTTGAATAGCAATAACTTCTTCTGAAGCCTTTTCTTCTGCATGAGGTATCACTGATAGCACGCGTGATGGCCTAGGCATTAGCATTAGCTCATGTGGCGGCGCAAGCATTAATTCCATCTTAGACTCTGCAACTATATACTGCACTGGCGGTTTTTGAGGCTCTAAATCAGTATCTAAATCAGTGCCTATCATTGGCACCATCTTATGTACCGAAACTCCTTCAACTCTAACCGGCACTCCTGCATATGGAATTTCACTTAAACTCAGCGGCTGTTCTGTTTCTCTTCTTCCTTCAACTCCTCCGACAGGTATTTCTATTGCCACTGGTAATTTGTCAGTACCAGCCAAAATATCCTTAGGCCCTGTATCTTCTTGTACACCCGATAAATCTGGCATAGGAGTAGCCCCAGAAGATGGTAATCTTACAGGACGAGATTCTATTCTTTCTGCTAAAAAAACCTTCTCTTCTACTTGAGCAGGAACCTGTTCATCTGCACCCGCAAATTTGACCGAAGATGTGATAGTAATTATTTCTTTTACAGCAGCTTCAAATATTGCTTCAGCCTCTTGTCCGCTAACTATTTTCTTATCTGCTGCCATCTGCCCAACATATTCTTTTTCATATTTAACAACTATATTTCCAGCTGTATCTCTTCTAATCACAACAGGCCCTTTAAGATGGCTGCGAAACTCTTCAAGGAACATAGCTTCTATGTTGGCTTTATCTATTCTTAGTCCTGCTGTAGCCAAACCATAAGCAGCTATAATTTTAGGTGACAAGGGATCTATCTCAGTAAAAGGTATGCTTAATGCCTCAAGAATTGGCCTTACTTGTACATTAAGGCTAATTCTAAATTCTTCAGGCGCAAACCCCATTAGCATTCTCAATGTATTGTTGAGCCCTGTTAATAATTCAGAAAGAGGCTTCCTCTTGCCTGCTAATAAATCTCTATAATTTTCCTCATCTATCTGGGTTTTTGAATATGGGGAGACGACTACGTAGGAATAACCTTGTTCTTTTAAGAGATCTGTGATGCCTTGGGTGTGAAACCCTCCTGCTATTATAGATGAGGTTTTAACCTTACGCTTCTCTATTTCAGCTATAGCGTTATCAAACAAAGCTAGGTCTCTTTTGTGGGCAATCTCATAGAAAGCTTCAAGTTCAGGAAGGTTTTTATCTATTAAGTCTGCATTAAAATCTATAAAAGAATCTATATTATATTTTTTGAGGTTTTCTTTTAAGAAGCTCTCAAAGAATGTTACTTTAAAGCTTTCTTTACCTTTAAAATAATATTCTAATTCTTCATTTGAGATTTTAAGATTAAAGAAGTTCTCAAGAAATCTGATATTTCGTAAGGATTTTGTGAGTAATTTCTGGTTATCATTGTCTGAAATAAAGTCTTTTACATCAGTTGTAAGTTCTTCTATCTCATTAAAAAGCTTGGTGGAGTCAAGGGAGTTTATTTTTTTCAGGTAGGATACGAAGTTAATAAAATCAGGATAATTGCCTAGATCTTCTTTTAAATGCCGCCTGGCTAATTCGTCTAAATAGCTATAGAATGAAAATGGAGATATCTTCTTATCTTTAAATAAACCTGCTTTGATGGATAATGACTTTATCTCAGATTTATTGTCTTTTTCTTTTAAGATAGTTTGAAGGTTTGATAGGATGTCCTGAGACTCTTTTATAATCTTAGATTGGTCTATAGTCTTTTCAGCCTCCAAAGAGTCTTTAAATATAGCTATATTCTTATAATTGCTGATATCAAGACCAGGTCTTGAGCACAGTAAATAATCGAGATACTTAGTTGTGTCTAATTTAGACTCCTGGTATTCAATTTCCTTGGAGTCCAAATCTAAGAGTTCTTTTGAATATATCTTTGGCTTTAGTTTATCCAGAGCAACTTTTACTTGATTAATGAAAGTTAAAGCGTCTGGGCTAAACTTCATTATCTTATTAAACTCTATGATATGCTGGAAATATAAGTCTTTATCCTCAATTCCCCAGATAGGTAAATCAGGGTATTTTGTTATGGATAGATACTCTTCTCCTGTCAACTCTCCTGAATTGACAAAGACTTTAGCGACTTTTTCCCTTATTTTAGAATCTGGAAAACTAGATACAGAGCTTGTATCAACTACGCCGCTTGCTCCTTCAGAACATACTAAGCCAAGATCATAATCTTTTAACAAAATCTCCAAGATACCTGCCAGATTAATGCTGGCTTCTGAGTTAGTGTGTAAATCCTGGATATGGATAATAGTTCCTTTGGAATCAGGAGCTACGTAGGAATCTATTACTTTGCCAAGAGTATCATTTATATATATATTAGCTATATCTTTAATATAAGAGGCTTTTATAAGATTGCTTATATCTTTACGATGCAGAGAACCATTATCATTGGCTTGAATCCTTTTATGAGATAAAGTATCTTTTATGTTATTTATATTTGATTCATTTTGAGTGGTGATAGCGTCATAATCTACTTTTTTATTCTTAAAAATGCTTCTGGATGCATATTCTTTTTTTGGGACCAGCTGGGTTCTAAAAAAGACCTCTGTTTCTTCAGAATTATCTTTTTCTTGTGTTTTCTTAAAGATATGCGTGGAAATAAAATCTGTTATTTTTGGGAAAAAACCTGGAGTGATGCTGGATAGAGATATAGGGGAGAAATCAGTAGCCCAAGATATATCATATGTAAGAAAGGCTATTATAAGAGCTATTGATAGTACTTTTAACCATCTTTTGCCCTGCCAGTCTAACATTGGTTTC
>JAHJQM010000050.1 GCA_018819285.1 Candidatus Omnitrophota bacterium
ATAAGGAGCTATTCACATAATTCACAGTATCAACAAAAAGAAGAAGTCGGCCAAGAAGAAAAAGAACTACTACTAACTTTAACATAAAACCGGACATTCTAACTTTGGTAAAAACAGGACATTTTAACTTTGGCTTGACACTGGCAGAAAAAATAGTTGACGTTTTACACCTGCTTTAGTAGAATAAAACAGAAAATAGGACAAATTGGCTGAAAAATTGCGGTTATTGCTTTTCTAAAGAGAATTTCTTTTGAGGATAATCAACTGTAAGGACAAAATTACTTAAAAAACTTTTTACCCCTAATAGTGGGACATAAAGGTTTGGCATGAAATCTATGAGGGTTTCTTTAATAACGGTATCGGATATCTCGATTCTAACTGTATGAGAGTATGCTGTGGTTTTCCCATTACCAGTATTTATTTCCTTAGCTGTGCCTGCCTGAAGATTATGACCTAAGATTGCAGCATAAGATGCTGGCAAAGCACACTCGTCCGCTCCTGTGTCAATTAAACCTAAGACTTTCACTTTCTTATTTGAATGCGGGTTAACTATAGTAACGGGTAACCATGGTCTTGAAATATCGTCAGAACTTAGCTTAGTAAAAGGAATATTAGAGAGTCCCATTTAGTATATCTGAACCATATCTTTGGCAGGGATAAAAAGTATCACAGGATTAGAATACCCTTGTTTTACTGCCTTATCATATACCTCTTTAGGATCCTTGCCATCAGCAATAACAGTGCTATCGCCAAAATCTTTTATTGCTACATAACTGCCATTATATTTATTTTCTTTTATAAGAACCTGTTCCATATTGCACCTCTTTTAACCGTGATATAATATTACCATATAGAGTCTTGTATAGCAAGCTTTTTATCCTTCTGCGCAGGCGTCCTACGAGGTTGAGATGGTTCATTAAGGGTTTTACCTTGCTTCTTTCTCAAAATCCCCACTAAATATCCAGTATTTCTTAAAGGATTATCCGGCCGCATGGAGGAGACTTTTTTAACTGCGCCGGCAAGTTCTTTATGAACAGCCTGAAAATATTTATTATCGCTTATATCTTGAATATCTACCTGGACTCCGAAACTTTTGATTGGAAATAATATTTCAATCTATAAAAATCCTATTTTAGACTGCCCCCGATTATCTTTCTTACATTCTCATTTACCTTATTAAAGTCAACTTGCGATATTTCTCCTATTTTCCTAAAAATCATATCTGATTTTACTGTCCTTATAATCGCTGTAACAAGTGAAGGGTAAAGCAATCCAGCTTCTTTCCACTCGGAAATCTTTGTGTCGCCCAAGAGTATTCTATTTACATTGCTGGTAATAGCCAGGATAACTACCTCCTGCCTTTCCGCATGATATGCCTCACTGCTTATAACCAACGCAGGCCTTTTCTTAAACCCAATCCCTTCAGAAAAACCAAAGTTTACTAATACAATGTCTCCGTATTTACATTTTATCATATGCCGCATCCTTTTTATTTTCCCATACGCTGTTTAATATAGGATCCTTGTCAGGATACGCGCTTATATTAGCTAATTCCTTTTGTTCAGTTTCCTCCCGCAGTTTTTTCTGTACGCATTCCAATACATATTCTCTCATTGTCTTACCATACAGCGCGGCATATGCTTTAATCTGCCTGTGTTCCTCCGGCAATACATCAATGCTCAATCTTTCCCTTCCCAGATTTTTTTTTACCATATAACCCACCTCCTAAATATAATATACCACATTTACACAAATGTGTCAATAATCACCCTCATCCTATGCCAACCCCTCTTTCATATATAAGACACATCTCGGAGGTATTTTCCTGCTCTTTCGCTATTATTACTTGAAAATCTAATTTGATCTGTATATCTTAAATCAGATTGTAACTTAATAGCGAGGGTTCGCAGGGAACCAGCTATTTATTTAGAGCTGGGGCTGGTTTCTTTCAAAAATTTTTAAAATAAATAAACCGCGTAGGTAGTTCATTAATTCCTTTACAAAATAGTTGACGTTTTACTGGCCTACTGTGATTTTCTTAATGCCTAAAACATTGCAGAAACGCATGACGGTGTATAGCGTGACATTTTTCCTGCCTTCTTCTATCCTGGAAACATCCGGCTGTTTCATACCTATGCGATGCGCCAATTGTTTCTGGCTCAACCCTTTCCGAATCCTCGCTTCTTTAATAAGCGTCCCAAACTTCCGGAAAAAACCCGGCGTGGCGCTTGTGGGTTTTCTGCGCGCTCGTCCATGCGCATCTACGAGCTGTTCATAGATTGTTTCCCACCAATCCCTGAAATCTGATTGTCGCGCGCGTTTTATCCATTGAACCCTGATCTTTGGCCATGCGTCTATAAACGCATCCTTGGCAATCAAGGAAAATAGCTCCTTTGGCTTATCACAGCGCGACAGAAAAATTACCATTTTAACCGGAAATTGAGGATGTTCTGGATTTTTAAGTATCTTGGCTGTTTCTTTCAGGGCATTTTCA
>JAHJQM010000051.1 GCA_018819285.1 Candidatus Omnitrophota bacterium
GAAATAGAAAACCATAAAAGAGCTGTCCATAGCCACCAGCTTAGAGGATATAGTTTTAAAAATGTGTACAGCGCCATAACAAGAGGTCCGCTTATTATAAAAGCAATAATATTTTTCTTGGCTTCCCTAAAAATCCAACCTTTCAATGTCTGATTAGAAAGAGAAAATTTATGCTCCAATACATATCCGGAGTAAAACTCCAAAGGCAGATGTATAACATAATAAAACGCGCCTATAAGAATATAGAATATAATCAGATTAACATAATCATTATGAGGGGTTAACTGCGCTATGCTTTTAAAATAAGTAGGTATGTCTGCAATTAAGAATATCCATAGCAGTATCGGCGTTAGAAATATATTTATTAAGGCAATCCTGTGTCTTATTGTGGAATATTGTTTTGCTTTATCTTGCATAATCATCTAATATTTTAATGCTATATCACGCTTCGTTCGCTTCGCGGCGAACTCTCGCCCTGCCACAGGCTAAGACCATTCGGCACGAAACTGGTTTCGGCGTACGCTACGGTTTACAGCTCGTTTTTGTTTCGACTATCGTATTGTCACTTGATCAAAACTCGCTGTAAAGCCTTGCGCACCTATTATATAAGATATCTATGATGCCGAAACGTTTCTAATGTGCCTCAGGTCTTAGCCTGTGGCAGGGTACCGTGCCCGCTCGAATCGACGAGGCTTTTCTTTAGACCTGCCAGCCAGAAAGAAGTCTCATGGTCTAACATGGTCCATGTAATTATTTCTTATGCTATTTAAAATATCTATATAAACTTTACTCCTGTAATCAGGGTATGTCCATTCAAATGGCTCGAAGCTGGATTTTCTCCATTTAAGCGTAACTTCTGCATATATCCCGTAATTTAAATATATCCTGTGAAAATAGTCTTTTGTAGTGGCTAAAACAAGTTTTGAATCAGATACATAGCCAGGGTCTATATTTATCCGTCTTTTTTTATCTGCGCTGAGTCTTTCTTCTATGGAATTGGTAAGGAGCTTTATCTTTGCAATCTTTTCAGGAGTGATAGGTTTTTTAAAGGAGATGAACTTTCTTTTTAACGGACTACCCATCTCTTTTTTATAGTAATCCGTATAGCCAAAAGAAATTACAAGGCTTTTGTAATCTATGGGGCCAAACTCTTTAATAAAAAACTCTTCGGCTATATCGAAGAGTTTTTGGCTTTTAGCTAGCATCCCTATAATAAGTTTTACCGCTTTTGGCTTTCTGGCCTTGCCCATTTATGCCTAATATGTCATTGGCTTATCTGTATCTCCGCAGGATCCAAGTTGCCCGAAGCCACGTAATCTTCTGCTATTTTTTGATCTTTTTTAGAAATATCTGTAAAAAATATAGCTATATTGTAGTGTGCCTTGTCAGCATATTTTATTATAGCTGGCTCTGTCCTGACAACTACACCTTTACATCTTATCTTTCTCGTAGGACTATTGCTGTCCTTTCCCGGGATCAGGAGCACAACCTCTATCTTTGACATGGGCACCAGGTTCCTGGTTACTCTACAGTAAACGCCCGATGAGCTTATATCAACTGTTTCTGTTATAATATCAAAAGCAGTATCTGCAAGCTTAAGAGGTATATTCTTTTTTGCCCTTATATTTTTACGGCGCTCGATCATAAACTATGCTTTTTTCTCTTTCTTTGCAGCTATAGCTTTAACAGCCTGCTGCCAGCAACCCTTAGAACAGTAGTAGCCATTGTTTTTATAATACCATGACTTTCTTTTTAACCTTTTATTGCATTTCATGCAATTTGTAGGTTTTTCTGCTGCTTTCGGCGCTTTCTTCGCTTCATCCTGTTTTTTTGCTTCTTCTGGCATTTTGTTTCCTCCGTATACTTCGTATTGGGCACATGCTGCACAATGGTTCTTTAGATTTACACATAGATTTTCCCAACTCTACTATTAACGCATGAAACTCATTGAATAATCCGGCATTTTCTGGAAGATTATTCATGAACAAAGACTGTATTTCCTTATATTCAGCATCCTGGCTTATAAAACCATGTCTTGAAAATACCCTTTTTGTATAGGCATCTATTACAAAAATAGGTTTATTGCCAGCATATAAAAGAATGCTATCCGCTGTTTCCTGGCCTATGCCATTAAGTGCTAGCAACTCTTCTCTTAATTTATAAAGATCGGTTTTGAACATCCTGTTAATAGAGCCCCCATAACGGATGTTCACAAATTTCAAAAAATTCTTTATGCGGCTTGCCTTTACATTATAATATCCGGAAGGCCTTATGAGCCTTGCCAGTTTTTTCTCAAGGATATCGGAAAGCCTGCTTACGCTCAACGCTTTTTCTCTTTTAAGATTATTAATGGCCTTTTCTACATTAACCCAGGCGGTGTTTTGCGTAAGGATAGCGCCTATTATTATTTCAATTTTTGTATCACCTGGCCACCAATGCCTTGAGCCGAATTTGGCGTAAAGCAAATCGTATATTATTAATAAAGATCGGTTTAATCTTTTATGGTGTGGAAACGTATAAAGCACTTTCTCAACCACTGAAAATCGCTTAGAGTTATCGCCAAAGGCGATTTTCTTGTGTTTCAACGCCCAGCGCGCTCTTTTATTTTTGAAGCAAGTTCCACTAAAAGGTTATAATAACTAGCTCCCCTCGTTACAGGGAATTTTATCTGCTTTCCTTTTTGGGTGTGCTCTTTGAATGAAGCTATATTTAATTCAGTGGCTACGCCACTATTTTTCATTTCTAGAGACACAACCAGTTTATGTTCAATAGAAGCTGCAGCGTCTGCCCATAGTTCTTTTATGAGAGAAAGCCTTATCGGCATCTCAGCTAAAATAACGCCTGTAGTCCTGCTTGAAAAAATAACAGAATAGCCATTTTCCCTTAAAACCATCAGAGAATATGAAAATACAGTGTCAGGATCTGTGTCTATATCAGCTCTTACAACGCTGCTTCCCTGCGTGACTTGAATTTTTTCCGGATTTAAGGCTTCATCTGGAGGTCCAATCCCAGTTATTGAACCTGAAGTTACGTTTTTCACCGGCATGGCTGATTTAACTGCAGCGCTGGATCCCAAAAGAGTTGTCCACTTGGATTTTTTGAATTCCCGGTAAACAGATCCTTCTTTCTTTATGGGATATTTTTTTGCTTTTTTAACAATCAAAATACTGTCGCCTTTTTTGATTTCTTTATTTTTTTCTATAATTTTTTCTGTGACTTCCTTTTCTTGCTCTTTCTCTACATTTAATATTTCTGCAGCAGCGACATTAGCCCTGACTTCCACTACTTGGGCCTCTGCTAATTTTTCAGCATTTCTGTGGATAATAAGTCCATCTCCTATTTCAACGCCTTCATTCTCTCCTGCTTTGATTATTATATACTCCTTGTCAGAATTTATGCTGATAACCTGCGAATCAATCTCTATGTCTTCCTGGCAAAGAGCGATTCCGGAAAGAAAAGCGCAGAAAAAATATAAAACCAAAATATTTCTTATCATCATATTTGTATTTTAATACAGAAAAATAAGAAATACAAGAAAAAACTACAAGTTTTTTGTAATACTTTCAATGCCAGGTAACACTATAATAAGCGCTTGCCAGCCCTGGCAGGTTTTGAGAAAAGCCTCGCCGATTCGAGCGGGCACGGTGCCCTGGCCAGGCTGGAGCCGTTCGGCACAGAGAGTGTTTCGCCGTGCGCTACGGTTTACGGCTCATTTTTTATACTGCAGGTAGTCTTGACAGTATAAAAAATTTCGCCGTAATCCCTTGCGCACCTATATTCAAAAGAACTAGTTATGCCGAAACCTCTCAAATGTGCCTCAGGCCCCAGCCTGGCCAGGGCGAGCGAGAATCCGCCGCGGAGCGAAGTCCGCCACGCTGGGGCGGCTGAGCCTCATTAGGAAAGCTCATGACTAAAAGTCCCAAGCGAGGTAGAAGTCCAGGGAAGTCTTTTCGAAAGTCTGCCAAGGCTGGCAACTACGCAATGTGTTACCTAATTATTCAAATAGTACAAAACTACAAATTTTTCTAATGCGATAATTAATGGAGAGAATATTTGCAGCCTTTGTCAAAGGCCTCTTTGAAGTCGTACCTATTGTGGAAATCTTCTTTGCGGTCTTCGTCTGTTTTGCCTAACAATCCGGAATTTATAAGATTAAACACTATCTCGCCAAAGTCATTGGTTGATTTAATGCCCCATTTTTCAAGCACAACCCTTGCCATTGGCCCGAATTGCTCTAAGCAATAGTCCTTTACTCCTATAGAAAGCTCCTTGCCGCTCACGTGTCCTTTTCTCTTGAGCTTTTTAATGGTATAGTCCAGGCTTGCCATGATAAAAGAATACGCTTCCGGATCATACCTTTTATCTTTATCCAGGATTTTTAATAAAGCAAACACTTTACTCATACTCTGTTTGTTTCTATTTTCAGCCATAAGTGATAAGAAGTATACATTGCGATATTGATTTTGTCAAGCCAGGGGAGGCAGATTGCTATACTATTAGAGGGTCTAAAAACTTTGCGCCTACGTTAAACCTTTCAGAATGCGGCTGGTCTGATATCCAAACAATTTCTGCTAATGTTTGAATTGGCTCTGTCTGCCATGGATGGTGTATTTCAAATACAAGCTTGGAGTGTCTTGGTATAAATTCGTTAGAAATAAAGCCCATGCCGCTATTACTTATATCTTTTCCCACAGTATTGCTGTATATCTGAGCGCCTTTTTGATGATAGCGGACAGGTGAATTAAATAATACTCTTGAAGCAATCCTCTTTTCTTCTTCCATACCTTAAGTGTATCATGTAACTCTTTATTTGTCAAATAGTTATTGCGTATCCATTACCTTTTCAATTATAGAATTTATTCTTATAGCGTCTTTTCTTTTTAAATTTGTAAACTCCAGACCTGTATCAAAAGATTCGGACTTCTTGTCCTCTTTACTAACTATCACCCATGCCACTGTTCCATCGCACTCTATAACAGACTGACCATCAAGTAAATCCAGGCGTATTTCTACAGGAGCGAATATGCCTAGATCTCTAGGCAAGATTACGCATATGCCACCCAATCCTATGTTCTCGGTCTGAGTTGACAACATATCCTGCTGATCTTTTCTTTTTACTGACAGTACGCATGGATAGCTGGCTCTGGGAAATTTTCTTCTATTTATTCCGCTCCACATAATAAACCTCCGATTTTTCAATAGAAAAATTGTCCCGAGCAACCAGCATTTTACCATTTTGTAGCAAGGGACATTCTTCTTATAGATTTCTATTATTATAGAATAAAAGAACTGATATTTCAAGGAAATTAATAGCGTAAGAAATTTTTCTTTTATTAACGCCCTAATAGTGCTATAATTCATAATGACATGTACTTAGACTTTTACAACCTCAAAGAAAAACCTTTTAACGTAACAGCTGACCCGAATTTCCTATATCTCAGCAAAAAGCACAAAGAAGCTATCAGCCACATGCAATATGGGATTCAGGAACGCATGGGTTTCCTGGAGATTACAGGCGAGATAGGCGCAGGAAAAACAACTGTATGTAAAGCTCTTCTGAACCAGCTGGATCAACATACAAAAACAGCTTTTATCCTGAATGGAAACCTTTCAGAACTTCAGCTTTTGCAGGCCATTATAGAAGATTTTGGCATACAGGTAAGAAGTAAAAATAAGATTACAATGTTAAACGAGTTGAATAAGTTTTTGCTGGAGCAGTTAGAGCACAGAAATAATGTGGTGCTTATCATAGATGAAGCCCAGAATCTGAAATCATCTCTTCTGGAACAGGTAAGGCTTTTATCAAACCTTGAGACAGAAAAAGAAAAATTGCTGCAGATTATTTTGGTAGGCCAACCCGAATTAAGGGAAAAACTTGCTTCCAGGGAATTAAAACAATTGCGCCAGAGAATAGCCATAAGATACCACATAGCTCCTCTATCCAGGCGCGAGGTAGACAGCTATATATCGCATAGGCTTAATGTAGCAGGTCGTAACAACGGTGATATTTTCCACAAAGATGCAATTGAAGAGATATTCAAATTTTCAGGCGGCATACCTAGGCTAATAAATATAGCATGCGATAAATCGCTTTTGGCAGGTTATATTGGCGATAAAAAAACAATAGATGCTAATATGGTTATAAAATGCCTTAGGGAAATAGAGGGGGTATTTGATGAGTATTGTTAATGACGCTTTAAAAAAGGCAAGCAAAAAAAATGAACTTGATGGTCAAAAGACACTAACTTCTATCCATGAAATTGCATCAAGCTCCGATAAAAAATGGATCGCTATAATAATGGTATCTCTTGTTATCATAGCATCTCTTTTTGGATCGTTGATTTTACATAAGAACATGTCCAGATCTGAAGCTTTCGTAGATGCGGGTTTTAAATCCACGCCTACATCTGTAATTCAATCAGCTCTCAATAATATAGAACAGAAAACCCAAACAAGAGCCATGAGATCACAGGATATCGTGAAATTAAGCGGCATTATGTACGGCGATAAAGGCCGGTGGGCTATTGTTAATAACAGGATCGTAAAAGAAGGCGACAGGCTTCTTGGCGGAGAGATTACAAGCATAACTAAAGATCTTGTGAAGATTGAGAAAAATGACGGGAGTGAAATAGTTCTAAGTCTCAAATAATTAAAGCTATAATCCCTTAGCCAATAAGGTGGCTATACATCTTCTGATTCCAGCGTGGAAATAGCTTCTTTGGCAGATAACTGTTCTGCACTTTTTTTGTTTAGCCCGGACCCTATCCCATATCTTTTACCTAAAACTACTGCTTCTACGATGAAATGCTTTTTATGATCAGGGCCTATTTCTGAAAGTATTCTATAGGAAGGAGTGGTTTTAAACTTTCTGAGCACGATCTGCTGAAATATTGATTTGTAATCCTTTGCGCCTTTTCCTTCTTTTACAAGCTGTATCTCAGACCTGAATACTCTAGTTATAAAACCATGCGAAGCCTTTAACCCCCCATCTAAAAATATGGCGCCTATAATAGCTTCCAAGGCGCACATGAGATTAGATATATGTTTCCTGCCGCCGGATGATTCTTCTCCTTTACCAAGCAGGATGTATTCACCCATCCCTATTTCCTTTGCTATCCTGGCAAGCGTTTCTCCGCTAACTAACTGCGATTTATAACGCGTAAGAATACCCTCGTCTTCTCCGGGGTATTCAGTGTAAAGAGTATGGCTTATAATTACGCCCAGTACAGAATCTCCAAGAAACTCCAGTCTTTCATTGTCGCTGGAACACTCCATATTTTTTTCATTTGCGTAGGATTTGTGTGTAAGCGCCTGATTTAATAAAAATTTGTTCCTGAAACCATACCCTATTGATTTTTCAAAAACTTTAAGCTTCTTAAGCCTGTCTTTATCTTTTTTTAAAAAATGCATAATTGGAGAAGCGATTCCTTTATTAATGCTTCTGGGATATTTTCTTTTACTACAACCTTTCCTATCCTGACAGGCAAAACAAAACGGTTTTTACCATGAATAAATTTTTTATCATGGCTCTGGGCTGATAAAATATTTTTTAGGTTTACGTTTTTAAGCTTAATGGGCAATCCTGTATTTTTAATTACATTTTTTATCCTGCGGCTACTAGGTTCTGTCAACAAGCCCATTTTTCTGGCTATATAAATGCTGGATAATATGCCTAGCGCTACTGCCTGGCCATGGTTATAAGATTTGCGATAATTAGTTGCAGCCTCTATGGCATGGCCTATGGTATGTCCAAGATTCAGAACCACGCGAACATTTTTATTATCCATTTCATCTTTTTCAACAATCCCGGCTTTTATAAGGCTGCATTTATGCACAACGTGCTGCAGGCATTTTTTGTCATATCTTAGAATTTTTGTATAATTTTTTTCTATGAAGCTAAAAAGATCCGGCGATTTTATTATTCCGTATTTAATGATTTCCGCAAGGCCTGATATAAGCTCTTTTTCAGGCAGGCTTTTTAGGAATAAGATGTCTGTAAAAACAAGCTTTGGCTGATAGAATGCCCCTACTAGATTTTTTCCTGCACTCAGATCTATGGCTGTCTTTCCTCCTATTGCTGAATCCACTTGGCTAAGAAGCGTCGTGGGAATCTGTATATAGGGGATACCTCTTTTATATACACTCGCTGTAAACCCTGCCAAATCTCCTATTACTCCTCCTCCGAGTGCTATTATAAACACCCTGCGCAGAGCGTCAAATTTAGAGATACTATTCAAAAGCTTCAGGCATTCTTTTTCTGATTTTGCCTTTTCTCCGTCAGGGACCATTTTAAACCTTACATCGAAACCGCTGGCAACGAGTAGCTTTTCAATTTTATTTCCAAAAAGCTTTTTTAGACTTACATTTGTAACTATTATAGCATCTTTGCCTACGTCCAAACGCTTTAGGCATGGCCCAAGTTTATTAAGCTCGTTTGAACAGATTAATATGTCGTAACTATTTTTTCCAAGATTTACTCTAATCTTTTTCATAGCAATTTTTCCTTCACCATCCCTGGCCAGGCTGGGGCCGTTCGGCACAGAGATGGTTTCGCCGTGCGCTACGGTTTACGGCTCGTTTTTTATACTGAAGGTAGTCTTGACAGTATAAAAAACTTCGCCGTAATCCCTTGCGCACCTATATTCAAAAGAACTAGCTATGCCGAAACCTCTCAAATGTGCCTCAGGCCCCAGCCTGGCCAGGGCGAGTAACCCTTTGGCAAGCTCAAGACTATAATCGAGGGTCGTCTTTTCGAAAGCCTGCCAGGGCTGGCGAAATATCTACATTCCAAAATTTACACCAAGTAGCCTTGCCAGAGAAATAACCACAGGCCAGATTACAGCGTTTATAAAGTTCATCCAGAGCAATGCGAATATTATTATAAAGCCGTATGGTTCAATCTTAGCATATTCAACGCTTAAACTATAAGGCAACAGGCCCATTACGACTCTTGACCCGTCCAGCGGAGGAATAGGAAGCAGGTTAAATACAGCCAGGACCAGATTTGCCATAATAGCGGTTATTATTACGGATACAGCAAGGTAGCTAACTGTTAGTAATGGGATTTTTAATAATAAAGACAACGCTATCGCAAAGAGTATATTTGCCACAGGGCCTGCAAGGCCTACCCATATCATGCCTTGTTTTGGATTTTTTAAATTAAAAAAGTCCACAGGAACAGGCTTTGCCCATCCAAAAAGTACAGGAGAATGCGTTACGAGAAGAATAAGCGGCAAAAATATAGTGCCTATGGGATCAATGTGCGCAAGAGGATTAAGGGTAAGCCTTCCCATAAATCTTGCAGTAGAGTCTCCTAATTTCCACGCGACCCATCCATGAGCGTATTCATGTATAATGACTGCGAAGAAAAATATGCAAAGGTTTAACAGTAGGCTCATCTATTGTTCTTTGTTGAGGTGGATATAGACAGATTGCCTTTAGGCGCAGGATAATTTGCATTAAGCCTTACAGCGGAAGCCTTAACCTTTTCCTTTTTTACCTCTCTTGCTTCCTTTACTGTTTCTTTTCGCTCAGAATTCTTTATCTCGCTTTCTTCTGCTATATCTATTTGATTAGAGCGTATCCAACCTGCTGCGCCATAAGGCGGCTCTATTTTATACCATCCTATATCTTCTGATAATATTGAAATCTTTTCAGGCTTAGATATCTGGCCGATTATGGAATATCTTGTTCCTGCGCCCGCCCTCAAGTTTACATTGGTAGCATTTATCATGCCTATGCCTTTTTCGTCAGAAGTAAGATTAACATAGTCCTTGTTAACATACAAAGCTGCTTTTCTGGGCAATAAAACCTTAAACCAGCTATAACGCCTGCCTATAATCTTCACAGATTCGGATTTCGATAAGACGCAGAGGTTTTCGAAATTTTCATTATCTCCTGCTTTTACTGCTACGCCGTCATTTTTTATATAGCCCACTTTTGGAAATTTTTCTTTGGCCTCTTCTTGCGCATAGGCTGTTAAGGTAAGTAATAAAAAAACAACTACAAAACTCTTGATATACCTCATATATAATCTCCATTTGCAGGGAACAGTAGCAACCATTCCCTACTTCTTTGCTTCTTTACCGGCCTTAGACGCGGCCTTTGCTGCTGTTGGGGTTGCAGAAGCTGGAACTACAGTTGCAGCTACTTCTCCATCTTTTGGTTTCTCTTCCGCCTTTTCCTTCTTGACCTTGATCTTTATTATCTTTAGCTTCGGCATACCAAAAACAGAATCTTCATCTTTTAAGAGTCCTTTTTCTTTCAAGGCAGCAAGCCTCTCGTATCTCTTTAAAACAGTTCTGTGTTTTTTACCTGCTTTTGATGTTTTTAGACTTGGATGTAGCGACATTTGACACTCCTTTTTTTAATTCTGATTTAGGCTGAGGATAGGCATTGCGCGTTACTTGCTGCGGAATTATTATCCGAGTTTTCTTTTCGTCGTATCTGCCTTTTTCAACCCCCAGAGAAAAAACTATTATGCACACCATTACAAACCCTATCATAAAAAAGATCATTGTTTCATAGGAAACAGTGATGCTGCTTTTTACATCCGGGAGAAAAAACTTAGTTTTTCTTTTTATTTTTTTATCTACAGTCTGCGCTTGTTCAAAAAGGTCAAACTGATTTTTTTCCTGTGATTTTATACTCATACTATATATTAATTCCTTAGCCAATTTCACAGATTGCTTCAGCAATCTGTGAAATTCAGCGGTGATGATGCGCTAACGATTATAACATAGACTTCACATGTTTTTCTATCTTTTTTACAATCTCTTTATTGTTAGTATATGCATAGGCCGTAGTAGATACCGTCTGATGGCTTGTGATTATACCCTCCTCTACCAGCTGGTTCAACGCCTTTTGTATAATATTAATATCCCAGCTTATCCACAACGATATGCCCTTGGCAGTATCAATGCAATTTGGATTTTCATTAAAAAAAAGTAATATTTTTTTAACAGCCTCATTTTTAAATAAAATTTTTATGCTTTTCACGTAGAAGCTCCCAGTATATTCTTAAATCCAGGTTTTTTAGTGACCTCTGTAAAGGCGTCCACTACTTCAGGGTCAAATTGGGTGCCTTTATTTTTCTCTATTTCTTTTATTGCCTGAAATATGCTTGTTTTCTTGCCTTTATAGGGCCTGACGGAAACCATTGCCTCGAAAGCGTTTGCCACAGCCATTACCCTGGCGCCAACAGGAATAGCACTGCCCTTTAGACCGTCAGGATAACCTGCGCCGTCATATCTTTCGTGATGATGCCTTATTATAGGAATAGCGGGTTTTAAAAATTCCAGATGCTCTATTATTTTAAGGCTTTCTAAATGCTGCTTTTTTATAATACCATATTCTGTGCTGGAAAGACTGCCTGGTTTTTTTAATATCTCGTCAGGTATGCTGAATTTACCGGTATCCGGCAATAAGGCTGAATAATGCAGGTTAGTTATATCTTCTCTGGGTAATTTCATCTCTTCCGCTATCGCAAGGACCATTTTTACAAACTGGTCGGAATGGGTAAATGTATTAGGAGATTTTGAGTCAAGAAGCGCTGCCAGGGTTTTTATGCTTCCGTAAGCCATCTTCTCCTGTTCTTCGTACATCTGCGCATTCTTTACAGCGATAACAGCCTGCTCTGCAAGCGTGATCAAAATCTCAAGTTCAAATTTATCAAAAGACGCTTCATTTATTTTGTCCTGTGCGCTTATGACGCCGATTATATCCTCTTCCACAAGAGGCACGCAAACTGAATTTCTGGAAAGTACAGCCTTCCCTGTTTTAGCGACTCTCCCTTCCAGTCTAACGCCAAGTTTTATCTTTTTATACCGCGGGTCCGTTTTTGGTATTTCTTCATCCAAATTAATTACGGCTTTAGGAATAAGATATTTTCTTGATTCATCCAGGAGCATTATAGAACAATGTCTTGACCTCATAACCTGGAGAGTCAACCTTGCAATACGCTCTATAAGCTCGTCCATATTAAGGGTTGAACTCAAGAGCCTGTGAATAGTGTGTATTGTAGAGAGCGCTATTGCCCTGGGTCTGATTGTTTCATATAACTTGTTAAGTTCTCTTTCTTTTTGAAATTCCTTCAAAGCCAAATCCATGCATATCTTTACAGAATCTATAACTGTTTTTCTGGGCTCTTTGTTTAAATGTATAAACAACACGTGGCCGTACACACTTGAACCCTGTATTATTGAAAAAGAAAGACAGATTTTATTGCAGCTGCATTTAAATATCATGTATTCTCTCAAAGGACTGGGTTTCAGCCTGGCCAGGTATTTCCCCAACTTAAGATGGTTGCATTCTCCGCCATATTTAACAGGCCTGTATTCTGCGTCAAGAAATGCGCAGCGGCTTTTTCTAAGAATCTTAGAGCAAAATTTTCTAAAAGCAGCTATCGAGCTGCTTTTTGAAAATTTTATTAAAAACTCTTTCTTTTCTATTTTTTCAAACTCGTTCATATGGATCGAATAATTTTTTGTATTCGTCAAGAGCGTACCTGTCTGTCATTCCAGCTATGTAATCACAGATAACCCTGTGAATATTTCCTTTATTTATTTTTTTATGATCAGACGGCGGTAGTTGTTCTGGCTTTTCAAGATATACTTTGAATAAGTCTATGATAAATCTTCTTGCCTTGTCTGACATGCGAATAACCCTGAAATTTTTATACAGGTTGTCCATTAAAAACGTTCTCAGTTCTTTTCTTTTTTTCTGCATGCTATCGGAAAATATAACAAGTCTTTTCTTGTGCTTCCTGACATCGGCTACATTTTTTATATTACTGAACTTGATATTTTTTTCGGATGCACGCAGAAGGTCTTCTATTTGGACATCTATCAGTCTCCGTACGATCTGGTGTTTTCTTATTTTATCAGGCAAAGGTTTTCTTCCTTTTTTTACAAATCTCGCAGCGTCTTTCCAAAGTCTTAACTCAAGAAGGCCTTTTTCTTCTATAAGGCCTGAAGTCAATCCATCATCTATATCGTGGTTATCATAAGCAATTTCGTCTGCCACATCCACAACTTGAGTCTCCATTGTGGGCGAAGAACCAGGTTCAAATTCTTTCAACTGCTTTGCCATGTCAAACATGGTGGTGTGCTTGTTGATACCTTCTCTGACTTCCCATGTAAGATTTAATCCTGGAAAATCAGGATATCTCTGCTCCAATTCTTCCACAACTCTCAATCCCTGGAGATTGTGGTCAAATCCGCCATTATCTTTCATTAGCATCCTCAAGCTTTCTTCTCCTGCGTGGCCAAAAGGAGGATGTCCTATATCATGAGAAAGCGCTATTGCCTCTACCAGATCTTCGTTTAAAGACATTACCCTTGCAATAGACCTGGCAATCTGACTTACTTCCATTGTATGAGTAAGTCTTGTTCTGTAATAATCACCTTCGTGATTTACGAAGACTTGAGTTTTATACTCCAATTTTCTAAAAGCAGTGCTATGTATGATTCTATCCCTGTCTCTTTGATACACAGATCTGTATTTAGGCTCTGTTTCCAAATATTTCCTGCCTTTTGTATCCTTACCATGCATTGCATAAGGAGCCAGTAAATCCGATTCTCTGTTTTCTATATCTTTACGTGTAAGCATAATTACCTTTTTTAAGAAAGAAGTTCATATAACTCTTCTAACGATTGCGGCATTACTTTTGTATCCGCAATAACAGGCATAAAATTAGAATCGCCTTTCCATCTGGGAACTATATGTATATGCAGGTGATCTTTATATCCTGCGCCTGCCACCTTGCCAGTATTTATCCCTATATTAAAACCATGCGGTTTCAGCTTTTTTTCAAGCAAAACCTGCATATCTCTTGTAAGTTTTATTATATCCAAAAGCTCTGCATCATTCAACCCTTTTAAATCCTTTACATGCCTGAAAGGCGACACCATGATGTGACCGTTATTGTACGGGTATATGTTCAGCATGGCAAATGAATATATGGATTTCTTAATAATAAAACTATCTTTATCTTTTTGGCCTTTGATGCAAAATATGCATCCTTTTATTTTTCTGATAGTAACAAATTTATTGCGCCATGGCGCCCATAATATATTCAGATGCACTACTCACCTCTGAATTTGCCCCTACTGTTTCGTTTCACGAAGCAGTAGGGGCAAATTGGTTAAGGAATTAATTTATGGATATAGGCTTTTATTTCTCCTTTATCAATCTCTATGATACCGTAGGAGCGGTATGGCGCAAATACAGCGTCGGTTACGCTTCCAGGATTAAAGAAAAGTGTGCCGTTTATATACTCATTTTTCGGCACATGAGAATGTCCGAATATTATTATATCTGGTTTTTCTGAAAAGAACTCATCTTTCAAGATATCAACTAGCTTGCCTGGATGGCCGTACCCATGCATTACGCATATCTTTTTTCCCTGTATGTTAAGAATTTTTTTATCTTCCAATTCAGATTTAACGTTATAGCTGTCCATATTGCCACATACAGCTTCTACCTTTGATATCTCTTTCAACGAATCCAATACGCATATATCCACCAGATCTCCGGCGTGTATTATAAGGCTGCACCCTTCTAGGCCGCTGATTAGTTTTTCAGGCAACTTGCAATTGTCCGAAGATAAATGCGTATCTGATAATACTCCGATCTTCAATGTATAGTAACCTCTGAATTATTAACTTGATAAATGCGGTTTACCGTATAAATCCATCAGCACATTCAAGTCTTCCAGGCTCCACGTCCAGAATTTAGCTTCCTTTGCCATAAGGTACGCATTCTCGTTTACGCCTGAAAAAGCCACTACTATATTCCGGCTGATCCTGTTGTTTTTCTTCTGCCCTTGGCTATTTTTTATTATATCCAGCATGTCATTTTCTGTTATATTTTCTTTTTTAATCGTGCACAGCCATTTTTGACTGCCGCTAGTGGCCAGTATAGCGGCTTGATTTTTATCCTGATTCTCAAATTTTTCCACGTTTGTAAAGGCTATAAACTTATGTCTTTTACCGTTCAATTGTATTATATCATTTTTGAATAGTTTAAAGAGTTCCACAATCCTGGAAGAAAGCTCTTTCTCAAACTCCTGACTAAAGATATTAAATCTAGAGGATACATCCCTTCTAAAAGCTGACTCTTCTATGCGCTCGTCAAGGCTGAAAGACAAAATCCTTTTCATGTATACAGATTTAAGCCAGAATCTAAATAACCTATCGTTAAATCTGTAAAAGGCTCCGTTGCGCATAATAATATCCAGCTCAATCATGCTGTTCAATATCTTGGAAACCTCGCCTGATTGTAACCTAGCGGCCTTTGTGATATCATTTTGTTTTTTATTTTCTGAAGAAAGCGCTATAAGGACTGATATGGACTTTGATAATATTTTGCCTTCTGAAATCTTAAAAAGAAGATTGTAAAAATACTGGTTTAAAATACCATTTTTTCTGAAGAGCGCCTCCATGAAAGAGTGCTCTATGAGGTTTGAGTGATTTTCAGGCGCTATCCTTCTGGAAAACACAGCTCTTTCTATTTCGTCGGATATTGCCTGCATGTAAAAAGGCCTAGAGCCTGTAAACGAAGATATAAAATCCAGATACATCTGGGGCAGCGTAACGCCCTTTATGCTATTTTGCAGAAACACCCTGCCGCTAGCCATATCAAGCGGTTTTAAGAAAAATTTCTCAAAGTTGCCGAATAAAAGAGCTAGTTTTTCATTAACCAGGCGAAGAGACAAGGTAGTCATGGAACTTATCAACACGTACATTGTTTCTTTTTGTATCATTATCTTTTTTGCAATTGTGCCGAATGGATTCTTGAGCATAAAATTATCCAGGTTGTGGAATTCATCAAGTATAAGCACGCAGCGTTTTTTGGTTTCCTCAGACAGTACGCTGGGGATATCCATCATAAATAAAAACGCCTCGTCTAATTTAGATCTTTCTATATCTTGAAGAACCCTTATACATGTCTGGGCAGTCTTAGGATAATCTCTCGCCAGATCCTCTAATAGAATGACTGCATCCTGAGGAGCTGTAAGAAGAGGGTCTGATTTTACAACCTGCGATAGTATGGATCTTATGAGTCTTTTCGCGCAAAATTCAAAAGGCTCTATTTTTATTTCCAGATATACAGGTATTACGTTGTCTTTTTTTAGCGCTTCTGAAGAAAAAAGATTCTTTATAAGAGTTGTTTTCCCTATGCACGGGTCTCCGAATATTGCTATATTCTGCCTGTATCCGTCGCTAAAGGAATTTATCCTGTATATAAGCGTATTTAGTATTTCTTGTCTGTCATCTGGCATAAATTTTTGGAGCGGGTGATGGGAATCGGCGCTTCGCCTTTCAGGCGAAGTCGGCCACCCGCTTTGCTGTCGTCCGCCAATATTCTTGGCGGACTTTTCCTCACTTCGTTCGGCGCAAAGCTCCATTCGATTCCCATTTCAACTTTCTTGGAGCGGGTGATGGGAATCGAACCCACGCTGCGAGCTTGGGAAGCTCGTGTTCTACCATTGAACTACACCCGCAGTAAGCTAAAGCTATCCATGCAAGCATAGTTGACACTCTAACATTGTTAGAGTGTCAACTTATATAGATATTAATTGTCTAAACTTTTTATACCTTACCTCTATATCCTTTCGACTAATTTTTAAAAATCTATTTATGCTAAAATCCTGCACCGTAAAAGAAGCCATTACGCTTCCCCATAAAAGCGCATTTTTCATATTCTTCTCGTTTATTTTATCTGTCTTTGCCAGATAGCCCATAAACCCGCCTGCAAACGTATCTCCTGCGCCTGTCGGATCTTTAACCTCTTCCAATAGATAAGCAGGAGCCATAAATACAAAATTTTTAGAAAAGAGTATAGCCCCATATTCGCCTCTTTTAACAACTGCAAACCGAGGCCCCAAAGAAAGAAGATATTTGCCTGCTTTCAGTATATTTGATTCTCCTGAAAGCATCTTTGCCTCCAAGTCATTCAGAAATATTATGGAGGTTCTCTTTATCATATTCTTAAGAGACCTGTTTTTATTTTTAATCCAGTGGTTCATGGAATCGCAGCCTATAAATCTTTTTCCGGCAAATCTTTTAAGTATGAATATCTGCAGATCAGGATCTATATTTGCGAGAAATATGTATTTGCTATTTTCGTATCCTTTCGGGAGGCATGGCTTAAACTCCGCAAATACATTTAACTGCGTTTCAATAGTTTCTGCGCAATTCATATCTTTAACATAAGACCCTTCCCAGCGAAAAGTCTTGCCTTCCTTTGTCTCAAGCCCCTCTAGATCTACGCCGAAAGATCTTATGGTTTTTTTGTGTCCTTCAGGAAAGTCCACGCCTACTGTAGCAACTAGATTTACAGGCACGAAAAAACTTGCGCTTATTGAAAAATATGTTGCAGATCCGCCCAGTATTTCCTTTGAATATCCAAAAGGAGACGCAATTGTATCAAGCGCCACGGAACCTATAACAAGTATCTCTTTCATAATGTTTAGCACCTCTAATATTACAAAACAAGTATAACTTGCTTTGTAATATACCGGGCTTATTTAAAATATTGCTCCATGATTTTCATGGAACAATAATCACTGCACATTGTACAGAAATCCTTATCTACAGATATAGAAAATTTTCTTAATTTTTGAGCTCTAACAGGGTCTATGGATTTTTTAATCTGACCTTTCCAGTCTCTCTTTACCCTTAGTTCTGATATAGCCCTATCCCAGTTTAAAGCGCCTGGTATTTTTCTGGCTATATCAGCTGCATGCCCTGCTATTCTGGAAGCTATGACGCCATTTTTAACATCTTCTTCGTCAGGTATCCTTAGATGTTCCGAGGGTGTTACATAGCACAAGAAGTCTGCGCCGTAAAAAGCAGCCAAAGCGCCTCCTATAGCCCCTGTTATATGGTCATATCCTGGGGCCACGTCTGTTACGAGCGGCCCAAGGACATAAAAAGGCGCATTGTTGCATAACCTTTTCTCTAGAATCACGTTTGTTTCTATTTGGTCCAATGGCACGTGGCCTGGGCCTTCTATTATAACCTGGACATTGTTCTTTCTAGCCATGGCGGCAAGTTCTCCTAGCATAATAAGTTCCTGTATCTGAGGCCTGTCAGTGGCATCCACCAAAGAACCAGGCCTTAAACCATCCCCCAGACTAAGCGTCACGTCATATTTCTTTGCAATCCTAAGTATGTCGTCAAAATATTCATAAAAAGGGTTCTCTTTTTTATTCACAATCATCCATTCTGCCAGAAAAGAACCTCCCCTTGAAACTATATTTATAAGCCGTTTTTGTTTTCTAAGCCTTTCTATAACGCTTTGCGTTATGCCGCAGTGAACCGTAAAAAAATCTACGCCATCTGACGCCTGGGTTTCAAGGATTTCAAGAATATCCTGAGCTTTTATGCGAGAGATATGCCCTCTTTTTTTTGCCGCCATAATGGCTATCTCGTATATTGGGACAGTACCTACAGGAACAACTGCGTTCTTTAAAATTATTTTGCGTATCTTTTTTATATCCCCTCCTGTGCTCAGGTCCATTACAGTATCTGCGCCATATTTTATTGCAACAGCCATCTTTCTGAGCTCTTTATTAATATTAGAGCTATTCTTAGATGTGCCTATATTAGCATTTACTTTTACGCGCAATCCTTCTCCTACCGCGCAGGGTTTTATTTTTCTTTTGGAATTTTTTATGAGAGTAATTTTACCTTCTTTTATACGGGCGATTAATAATTCCAGTGACATGCCTTCATTTTTTGAAACGTGGCGCATCTCAGGCGAGATTTTATTTAATTTTGCAAATTCTACTTGGGTCATTTAAACTCTTTTCAGCCAAAGTTGACACTTCTGACATTGTCAGAAGTGTCAACTTTGATTCACAGTCTTTTGCTTAACTATGTTTTTTTCAATATCATAGGTGTTGAATCTGAGCTTTCTGTATCCCCGGCTTATCTTTTCATCTATTATCTTAAAGCACTCCTCAAGAACTCTCAAAGACTCTTTAACGCGCTCTATATTAGACATAAATATGTCAGAAATATTTGCGCCGGATCGTGGAGTGAAATCTATAAATTTTGTTTTATCGCTGGCTATATCCCTTTCGGATAAAAGTTTGGCTAAAGATATTTTTTTCGATCTTAGCACTAGATTGGTTGCGCCATGTCTTATTGCTTTAAGAGATTTCGTGGCGCCTTTATTCTGTAAGCTAAACCTGGCTATATCTTCGCAAACTCTTAATCCTTCGCGCGCCCTGTTTAAGTTAGCGTCTATAATTTGTAAAAGTTTATTCGAATAAACCATAATAATATACCTGCTCTGCCCAGGCAGCGGGTTTCGAGGACGCAAAATTTTCCCAGCGTGAAAATTTTGCTCCACTTTGACCCTCGCTCGTTTCCCAAGCTCTGGCAGGTTTTGAGAAAAGCCTCGCCGATTCGAGCGGGCATGGTGTCCGCCGAGAGCTTTAATGTATCGGACGAGCGAGAATCGGCGTGGAGCGAAGGCCGCCACGCTGGGGCGGCTGAGCGTCTTTTCGAAAACCTGCCAGAGCTTGGGAAACACCGTGCCCGCTCGTGTCAAAGAGGCCTCTTAACCCGCTGCCTGGGCAGAGCAAAGACCTTTAATTTTACTTATAATATCCCGAGTTGAAAGACCTTTTATATACACAAGGCTTTTGACCTTTCCGCCGTATGATTCTACAAAATCCGAGCCTACTATATTTTCTTTTTTCCAGTCCCCGCCTTTAACAAGCACGTCAGGTCTTATTGCTTTTATAAGTTTCAGAGGAGTCAGTTCATTGAATATCACTACAAAATCTACTGCCTCCAATGCGGCAAGTAAAATCGCCCTATTTTTTTGCGATATAATAGGCCTTGATTTTCCTTTTATCTTTTTCACTGAACCATCGCTATTTAGGCCTATAACCAATATATCGCCTAAAGATTTTGCCTTTGAAAGATAGCTCACATGGCCTGCGTGCAGGATATCAAAGCAGCCATTCGTGAACACAACCTTTCTATTTTCGTGTTTCAGCCTTTTTATAGCGCTTACTGCACGGGAAAGGGTTTTTATTTTTTTAGAAAGCATCTTCTATTAGCTCGCATACAATATGGCCTATTGCGATATGAGCTTCCTGTATCCTGGGAGTATTGCTAGAGGGGACTCTTATGCATATATCTGCTATCTTACAAAGCTTTCCGATTTTATTTCCTGTAAGGGCAGCTGTTTTAAGACCCATTTTTGACGCTTTTAAAATGCCAGCCACCACATTCTTTGAACTGCCGCTTGTAGATATGCCTATTGCCATATCGCCTCTATTGCCGAAAGCCTCTAGCTGCCTCTCAAAAATATATTCAAAATTATAATCATTTCCAAGCGCAGTAATGGTAGAGATGTTAGCGGTAAGCGCTATTGCTGGGAGCGCTTTTCTTTCCTTTTTGAACCTGCCAACAAGTTCTGCTGCTATATGCATGCTGTCAGTAGCGCTGCCGCCATTTCCGAACAATAAAATCTTATGGCCTGTTTTTATTGTCTCTAACATCGCGCTTGCGAGTTTTTCAATCTCTTTGACTTTATTTTCAAGCACTTTCTTCTTTACATCAATACTTTCTTTTAGCAATTTTTCTATCTTTCTTTTCATATAAATTCCTTAGCCAAAAAATATCTTAGCAATGTTGTAAAATTCCATATCAACGGTTTTCAATTCACTGACAGCTGCCTCAAGCGGCACTGCAACTATTTTATTTCCCTGTAAACTTGCCATCTTCCCATAATCTTTTTTCAACACCAGTTCCATTGCCTTTATGCCGAACCTTGTGCCTAAGACTCTGTCAAATGCTGTCGGAGTTCCGCCTCTCTGTATATACCCCAATACTGTAACCCTGGTTTCATATCCTGTTCTTTTCTCTATCTCGTCTCCGATTCTCTGGCCTATACCACCCAGTCTTACATGACCGAATGCATCAAGTTTTTCTTCCTGGGTAACCATAGTGCCTTCTTTAAACTGGGCGCCTTCAGCTACAATTACTATGCTGAAATTTTTTCCTCTTTGGTGTCTTTTTTTTATAATACCGCAAACTTCGTCAATATCCACAGGTACCTCTGGTATAAGAATGACATCTGCTCCGCCTGCAAGCCCTGATTCAAGGGCTATCCATCCGGCATGCCTTCCCATTACCTCAACCACCATTATCCTATGATGCGATTCCGCGGTTGTGTGAAGCCTGTCAATTGCTTCTGTTGCTATATTTATAGCAGTGTCAAACCCAAATGTAACATCAGTACAACTTAAATCATTGTCTATTGTCTTAGGCGCACCAACCACATTGAAGCCGTCTTTATGTAATTTATTCGCAACACCCAGCGTATCCTCTCCTCCAACCGCTATCAAGGCCTCAAGCCCGATATTTTTAAAGTTCTCTTTTACCTTTTTTATGTCGTTTTCTTTTTTATAGGGGTTAGTTCTGGATGTGCCGAGTATAGTCCCGCCCTTTGGCAATATCCCTGAAACTGATTGAAGGTTTAATTCAACTGTATCATTTTCAATAAGGCCTTTCCAGCCGTTTTTTATTCCTACTACTTTATAATCTTCCTGAATTGCATACTTCACAACAGCCCTTATTACAGGGTTTAATCCAGGACAATCGCCGCCTCCGGTTAATATGCCTACCTTTTTCATTTTCTTAACCCCTCCTTCTGTAATCTCATCCTAACTTTACAATTTGTGCCTGGCACGAATTGTAAAGTTAGGATTTTTATTCTCCAGACCCTAATAATTTTTCC
>JAHJQM010000059.1 GCA_018819285.1 Candidatus Omnitrophota bacterium
AAAGGAAAAACCAGAACTATTTCATTCTTCAATCAAGACAATTACTTGTCTTTATGAATGACTTAGTCCTGCCCAACCCTCCCGTTGCCGTCAAAAAATGGATGGATGGTCACGAGCTCCTTGTGCAGGATTGCGGCAAATTCAATTGGGTGACGTGTCGACCGGAGCTCCGGTATCCTTCCAACAAAATTAGTCATCAAACCCGGGATCAAGTCTGGCGCCGGCGGGATGAAGTCCGTGCCTGAAATTAGAACCTTTTGCCGACGATATTTCCCGGCCTGCTTGGCATCTATCCGGTAGAAGAAAACCCGGTGCAGTTCCTTGATCTGATTTTCTGTGATCTCTTTTTGCTTTGCTGTGTTCAAAAGAAGATCATATGCTTCGCTGTGACCTATAGCCTCGTAATGATCACGGAGGGGCTCCCCTCCGATGGTGATTCCATCCTCGATGACAATTTTCGTTTCCGTCTCAGTAAGGGAATTTCCTTCCAGCGCATTGCTGGCATAGGTAAACCCGATTCTTAAATATTCCTTAATCTGCCTCAACATGTGATGGCTAAGGGGTCTGAAACCATCTATCCTGGTTTTCATTTCATCGGTTCGCGCCAACTTGTCCATTCAGCGTCTCCTTTATAATCAGTTAGGCCCTTTTGACATGGAGCATCTTTTTATTCTTCAAGTATGGCCACCGGCCGGAGGGGTGACCCCGTACCGTTTCTTATTTTTAAGGGAAGCCCAATAAAGGTGGCTCTTTCTCAAACTGAGTGGGTAAGGTAGACTGTGGGAAAAAAGAGGAGGTCTTTTTGATGGAAGTTTTGGAGTCACTGTTTACAAGAGCGCTGAAGCTGGAATCGCCATGGAAGATTAAGAAGATAGAGTTTCATGAAGGCGAGGGAGTTATCAAGGTTTTTGTCGATTTTCCCAGAGGAAGTGTTTTCTCTTGTCCTGCATGCGGGAAAGAGGTGAAGGCTTACGACACCACAGAGAAAGAATGGAGGCATCTCAACTTTTTCCAATATGCCTGTTACCTGGTTGTAAGGGTTCCGAGGACTGACTGCCCCGATGACGGCATACTTCAGATCGATGTGCCATGGGCGCGGGATGGAGCGGACTTCACCTTCCTCTTTGAGTCCTTCGCCATGACCCTGGTACGCGAGATGCCGGTCAATAAGGTGTCTAAGATCATCAAGGTGGATGATAACAAGCTCTGGAGGATGATGCAGTACTATACCGAGGCAGCCCGTCAACAGGAAGATTACTCCGGCGTGAAACAGATAGGGGTAGACGAAACGTCAAAAGCAAAAGGTCATGATTATGTCTCTCTCTTTGTTGATTTGACGAAAAAGCGAACGATCTTTGTCGCGGAAGGCAAAGGCTCGGAGACAATGACTGTATTTGTCAAAGACTTCAAGGAGCATCATGGCGATCCTCAGGCCATCACGGATGTTTCCATCGACATGTCCCCTGCTTTTATTAAGGGAGCAGAGGAGAATCTGCCAAATGCCGCAATCACCTTCGACAAATACCACATCATGAAGATCATCAATGCTGCTGTTGATAACGTTCGAAAAGCCGAGGTAAAAGAGCAGTACCTCCTACGGGGACAGAAATATCTCTTCCTGAAGAACCGGGAGAACCTTACCGAATCCCAACTCAAAGCGCTGAAGACTATAGAATCCATGCCCAGAATCAACCTGAAAACTGTGAAAGCCTATCATATTCGTGAGAACTTCCAGGAAATCTACAAAGAGGAGACACAGGAAGGGTTCGAGAGGGCCTTAAAGAAGTGGTATTTCTGGGCCACCCATAGCCGTATTGAAGAGATCAAAGAAGCGGCCAAAACGATAAAGCGTCATTGGTCCGGCGTGCTGCGCTGGTACAAAAGCAGGATCAATAACGGGATTCTGGAAGGACTCAACAGTCTCGTTCAGGCGGCCAAGGCAAAGGCGAGAGGCTACAGAACCTTTAAGAACCTTAAAACCATGATCTATATGCTTACAGGAAAACTGGACTACAGTAAGGTGGGGCTACCCACTTAAGATGAGAAAGAGCCAACAAGTGTTGCGAGTATATTATTCAGCAAGGACGAGAGAAATTTTGCTGTGTGTCTTATCATTAGTTTTAGCATGGGGATTGTTCTTTCATTTTATTTTTCCCTAACGGCGAGTTGAGCGGTTCGCAATCGGGCTGGCGAGTTTATTCGCCAAGTCCGAGGGCGAATGCGCTCGAACGATTTGTTCGGCCGCGCGAATCAGCGCGCGGTCGGACTAATCGGGCGAGGCGCTCCGCGCAACTCGCCGTTCGG
>JAHJQM010000052.1 GCA_018819285.1 Candidatus Omnitrophota bacterium
GATTTACAGCGAGCTTCGGTCGGTTGACAAAGCGATAGTCGAGAGAGTTGCGAGCTGTAAACCGTAGCGGACCGCTAAAATTATTTCAGTGCCGAATGGCCCCGGCCTGCTTAACGGGACACCGTGCCCGCTCGAATCGGCGAGGCTTTTCTCAGGCCTGCCAGGGCTGGCAAAAGCCCCTTAGCGTTATCTGATCACTAAAATAATATATCTCATTTTCTGTTGTACATTTTAGCTTGAGACGTTATAATTACAATATAGCAGGTTAACTATAGGGAGGGATATGAACAAGCTTTTTTTGAGCCCTTTGGAGATGTCAAAGGCCATAAGCGATATTGGAGAAAAGAAAGCAAGCGAAACTATATTTGAGTTATTTATCTTTGGAATTTTGGCTGGGATGTATATTGCGTTCGGAGCCAGCGTTGCGACTAGTGTCTTGAGCGGAGGCACGCTGGACGCGGGCCTGGCTAAATTTCTAGCAGGGAGTGTCTTTAGTGTCGGGCTCATGTTGGTGCTAATCCTTGGCTCAGAACTTTTTACCGGGAATATACTCATGACAATAGGGCTTATATATCAAAAATATTCATTTGGCAGGGTTCTTCGCAATTGGCTGGTTGTTTATTTCGGCAATTTATTGGGGTCAGTGATTATAGCCTGGCTAGTATTCAGCTCCGGCCTTCTTGTTAATGCTGGCGGCTTGACGTCGATAGGAACCGCGGCAGTTAAAATTGCCGAAGCAAAACTGCAATTAGGCTTCATGGAAGCGCTCTCTAGAGGGATATTATGTAATATGCTTGTCTGTCTGGCAGTGATTATGTGCATTGGTTCCAAAACTCTTGAAGGCAAGATCTTGGGAATTTATTTTCCAATCATGACTTTTGTCGCTTCAGGTTACGAGCATTCAGTGGCTAATATGTATTTTCTGCCCGCAAGCCTTATGGCAAAAGGTGAATTTATATCCAGATTCTTTACTATTTTTAATAATCTGATCCCTGTGACTATCGGCAATATTATAGGAGGCCTTTTGATAGTCTTGTTACATCCTAAAATTGAAGAGAGAATAGCCCGCATTCTTATCAGAAGAAACAATAGCCATTGAATCTAATGATGATTTTTTAATTGCATTAAAACCCCAGATGCTGTAGAATTTATCAATATCATGGATATAGTTTTATATATAGGGTCATTAAAAACAGTTTTCCTGCCTTATATTAAAAGCATTCAAAGCTTTCACTTTTATTACAACAATCCATTGTTCTGGGTATTTTTTATGGTTTTGTATCTGATACTGTGGATAGGCAGAAGTTGGAACCGAGGCAAGGCATTTTTCTTTTGCATAAGCATAGCCTCTATTTTATTGGCTACTACGTGGCTTGAAAAGCCGCTCATAGATATGTTTACAGTCCATGGATATGCAGTAGGGGGGTTTGACCCATTTATATTAAAGGTAGCGTCTCTGGTTATGATTTCAATAATAGTAATATATTTTGTATTTGTGGATAATTCTTAAATTAGATTATGGAAGACCATTACATAGAAAAGAAAATCTATTACCATGATACAGACGCAGGCGGCGTGATGTATTATGCTAATTACCTCAACTATCTTGAGGAAGCGCGCTTTGAATTCTGTCTCAAAAAGGGCGTTAGTCTGCCGGAATCCGCTAAGCAGGGCGTGTTATTTGCGGTTGTTCATGTAGATATTGATTATAAATCGCCTGCCAGGTACGGAGATGTGATCCGTATCTTCACGAGTATAGAAAAGATAGGTTTTTCTTCGGTCCATTTTTTAGAGGAAATAAAAAGAGGGGAAATCGTGCTTGTAAAGGCCAGGGCAGTGTGGGCCTGCGTCAATGAAGCTTTAAAACCTCAGGCCATACCTGATAAAATAAAACAGGCGTTAAAAAAGGAGGAATTATGAAAGCAAGGTATTTAAATGTGTTTGTGGTGCTTGCAGTTGCGTTTTTTATACTGGCGCTGGTTCTACCAATGGATGCGCATGCTTACAATGTGCCTCAGGATAATTCCAGGGCCAAATATTTTTACGTATTCGGGCCAGAAGGGGATCCTGATCTCGGGGCAGGGGATGCTCACTCAATGGATTTGTACGTGGATGTGCCTGAGTCCAGTTCCGGTGAAGTAATGATTGCTGTATATGACCCTGATACAGGCGGATTCAGAGATATGAAAACGATAACCCAGGAAAAGTGGAATACAATTACAGAATATACAGTCTACGGCGCGGATGACAAAGAGCTCAATACTCAGAAAGTAGGAGAGGATGCAAAACTTGACAGAAATTACCTTCAGTTCGGGCCATATCCAGTAACAAGCGGTAAAAAAGTAGGAAATTCTTACAGGTTTAAACTGGCAGTAAGAGGCATTGAGGGCCAGGATGAAAACCTTTTCTATGTAAAGGTATCTCCTGATAATGCGGAGGTTTTTGGATATCAGTTGAATATAAGATTGTTGGATCAGGAAGGCGACAAGATGTATTTTTATGCCGGTGTTCCGGAGAATACGGCAGACATACTGGTTGAGAATTATGATTTTGACCTGGATGGCGGTACCGCAGAACTTTATGTGCCTGATCAAAATACCAGATATTCCATAGTTACCTCAGGTAGCGATAAATGGGTCCAGACAAAGGTACCTGTAAATTCTAGGCAGGCAGAGAGAGTGGATTATGTGCTTACTAAAGGCACTCAGAAATATGCAAATGCCGTCCTTAGAGTTAAAGACGAAAATGGCAATAATCTGCCTATTTATTTCAGGAGCGCAAATGCCCCTCGCATAGCAGTTGCGGCCTCCAAGCCAGTGGCAGGGCCTAAAGTAAAAGAAGGGAAAAAAGAACCAGGGGTTTGCAATAAATTTACATTTGATGCAACTCAGTCTTACGATCCAAATAATGAAGAACTCACATATATGTGGGATTTCGGGGATGGCACTACAAGCGACAAACCTATCGTGACCCATGTTTATGAAAAGGCAGGTGAATATAAGGTAATGCTTACTGTAAAGGATAATTCCGGCATGAAATGCGATACTTCGTCTACTTCTCAGGTGGTAAAGGTAAATACAGCGCCTGTAGTTAATTTCAGTTCGCCTGCGAAGATCTGCGTAAACGGGGAAATAGAGCTTGATGCCGGCGCGACAACTGATGATACCGAAGACCAATTGACTTATAAATGGGATTTTGGGGATGGAACCAGCGCGACAGGCGTAAAGGTTTCCAAGGTGTATAAATCAGGCGGGAAATACAAAATAAGGCTTACTGTGGATGATAATGCAGGCACAGCCTGCAGCGTTACATCGCAGGAGAAAACTATTATAATTAATTCTGCGCCCATAGTGAGCGCAGGAAGCGATATTGAAAAATGTCTGTCTATGTCCCAGGATTACAAGGTCAGTTTTAATGCTGACGGCAAAGACTCTGACGGAGATACTTTAAAATATACATGGGATTTTGGAGACGGTAGTACTGCAACAGGAAAAAGCGTGACTCATACTTATACCAAAGGCGGATCATATACAGCCAAGGTAACTGTGGATGACGGAGCTGAGTCAGCTTGTTCAATAGCTACTTCTAGTGTGAATGTAAAACTTAATAAGAGGCCTATAGCTGATGCAGGCGTTGATCAGCAAGCTTGCGTAGGAGAAGTAGTGTCTTTTGACGGCTCTGGTTCCCAGACAGAAGGAAGCAATGCTGCCTACAGATGGGATTTTGGAGACGGCAATAAAGGCGAAGGCATTAATACTACCCATGCATATAAGACAGGCGGTAAGTATCAGGTGAAGCTTATTATCGACGACGGTAAAAACACTGATTGTTCAACAGCAGAAGATATAGCAGTTGTCATGGTAAACACAAATCCTGTGGCGGTTTTGGCAGATATCCAGAAGACTTCTGTTGGAAAACAGGTTATTCTTGACGCCTCGGGTTCCAGCGATAGTGACGGAGACCCTCTTAAATATGCCTGGGATTTTGGAAACGGCACGACTAAGACAGGTGGCGTCAGAGAGACTTATATATATCAGGAAGGCGGGAGATACGAAGCCAAGGTTACTGTTAACGATGGCCGCGGTTCTTCATGTTCCAGCGATACGAAGGCTGTAGAAGTTATTGTCAATACTCCTCCGGTTGCGGACGCAGGCCCAAATCTGGTATGCTGCATAGGCACAGAGAACATATTTGATGCATCGTTCTCAAAAGATGCTGATGGAGATGATTTGACCTATGCCTGGGATTTTGGGGATGGAGAGACAGCTGAAGGCGCCAAGGTAAAGCATACATATAATAAATCAGGAAACTATACTGTAACGCTGAAGGTTAGCGACGGTACAGCTGTGTCTACTAATACATTTAGCGCAAAAGTGAACGAAAGCCCTGTTTCAGTAATAAAGGTTAAGTAAAAAAAGCTAACTTGTATGAGATTTAAAAAAGCAGCTCTGTCTCTATGGCAGGGCTGCTTTTTATTGATTGAAAAGATACGGAATATCCTGTAAGATGCTTATATAAAAAAGGGGATAGCCATGAATGTATTCAGCATATCGGAAATAGTTGAAATGGGAATAGAGAAAGAGAAGAAAAGAAAAGATTTCTATGCGATGATTTCGGAGTATTTCAAAGATGAAGATATGAAAGTCCTTTTTTTAAAATTGAAAAACTGGGAAGAAGAACATATAAAAAAATTTTCCGAGATAAGGGATTCCGTGAAAGAGCCGAAAGAGACAGAGATATACGAAGGCGAGATGAGCGCTTATATACAGGCGCTTCTAGATGATAAGCTTTACAACGATGTTTCTCCTGGTAAGTTCAGCTCTAATGTGAAGACGCCTTTGGACGCTATCTCATATGGAATAGCGTTTGAGAAAGATTCAATTATATTTTTTAACGAGATTATAAATTATACTGTTGACGCAAGAAAAGAGGTAATAAAAAAACTTATTGAAGAGGAAAAGCAGCATATCGTATATCTTTCCCTTTTAAAAGAAAAGATAGGAGGGTGATTAGATGGGGATATTTCAGTTAATCAGCAAAGGCGGGATTACGATGTATGTGCTTATCCCCTGCTCTATATTATCCGTAGCTATTACCATAGAAAGGATTCTGTATTACTACAGGCGATCCAGGGTTAAAAGAGAAGATTTTATGATGGATATAAGAAACCAGTTAGATCGCGATAATCCGAGACATGCCATGTCTATGTGCATTGGTATATGCAAGGACACAAATACCCCATTCGCTAATGTTGTATGCGCTGGCCTTACCGCTTACGGCCGAGGAGAAAAAGAAATATCAAGCAATATGGAGAGAAGTATTGTCATAGAAACAAACATGTTAAGCCGTTTCACCGCCATAGTAGGGACAATAGGAAGTATTGCTGTTTACATAGGGCTTTTCGGTACAGTGCTTGGGATAATGAAGGCATTTCATAATATTTCTGCGACAGGCGCAGGTGGCATAAGCGTTGTTATAAACGGAGTATCAGAGGCATTGATTACTACTATTGCTGGATTATGCATTGCTGTGCCCGCAGTTATTTTCTATAATTATTTTGTGAAAAGCATAGATAACTTTATAATAGACATGGAATTATGCGCCTCTGAAATATTAGATATAATCTCCGGAAAGCAAAAATGAATAGAAGATCATTGAGGCCTAAAATAGTAGCAGAGATAAATATAGCCCCTCTTACAGATGTAGCTCTTACATTATTGGTAATCTTTATGATAACCACACCCTTGATCCTCCAATCCAGCATAAAGATTAACCTTCCCGAGGCTGCGAGCGGAAAACCTTTCACGAATACCAGGCAGATAAATATTACTATCAGTGATAATAACATCATATATATTGACGATAAGCTTGTTACAAGAAAAGATCTGATATCCAAGGTCAAGATGGCGCGCAAGGACAACCCTGACCTGGAAGTGATCCTTTTTTCAGACAAGATGGTCAGGTTCAAAAATATTGTAGCCATACTTGACGATCTCAATGAGATAGGCATAAGAAATCTTAATATAGCTGCGAAGGTAGAGCAGTGATATGAATGAAATTATGTTTAAAACATAAGGAAGGCTATTATGAAAAAAGAATTATCTTTTATAACTGTGATCGGAAAAGATAAGCGGGGCATTGTAGCTAAGGTATCAGACCTTTTGTACAAAAATAATATTAATATAGAGGATATAAATCAAAAAATCATGGAAGGGCTTTTTGTCATGACAATGCTTGTGGATATAAGCGGATGCAGATGTCCCATCAAGAGATTAAACTCAAGCCTTGAGAATATAGGCAAAAAGATGGGCCTTAAGATTCAATTACAGCACGAAAACATCTTTAAAATGATGCACAGGGTATGATATGGCTATAACAGTAGACGAGGTTTTTGAAACATCCAAAATGATCCTTTACCAGAACCTGGATATAAGGACAACTACGCTAGGAATCAATTTAAAAGACTGCGTAGATTCTGATTTCAGAACTTTTAAGAAAAAGGTATACGACAAGATTTATAAAAACGGGTCAGTTTTGATAAAAGAGGCTAAAAAATTAGAGCTGAAATACGGCGTTCCTATTGTAAATAAGAGGATATCTGTTACTCCTGTGAGCCTTATAATGGAGACGCATCTGCGCAAGGAAAAATTTTTAGAAATGGCAAAAGTCCTTGATAATGCAGCAAAGGATGCAGGCGTTGATTTTATAGGGGGCTTTGGTGCTCTGTGCCAGAAAGGCCTTACTCGTTCAGACAGATTATTAATAGAAACTCTGCCGGATGTTCTTTCAAAGACAAAACATGTATGCTCTTTCTTGAACGTAGGTTCAAACGTCAGCGGCATGAATTTAGATGCAGTGAATCTGTTGGGGGCTATGCTTAAGAAAATTGCCAAAAAGACAAAAAACGGTTCAGGGTGCGCAAGGTTTGTAGTCTTTGTAAATGCGCCTGAAGATAATCCTTTTATGGCAGGCGCTTTTCACGGCGTCGGAGAAGGAGACGCTGCTTTAAACATAGGCATAAGCGGCCCAGGCGTTGTAAGAAGCGTTGTTGAAAAAAATAAAGACTGCGATCTGACAGAGCTATCTGAGATCATAAAGCGGACTGTTTTTAAAATAACAAGGGCGGGGGAGCTGATAGGGAGGGAGCTTGCGAAAAATCTTAAGATACCGTTCGGCGTAGTGGATATATCCCTGGCGTCAACTACGAATAAAGGCGACTCTGTGGCAGATGTTATAGAGGCGTTTGGAATAGAAAGCATTGGGGCTCACGGTTCTACATTGGCGATAGCTTTATTAATGGACGCTGTTAAAAAAGGCGGAGCGATGGCGAGCGCGAACGTAGGAGGCCTGAGCGGGACATTTATACCTGTTAGCGAAGACTTGGGTATGGTAGAGGCAGTAAAAAGAAAATCCCTCAGCCTTGATAAATTAGAGGCGCTAACAGCAGTCTGCTCCGTAGGCCTGGATATGGTTGCAATACCAGGAAACACCCCGGAAGAAACTATAAACGCGATAATCGCAGATGAACTTAGCATAGGTATTATAAATAATAAGACAGTAGGCGTAAGAATTCTGCCTATACCAGGGAAGAAGCCAGGGGATTTAGTAAAGCTTGGAGGCCTGTTGGGCATTGCGCCTGTAATGAGTGTTAATAAATATTCTGCTAAAAATTTTATAAAAAGAGGCGGCAGGCTTCCAGCGCCTGTCACAAGCCTCAGGAATTAATAACCTACCCTATTCCCGGAATAAATTCTACCTTTTTTCCAAACAAACCAGAGCTTGACAAACCCCTATTTATTATGTATACTTATTATGTACTTTATAAATCTATTATGAGTATAGTAAAATAAATATTACGCATTTAAAACAAAGTAAATTAGCCATGGGAACCTTAATATTAAACAATATAAGCCAGGTAATTATGAATAATAATACCTGGCTTTTTTATTATGTTCTAACAATATATCTAGGGCATTGCCTCTTAATGAATAGGACCTCTCTCCCATGGCAGGCCTATACACCAGAAAGACATGCCCTGGATGTAAGTTGACACTCTTACATTGTTAAAGTGTCAACTTACAGAAAGCTTAAAAGAGGTTTAGATGTTAGACTGGCAGAGTAAAACCTGGTTAAAGATAATATCAGCAGTTGTACTCGTAACATTCGCTGTTACAAGTACGTGCTATGGTATAGACTTGCCAAATAAGACGCATCTAAGGCCCAATCTTACAGGTAATTCAAAGGAAGGAAGAGATAGATTACAAAAGGCCTTATCTTTTGAAAGTGGACAGCAACCAGAACCAGTTTCCCGGGTTTCACTTGAGACGCAGGTAATTAAATTCATAGAGGAGATGCAGGTTAACACAGAGACAGGTAAAGGTTTTCTACAGGCCATGGAAGAGGTATATGGCTGGGAGAATATCGATTGTTCTTATGGCGTGGAAGTTTTTTCACTCTTATTACACAATAAGTTTAAAGAGTTAGGATATGAGGTGCCTATCTCGTCGGAAGGAGAATACAGGATCCAGTTTGTTAATATAGGGGTAAGTTCGTATAGTACTGCTGTATGGCCGCAGCATGTAATCGTAGTTTATTGGGCGGGGAAACCTTCGCTTTATATTGATCCTACTTTCTCCTGTTTTTTCAGTAATGGTAAACGGGCATATGAAATGTTAATTGCGCCTATCCAGAGTATTGAGACAGCGGAATTACAGCGCATCTTTGATGAGCGTGGAATAGCAGCAACGATTATGCGGGTTAATTCTGGAGAAGCATGGCATTCGACTAGCTTTACTGACGCAAAGATACTGGCCTTAGTCTCTCAGGATAAGCAGATGTCGAAGGTTATTCAACTGGTGCATAACCCCTCTTCTTCGTCACATGCAGAACCAGCAGGATCAATTACGCCTCAAGCCGAAGCCGTCGCGCCACAGGTTAATTTTTTAAAGCCAGAGGAAGAAATATTAAAAAAGATTTTTGCCAGCCTTGGTTTTGATAGCTTTACCAGCTCTGCCTTTGCTGAGTGTGTAGAAACAAAGACGGCGTTTGGTTTGATGATACGCAGGTTCAAACTCAATAAAGCAATAGAGCGCGCCAATTTGTCCCAGGGTATAGGCCTTCTTGTCAACGAAATGATTAATACGCAATCAGAATTAGAGGAATTTGAATTTGAGGTTCTTTATAATGATAAAGGAATCCCCATTGCGATATTTCCTGTTTTAACTGACCAGGTAAGAGGGATATTAGGAAAGGCAAGTTTAAGGTATTTTGACCTGGGGCCGTATTATTTTGATATTAAAGCTAGCCAGCCTGCAAGTCCCCACGCAAAAGAGAATTGGGAATTATTAAGAAGACAAAGGGCGGATGAATTGGAATTAATGGGCCGTTATAAAGAGGCGGCCTTTGGCAGTAAATGGGCAAAATTAGTAGACCCCATCGACCGTAAAAGCCCTTATACATATGTTGCGATAGACTCAGCTGGGAATCTGGAGGCCAAAGAGATAGATTTATATAATCCTGTTATCCCGGCTTATGATTCTGAGAAAAAACAGATTATTATACCTATCTTTCCCACGGTTATTACTCCCGGACAATATAGTCAGGATGATGACTTCTATTATTTTAAAAATATTCATCGCGCTGCAATAAATGAGAACGAAGAAGTGCTTGTGGTAGGGCCTGGCTCAGGGATTGATGCCTGGGTAGCATCTTTTAAGAGCAAAAAAACTATTTATGCAATAGGTATTAACCCCCTTGAGATACTAAATACACAGCTTACTGCCCAGATCGGCGGCTTCAGCGTAGAAGGAATAATAGCTGATAACATCGTCTCCGAAGATTTAAAGCCGCGCATATCTCATAAACGTTTTGATTGGATTTTCTGGAATATGCCTGCATATTCAGGGGGTAGTTTTTCTCCGGAGTTAGTTTTTTGGCGTACGCCTGCTTATTGGGGAGGACCTTATAGATACAGTGACTATTGGGACGGAGATTATAAGGGAAGAACTTTACAGCGCTTTGCCCAAGGGTTGCACCTGGTTCTTAAACCGAATGGCCAGGCAGTGATATGGAATAGGGCGATGTATATTAGAGAGATGGTTGAAGCGCATATTGTGGAAGAAATTTTAAGAAATTATGGCCTTGAGGTCCTACAGGTCGCTCAAGCCAATTACCGTATAATGCTGCCAGATGATGAGGTAAAAGCTTTAATTAGCGGCAGTGGAATAGGTGTTAATGGATTTAGGCTTACCGGGGGCGCAATACTTAAGACCCGATTAGACGAAGACGAGGCTAAATTGCTTATGTCAGACCAAAAAGAACAAGAATTTATAGTTGCCCATATGCCTGATTCAGGGAAGCTTAGAGTTATTAAAACCCAAAAGCGGCCATGGGATGAGGTGCATACTTCGTTATCGAGAATAAGCAAGCTTCTTAATGTAGATTTAGCCTCTTTTCTCCGTAAATACCAGAAAGAAGTCAACAGGCCTATCACCGTGCTTGACTGGGGTTGCGCAGGCGCAGATGCGTTGATTGAACTGGCCGAGAAATTAAAAGATATTCCAGTAACATTTATTGGTTTTAGCGATATACCTTTTACAAACTGGAACAAGGCGCCGCCAAATGTTACCTTTATCCTAGATGCAGCGATGCAACTATCTCTTTATTTTAACCAAGGCTCAGTAGATATTATCTATAGCATGGGCGGATTAAGTCAACTGCCTTTATTAAACGGTGAGGGTGGAAGCAGCACAGAACATTTAAAACAACTTTATTATCTTCTCCATCAAGACGGGGTAATAGTTACCAATGACTCCCCCAAAGGAACAAGCGAAGCGGGATTTAGAATAGCAAGAATTAATGAAAAGTCAAACGGATATATATTGTTAAAATTAGCAGCCGAAGCATCTGAAGCAGAAAGGGCAACTACCATACTGACTCAGAATTTATTACCATCTAAGCCTATCTCCGGTGGTTCGTCTTCTTTTTCAGGAAGACAGGACGAAGTAGTGGATATAGTCGAGACTGTTACAATATATGAGCGCGAATATATAACAGATAAACTCATCGCTTTTGAAATGCTTATATCGCCAGAAGAATGGACGCGTCAAATTGCCCAGCTTATAGTTGACAATGCGATTAAATACTGCCCGGAATATTCAATCTTTATGTGCGGCATTGATATAAAACAAAATCCTGCTCAGGCGATTGATAGAATTTCTGAATTTTTAGCTTTGTTACTGAAAGAAAACGCGCCTGCTTTCCTTATGGAGGCAGGAATATTTGATAAATTAATTCTTCGTAAAATTATTGATGCGGGAGTTGCAGCTACTGCAGAGGCTGAGCATTTAGCCCAAGAAGTTGCGAAAGGCAGAGTTTCGCGGTTTTTAGGAACCAATATTTAAGTATGGATAGCGCTATATAATATTTTTCGATCCGCCTTCAAGGCTTACTTTTTTTCATCCTTCCATATTTCGCTTTTATATAGGATAGATATATAGTAAAATAAGTTGACACTCTGACAATGTTAGAGTGTCAACTTAAAGGGGGGTATGGTATGAAAAAATGTCCTTTTTGCGCTGAGGAAATACAGGATGAGGCGATAAAGTGCAGGCATTGCGGAGAAAACCTGGATAAGAAGGAAAAAGGCAAATGGTATTTTAGTATGGCTACATTTATAATGGCGCTTCTTTGCGTCGGCCCGTTTGCATTGCCTCTTTTCTGGCTTAATCCGCGTTTTACAATGGCGAGAAAGATACTTGTAAGCGTTATTGTCCTTATTATAACTTATTTTTTAGGCGTTATGTTTGCAAGAAGCATGGCTTCTTTAAAGAGTTATTATCAAATGGTACAATGAAATACATCCTAGCCATAGATCAGGGCACTACAGGAAGCAGGGCTGTTGTTTATAACAGGCGCGGCAGAAAAATAATAAGCGCATACGAAGAATTCCCTCAGTATTTTTCAAGACCAGGATGGGTAGAGCATGATCCCGAAGAGATATGGCAAAGCGTTAATAGTTCTATCCAGAAAGTCCTAAAAAAAATTCCGACAGATTTAATCCAGGCAATAGGCATCACCAATCAGCGCGAGACAACGGTTTTATGGGATAAAGATACAGGTAAACCTGTTTACAATGCTATTGTGTGGCAGTGCAGGCGCACAGCCCATAGGTGCGATCAGCTTAAGGCTGTAAAGAGCCAAAGCGATTTCTTCAGAAAAAGAACAGGCCTTCCTATAGATGCGTATTTTTCAGCAACAAAGATAGAATGGATTTTAAAAAATGTAAAAGGCGCTTTAAATAAAGCTAGAAGCGGAAAATTATTATTCGGCACAACTGATGCATGGATTTTATGGAAATTGACAGGCGGCAAGATTCATGCTACTGACTATACAAACGCATCCCGCACAATGCTTTTTAATATTGAAAAACTGGAATGGGATAATGAAATACTGAAAATATTTAAGATTCCAAAACAGATCTTACCTGAAGTTAAAAGATCGTCAGGAGTCTTTGGAAGAACCGTAAAAATAGGAAAACTTTCAGCAGATATTCCTATATCAGGCATAGCTGGAGATCAGCAAGCGGCATTATTTGGCCAGACATGTTTTGAACCAGGCAGTATGAAAAATACATATGGAACAGGATGTTTTGTTTTACTAAATACCGGGAAAGATAGAGTGGTTTCAAAGCACGGACTTATCACTACTTTAGGATGCGGGCCTGATGGTAGCCCTGTTTATGTGCTTGAAGGAGCAATATTTATCGCAGGAGCTGCTATACACTGGATAAGAGATGGCCTCAAGCTTTTATCCTGCGGCTGTGAATCTGAAAAAATGGCAACTTCAGTCAAAGATAACGCAGGCGTTTATTTTGTACCTGCCCTTACAGGTCTGGGAGCGCCTTACTGGGACCAGAATGCGAGGGGCGCTATCTTTGGGATTACAAGGGGTACGAATGGCAACCATATTGTGAGGGCAGCGCTCGAAGCAATGTGTTATCAGACTAAAGATGTGCTGGAAGCCATGCAAAAGGATTCAGGTTTAAAGATAAAAAGCCTGAAGATTGATGGCGGAGCGTCAGCAAATAATTTTCTATGCCAATTTCAGGCAGATGTTCTCAGAATTAGTGTTATAAGGCCAAAGGTAATAGAGACTACATCTTTAGGGGTTGCATATTTGGCAGGTCTTGCAACAGGCTACTGGAAAAATACTAGCGAAATAAAAAGATGTTGGGAAGAAGATAGAATTTTTAAGCCTGAAATAAAAAAAGAAATAGCTTTAAAGTATTGCAACGAATGGCTTGACGCAGTCAGTCGTACGCTTACTAAATGAAAATATATGATGTAGCGATAATTGGCGCAGGGGTGATTGGGACTTCGATTGCCAGGGAGTTATCTCGCTACAGATTAGACGTTGCGCTGCTTGAAAAAGAAACAGAACTTGCCTTTGGTGTTTCAAAATCAAATTCAGGAATTATCCATCCAGGAACCCAGAATCCCCCAGCTTCTTTAAAAGGAAAATTATGCGTGCAGGGGAATTTCCTGATAAGAAAAATCTCAAAAGAATTAAACGTTGATTTTAAAGAAGTCGGGGAGTTGATAGTCGCGTTTAATGAAGATGAAATAAAAGAACTTTTGCGCCTTAAAAAAGAAGCAGAGTTTTTGGGCGTGCCAGGTTTAAAGACTGTTGATAAAGCTTGGCTTAAGGAAAACGAACCGAATCTTAACAGCGTTGTAGTTTGCGGCCTTTATGCTCCTACAGCAGGGATTATAAGCCCTTATCGCTTTGTGTATGATCTTGCTGAAAATGCCATTAAAAATGGAGTTGAAATTCATACTGAAACAAAAGTTATAGATATAATTAGAGTAGATAAATATTTTGAAATAGTTACTTCTAAGGAATTATTTAAAACAAAATATCTTATCAACGCGGCAGGTTTATTTGCAGACGATATATCTAAAATGTTGACTATAGATGATTTTAGGATCAAGCCTCGTAAAGGCGAAGAATTTATCCTTGATAAGAAAAAAGAAAACCTGACAAATCATTTGATTTTTCCCCTGCCATCCAAAATATCAAAAGGCGTTTTGATTATAAAGACTGCCGACGGAAATCCTATGATAGGGCCTACGGCTGAAGATATTGAAGATAAAGAAGACTTTTCTACTTCTGACTCAGGGTTCAGTAAGGTCCTGCTATCCGCCAGGCGCCTGATCCCATCGATAAACGATAAAGATATAATCTCTTATTTTGCAGGCCTTAGGCCTGTGGCAGGAGATGATTTTATCATAAGGCATGAAAGCAAAGCCCCTGGATTTATAAATGTTGCAGGCATGCAATCTCCTGGTTTAACAGCCAGCCCTGCAATAGCGCTTTTAGTCGCAGATATTCTAAAAAATAACGGCCTGGCTCTTAAAAAGAAATTAATATTTCACGCTCATCGTAAAAAAACAATACATCTATTTGCGATCCCATTGCCGCAAACAAAAAAGCTTATCAAAAAAGATGCCTCTTACGGAGATATTATCTGCAGGTGCGAGATGGTTTCCGCTAAAGAAATTCAGGATGCAATAAAGCGCGGGGCAAAAACAATGGATGGCGTAAAATTCAGGACCAGGGCGCAATCAGGCAGATGCCATGGAAGTTTCTGCACCACAAGGATTATGAAAATCCTGGCAGAGGAAACTCAAACGCCTTTGGCGGGGATAACAAAAAGAGGCAAAGGTTCAGAGATAATAAAAGAAAGAATTTGATTTATGATTAAAAGAGATCTAGTGATAGTTGGAGGCGGGCCCGCAGGAATGGCGGCAGCTGTTTCAGCGTACGAAAACGGCGTAAAGGATATTTTGCTTCTTGAAAGAGACCAATATCTCGGAGGTATTTTAAATCAGTGTATACACACAGGCTTTGGAATTAATTATTTCAAAGAGGTTTTAACAGGGCCTGAATATGCCGGCAGGTTTATTAAAAAGATCAAAGGCGTATCTGGCATAGAAGTCAGTTTAAAATCAATCGCGGTCAAATTAACGAATGATAAAACTATTACATTTTTAAGCCCGGGAAGATTAAAAACAATTAAGGCAAGGGCAATTATCATGGCCACAGGATGCAGGGAAAAGACAAGAGAGATGACGCATATACAAGGCACAAGGCCTGCAGGAGTTTTTTCAGCCGGGTTGGCTCAGAAACTGATAAATATAGAGGGCCTTTTGCCTGGCAAAGAAGTTGTAATTATTGGCTCAGGGGATATAGGCCTTATTATGGCGAGGAGGTTTGCGCTGGAAGGCGCAAAGGTAAAAGCTGTTATTGAAATCCAGAAAAAAAGTAGAGGGCTTTTACGTAATATGGTGCAATGCGTAGAGGATTTTGACATACCTGTTTATTTTAACCATAAGATCTCCAGAATTTACGGAAAAGATAGGGTAGAAAAGGTAAGCGTGATGAAAGTAAACGATAATTTTAATGAAATCCCGGGCTCTATATTTGAAATCAAATGCGACACCATATTGATGTCAGTAGGCCTTATTTCCGAGAACGAGCTTATAGAGATGGCAGGGGTTAAGATAGAAGAGAACAAAACATCTGTGCCAGGAATTTTTGTATGCGGAAACTCTTTTAAGATATACGACGTAGTAGACTCTGTTACAACTGACAGCTATCTTATAGGTAAACTCGCCGCAGACTACACACTAAGTTGACACTTCTGACAATGTCAGAAGTGTCAACTTGCTTGAGGGATGAAGATGGTAGTGAGAAAATTTACATGCATAGAATGCCCGAAAGGGTGCAGGCTTATAGTTGACGTAGAAGACGGGAAAGTGGCCAGGGTTACTGGCAATGAATGCCCCAAAGGAGAGCAATACGCAATATCTGAGATTGAAAACCCTGTGAGGACGCTGACCTCAACTGTCTTAGGCCAGGGGTTAGATCTAAAGATGATTCCTGTCAGGACTAATAAGCCGATACCGAAATCCAGGATATTTGAAGCAATGGATGAAATTAAAAAGATCAAGGTTAAAAAGCCTTTAAACGCAGGCGATATTATTGTTAAAAATTTTTTAGGGCTGGATGTGGATCTTATTGCAACAAGGAAGGCAGAATGAACAAAGAATTTTCAGCAGGCGCAGTTATTTTTAAAAGGGAAAATAAAGATATTTTATTCCTTATAATATATAGTGGCAGGAATGGGATATGGGGTTTTCCAAAAGGGCATCTGGAACAAGGCGAGACTGCAAAGGAAGCTGCTCTCAGGGAGGTAAAAGAGGAAGTGGGCTTGGAAAATTTACATTTTATTGATGGGTTTGGAGAAGAGGTTATGTATGAAACGATAGCTAAAAGGCCGCCTTTCAAAGGAGAAAGAATAGAAAAATATGTAACATATTTTTTGTGTGAAATAAGATTTCAGGATATAATAGTGGATGGTAGGGAAATAACAGATTATAAATTTTTGCCTTTAGATAAGGCAGAACGAATGATCAAATTTCGCAATTTAACTGTTTTACTTAGGAGAGCTTATGATTTTTTGCAAGGCATGTAAATTTTACGTAATTATCGCCGGGCTTATGTTTTTAAACGGTTGTTCTGTCTTTAAAGTCGCGGGCACTGCTGTTGGGACTACATGTAAGGTAGTCTATACAACAGCCAAGGTTACAGGAAAAGTTGTGGGAACAACTGCCAAGGTTGTGGGCAAAACCGCTGTAGTGACAGGCAAAGGGGTCAGGACAGTAGTTAATATGGCAACAGGAAAACATACTGTAAAACTTACAAGGCGCGGTAATAGCCTTACTACAAGCGTGCTTTTAAACAGAAAGGTCAAAGAGGAGCTTATTGTTGACACAGGCGCGACAGATACTGTTATTTCCAGCAGCCTGGCTAAAAAAATAGGTATATCTACTGCTAAAGGCCAGAATGTCCTATGCCAGGTAGCTGATGGCCGCACAGTGAATGGCAAGCAAGTTAGAATCAAAGAGGTAAGGGTGGGGGGCGCAAAGGTCTACAATGTACAGGCAGTGGTACTTGATTCGGGGGAAATAGGCAACAGCCCTGGATTATTAGGTATGTCTTTTCTGAATAATTTTGTTTTTAAGGTAGATACTGAAAAAGAATTATTAGTGTTACAAAAAAGGTAACAAACCCGCCTATTCAATCCTTTCACTATTGACAGGGCTTTGAAAATATGATATATTTAATATAGTTGATAGTTAACTATATTAACTATCAAGGAGGTTAACTATGAAAGTTTCTCTGGAGGCCTTTGCTGATCGGATAAATGACATAATGCCGGTTCTGATCAGGGAATTTACGAAACGCCAGGTGAATGAACTTTACAAGGGCAAGATTACCCTGCCGCAATTTTTAATTTTAGGTTTTCTGGAAAAAAGCGAAGAGGCAAAGATGACAGATCTTGCTCATTTTATGTCTGTGTCCACCGCTGCTATGACAGGTTTAATAGAAAGGCTTGTGAGATATGGTTATGCAGCCAGGGATCAAGAGCCAGGCGACAGAAGAGTTATTAATATCAAGCTTACTTCAAAAGGCAAGGATATTATAAAAAAGATTAACGCCCAGCGCCGGCACATGATTATTGATATATTCGGCAAGGTTTCAGAGATAGACAGGGCTGATTACCTAAGGGTCCTCACCAGGATAGAAGAGATATTGTCAGGGCAGGCAAGATGAAAAAGATAATCGGATTATTCGTTAAAAGCAGTTTAATAGTTATTATTCTCTGTTCGCTGTGTTACGCGGGCTTGGCAGAAAACATTAAATCAAATAAACTGAAGCTGGATGAATGTTACAGCCTGGCGCTCAAGCGAAGCGAAACAATTGCAATTGATTCAGAACTTATTGGAGAGGCTGAGGCGCGTTTTTTGCAGGCCCTTGGCACGATTTTGCCCCAGGTTTCTTTTGTCTGGACTCAAACCAATCAAGATTCAGAAAGGGCGTTCAGTTCTTATAATAGAAACGGCAGTTTTGAAAGCAAGTTTGTTTTCAAGCAGACTCTTTTTTCAGGTTTTAAAGAATTTGCAGGCATGAAAGGGAGTTCTCTTGAAAAAAGTCAGCGCATTTATGAAAAAAGGCGCGCTGAGCACCTGCTCTTTGTTGATGTGGCTGACGCGTTTTATCTTCTGCTGGAACAGCAAGAGGATTTAAAGACCATAGGCCTTATAAGAAAGGCGCTGAATGACAGGGTTAGTGAGCTAAAGAAAAGAGAGGAAATTGGCAGGTCCAGATACAGCGAGGTAGTCAACGCAGAATCCCAGCTTTATAACATAGAGGCGGATATCCAGGTTGTTAAAAGCCAAGAGCTTATTGCAAAAGAACTTTTATCATTTCTTATAGGAACTGATCCGGGTGCGCTTTCTGATGAGGCAAATATCCCAAATTCCCTAGGGCCAGAGGCGCTTTACAATAGTCATGCTGACTTGCGGCCTGATGTCAAGGCATATGGCTTTGCAACAGGCGTTGCTCAAAAAGAGGCTTATATCGCGAAGACAGCGCTTCTTCCAGTAGTGACGCTGGAAGGGGATTATTACGAAAGACGGAATACAACACCTTTAGATGTTGATTGGTCTACTATACTTAAGGTAAGCGTACCTATTTTCGAAGGAACAACTCAGTATGGAAATATCAAACAGGCCAATGCAAAGGCCAGAGAAGCCCAATTGCAATATCAACAGGCAAAACGTCTCGCAAACCAGGATATACATGATTCTTATGTCAGGGCTTACTCAGCCATATTAAGATTCAATGCCATGGAAAAGGCCTTGAAATCCGCAGAGTTAAATTATTCTTTGCAGAAAGAGGATTATAAAAATAACCTTGTTTCTAATCTAGATGTGCTGACAGCTATACAGAATTTCAGTGACACAAGAAGAAGTTATATGCACACGCTTTATGAAAAAAAGCGGACGTACTGGCAGCTGCAAGCAGCTGTTGGAAATGTTATAGAGGATAAAATAAAATGACGCTTTCCGATATAGCGATTAAAAACCCGGTTTTTTCATGGATGCTGATGCTCGGGCTTATATTATTCGGGCTTATAAGTTTTAATATGCTGGGCGTAAGCCAGCTGCCTGATGTTGACTTTCCAGTTGTGTCTGTAAGCCTTACCTGGGAAGGCGCTGCGCCGGAAGTCATGGAATCAGACGTGGTAGATATCGTAGAAGGCGCGATAATGGGCGTCCAGGGCGTGCGCGATGTCTCGTCTCAGATACGGCAGGGGAGCGCGAATGTTACAGTTGAATTTGAGCTTGACAGAAATATTGATGTAGCCATGCAGGATATCCAGACAAAGATTGACCAGGCTCAGAGAAATCTCCCTAAAGATATGGATCCTGCAGTTGTGACCAAGACCAATCCTGATGACCAGCCTATAGTGTTTATTTCAATATCTTCTGACAAGATGTCTATGCGTGATTTGATGACTTATGTTCAGAATCACCTGAAAGACAAGTTATCCACTATTAGCGGAGTAGGTGAAATATTTTTGGGCGGATTTACAGATCGAAATCTCCGCATATGGGTGGACGCGGATAAGCTGGATCAGTATCAGCTGACAGTAGGGGATGTTGTTGGCGCAGTGCAGGAAGAACATCAGGAAATGCCCGCGGGCCGCATCGAATCCAAAGAAAAAGAATTTAATGTCCGCGTTATGGGCGAAGCCTTGACTACTGAGGAATTTGAGAATATCCTGATTCCAAAACGCTCTGGGCAGCCTGTATATAAACCGATTTATTTAAAAGATGTCGCTTCTATTGAAGACGGCCTTGCGGATATCAGGCGGATTGTGCGAACCTCTGGAAAACCAGCCGTTGCTATGGGTATCCGGAAACAGCGCGGATCCAATGAGGTTGAAGTAGCGCATAAGGTTTTAAAACGGCTTGAAGAAATCAAAAAAACGCTTCCTGAAGGCATGCAGGCTGTTGTGCGTTTTAACCGTACCAAGTTCAGTGAGGATTCAATTCATGAATTGACATTTACTCTTTTGCTCTCAGCGCTTCTTACATCCCTTGTTTGCTGGCTTTTTCTGGGTTCATGGAGCGCTACATTGAATATCCTGCTTGCCATTCCCACGTCTATTTTGGGTTCGTTTATTGTAATATATTTTTTAAAATTTACGCTTAATACCTTTACTGTTCTCGGGCTTTCTCTCGCTATCGGTATTGTAGTGGACGACGCTATTATGGTTTTGGAAAATATTGTGCGTTACAGAGAGAAAGGAATCGAGCAGGTTGAGGCAGCCAGGCAGGGCGCGCGCCAGATTACTTTTGCCGCGTTTGCCGCTACAATCGCGCTTATTTCAATATTTCTGCCAGTGGCTTTTATGTCAGGGATAATCGGGAAGTTTTTTTATCAGTTCGGCATGACTATTTCTATAGCTGTAGCTATTTCTCTTTTGGCGGCTTTAACGCTTGCGCCGATGCGGTGTTCGCAATTTCTTGAAATAGGAAAACGCAAAACTTTTATAGGAACAAATATTGATAATGGCATTCAGTATCTATCGGAACGTTATCAGGCCGGGCTTGCCATGGCTTTAAATAATAGAAAAAAGGTTGTTGCCTTCGCTATTCTTTTTTTTCTCGTATCTCTTCTATTCCTAGGATTTTTACGAAAAGAATTTATACCGGCTCAGGACCAGAGTATGTTTATGTGCAGGCTGCAGACGCCTGTAGGCTCTTCCCTTACTTTTACGGACGAACGTTTTAAAAAGGCAGAGGAGTTTGTTTTAGCTAGGCCTGAGGTAGAAGGCGTGATAAGCATAATAGGCGGCTTCGGAGGGGGGGAAGTAAATTCCGGAATATTTTTCGTAACGTTTAAAGATCCAGGAGATAGGCCTATAGTGCCTCCTGCCAGGCATAGGCTTTCACAGGCTGAATTGATGGTTGTCTTCCGCAAAAAATTAAACCAGGTACCTGATATTAAAGCCACTATTCAGGATTTATCGCTTTCCGGATTTTCTGCGCAAAGAGGTTACCCTATTGAATTTTCAGTGCGCGGGCCTGACTGGGAAAGATTGGCAGAATATTCGGAAAAGATCCGTAAAGAGATGGAAAAAAACAGCCTCATGATAGACGTAGATACCGACTACCTGGTTGCTATCCCTGAAATCCGGATCATACCTGATAGGCTGAACGCTGATGCCAGGGGAGTCAGCATAGGTATCATTGGAAGCACTATTAATTCTCTTATAGGAGGAGAGCGCATCGGTAAATACACAAAAGATGGCAGGCGTTATGACGTGCGAATCCGCTTAATACCTTCTCAACGTACTGAGAGTGAGAATATAGACAGGTTATGGGTCTGGAATAATAGAGGAGAGCAGGTTAATTTAAAAGACGTTATAAAAATTACTGAGAAACTTACTCCATTAACCATTACGCGCAAAAATAGAGAAAGGGCTATTTCTATTTTTGCCAATGTGGCTCCCGGAAAATCTCAGGTTGCCGCCATGGATGAAGTTAGTAAAATTGCAAAAAGAATTTTACCTGAAAATTATCATATCGTTTTTAGCGGAAGCACTAAAACTTTTCAAGAATCATTTGCCAGTCTTGTGTTTGCATTCTGGCTGGGTATTATTGTTGCATACATGATCCTGGCGTCACAGTTTAATAGTTACATTCATCCGATTTCAGTGCTTTTTGCTCTTCCTTTTAGTATTTCCGGAGCCCTTATAGCCTTGTGGGTTGCAGGCCAGTCTTTGAATATTTATAGTATTATCGGCCTTATTCTTCTAATGGGCATTGTCCAGAAAAACTCTATCCTTCTGATTGATTTTACCAATCAGTTCCGGGACGAGGAAAACATGGCTCCCCGCGAGGCATTATTAAAAGCATGCCCTACGCGGTTACGCCCAATTCTCATGACTGCAGCATCTACTGTAGGCGCAGCAATACCTCCGGCGCTGGCTTTAGGGCCTGGCGCTGAAACCCGTATTCCTATGGCGGTAACAATCATAGGCGGAGTTACGGTTTCGACGATGCTTACATTGTTCGTAGTGCCATGCATTTACAGCCTTTTTGTGAAGATCGAAGGCAAGAGAAAGAAAATTGTTTTCTCATCTGATTCAGGCCAATAATTTTTCTCGCCAACAAACATCTTTTGTGATATAACAATAGAACTGTGAATATTCAAGATGGCTGGGAAAAAGCTTTAAAACATACTAAAATCATAAGGCCGAGGCCTAAGGATCTTCTGACCTTTGAGGCTACAGAGGTGCCGTATATATTTTTATCTGAATCTCTGGTCAATCTGGGAGATACTGTGGTCAGGAAAGGCCAGGTAATGGTTGAAAAGCCCGCCATAATACTTCCCTCTAACCTGCCTCGATTCGAAGGGTTTGATTTTGAGAAGGAATTTCATTCAGGGCAGGATATGATTTTAAATTTTCTTCTTGTCCGAGGGGTTACTTTCCCGTCCTTAAAATATAATAATAAGACCTATTCTCTTGATGTTTATGAAGGCCACCTCGAAAAGGCGATTGGATATTATTCTGATAAATTACAGCGGGGAGAAGATGTCACTAATGGCCTGGTGGTAGGGCCTGAAGACTCCTGGCAGTTTTCCATCCTGATTTTTATAGCTACCCAGATTATGCGATCAGCAGACAGCGATATAAAAAGGTTACTAGAACGATTCAGAAAAGAACAAGGTTAATCTGTTATGGATTCCTTGAAAGATCTAAAGAATCTTGCTTTGGAGGAATTTAAGCAAGAATTGGAAAAGATTTCAGAGCCTTCATACAGGGCTGAGCAGATATTTTCCTGGATTTATAAAAAGGGCATAGAAGATTTTGATGCCATGGATAACCTGCCGAAATCATTCAGGGATAAATTAGCCAAATCCTTTTATATAGGCGCAATAAAACCCTTAAAGCACCTGAAGTCTATTGACGGGACTGAAAAATTTTTGTTTGAACTTAGCGATGGCAACCTTATAGAGACAGTTTTAATATATGCCTGGCAGAGAAAGACGGTGTGCATATCTACCCAGGCAGGATGCAAGTTCGCATGTTCTTTTTGCGCAAGCGGCATGAATGGTTTTAGAAGAGACCTCAGCATTTCAGAGATATTGAGCCAGATACTGTCTATCGAACACAATCTGAAGCATAAGATAACAAATTTTGTTTTTATGGGAATAGGAGAGCCCTTGGATAATTATGAGAATGTGTCAAAGGCTATAAAAATAATGAATTCCAAGAAGGCAATGGGCATAGCTGCCAGAAGGATCACTATTTCCACTTCTGGCATAATTCCAGGCATTGAAAAATTTAAAGAATTAGGCTTGCAGGTTAATTTATCCATATCGCTTCACGCCGCTAGCAATGAATTGCGCGACAGGCTTATGAGCGTTAATAAAAAATATCCTCTTGAGGAGCTTTTAGGGGCTTGCGAAGACTACATGAAAAACGGCGGCAGGATGCTTACTTTTGAATACATATTGATTAAGGGCATAAATGATTCTCAAAAAGATATTGACGAGCTGGTAAAAGTTGCAAAGAGGTTAAAGGCAAAAGTAAATCTGATAGCTTACAGTCCGGTGCCAGGACTTGATTTTCAGGCGCCTCTGGAAAAAGATGTGAAAATCTTTGAAGATAAACTAATAAAAAGAGGCGTTAATGTAACTATTAGGGATTCTAAGGGCAAGGATATAATGGCTGCCTGCGGCCAGCTCGCAGGTATCTTTGTAAGTTGACACTCTGACAATGTTAGAGTGTCAACTTATTTGGGATAAATATATATGGAAAAGATAAGCATAAAGAAATGGCCGAAGGGCGAAAGGCCGAGGGAAAAGCTTTTTAAATATGGCGAGCACACGCTTACAAATGCAGAGCTTTTGGCAATAATATTCCGCATGGGCGCAAAAGGCGTGAGCGCAGTGGATCTAGGCAGGCAGGTAATAGAACATTTTAAGACTTTTAGAAATATGAGCCACACCAATATTTCTGAGATGAGAAGTTTTAAAGGCTTAGGGGACGCAAAGATTGCGCAATTAAGAGCCAGTTTTGAAATAGCAAGACGTTTTATGTCTGAGCCTAAAAAGACATCCAATACAATAAAATCCCCAAAAGACGCTGTCAAACTTTTTATGCCAAGGTTAAGGGATATCAAAAAAGAGATATTTCAGATATTGCTGTTAAATAGTAAAAATAATATAATAGATATTATTGAAATAGAAGAAGGGACTGTTGACCAGGCTAACCCGCAGATCAGGGAGATAGCTTTGAAAACGCTTCAGAATTTTGCAACAGGTATAATCGCGGTGCATAACCACCCTTCAGGAGATCCTGAGCCCAGTAAAGAGGATATAATGTTTACTAGAAACCTTACAACAGCCTGCAGGGCTCTTGAGATAAGCGTTATGGACCATATAATCATAGGAGACAATAAGCATTACAGCTTTGCAGAGCATAAGCAGCTTTAGAATGAACTAGATGCGCCCGTAGCTCAGATGGATAGAGCGGCTGGCTTCGAACCAGCAGGCTGGGTGTTCGATCCACCCCGGGCGCGCCATGTTGTAAATTTTGAAAATTATTGACGAATTTTTTAACCTGTGATATCATTTAGGCTTAACGTCTGGATTAAGTACGCCCCCATAGCTCAGCTGGTAGAGCACCTGACTCTTAATCAGGGCGTCACAGGTTCGAACCCTGTTGGGGGTACCACAATATTATTCGGGCTACAGGGTTCGAATAGAGCTCTGCGCCGAGCGAAGCGAGGAAAAGTCCGCCAAGAATATTGGCGGACGACAGCAGAGCGAATGGCCGACTTTGCCCGAAGGGCAAAGCGCCGAACCCTGTTGGGGGTACCACAATATTATTCGGGCTACAGGGTTCGAATAGAGCTCTGCGCCGAGCGAAGCGAGACTGCTATTGCGACGAATAGGAGCAATGTTTAGCAGGCCAGCCGAGATGTGAGGCTGGCAGAAGTCCGCCAAGAATATTGGCGGACGACAGCAGAGCGAATGGCCGACTTTGCCCGAAGGGCAAAGCGCCGAACCCTGTTGGGGGTACCAGGGGGGCGGATGGCGGAATTGGCAGACGCGCGCGGCTTAGGACCGCGTGGAGCAATCCTTGGAGGTTCAACTCCTCTTCCGCCCACCAAATGGTTTAAAGATTTTGTTATTTGAAAAAGGGCAGGAGTTGAAGGGACGAGTGGCCGATCTTGAGCGACCGAGGACGTAATGTCCGAGGAAGTGCCGAGGCCCTCCGGACGAGGCCGAAGCGAAAGGCGCCAACTCCTCTTCCGCCCACCAAATTTTGCTTTGTAAAATTTCGCGGGAGTAGCTCAGTGGTAGAGCTTCTCGTTGCCAACGAGAAGGTCGCGGGTTCGAACCCCGTCTCCCGCTCCATTAATATTAAGCTAGGGGTTCGAAGAGAGCCCTGTTTTGAAATACGACAAGTAGGAGTATTCCAAGGGCGAGTGGCCGACCTTGAGCGAAGGCCTGCCCTTTCATAGAAAGGGCAGGGCGAAGCGAAAGGCGCCGAACCCCGTCTCCCGCTCCATTTTTCATTTGGCGAACGCGTCGAAGGATAAACTTTGATAAATTAAAACAGGAGGAGTGCAGTATGCGCATACTTGATTTTTTGAATGAAAAGGCAGTATCAGCGGATTTAAAGTCCAAGGACAAAAATAGTATCATAAAAGAGCTTGTGGATTTATTGATCAAATCAGGCCAGTTAAAGACCAAAGACAAAGACCATGTTGTAAAAGTTCTTTTAAACAGAGAAGCGCTTGGTTCAACCGGCATTGGCCAAGGTATTGCTATCCCCCACGGAAAATGTGAATATGTAAGTGAACTCATAGGCGCTTTCGGAGTATCTAAAAGTGGCATAAAGTTTGACTCGCTGGATGGAGAACCAGCCTATATATTTTTCCTGCTGTTGGCTCCTATAGAATCTTCAGGGCCGCATCTCAAGGCGCTGGCGCGCATTTCAAAATTATTAAAAGATAAATATTTCAGAGATTCGTTAAAAAGCGCAGACAGCGAAAAAAACCTAGTTAAGGTTATAAAAGAGGAAGATATCAGGAAAACATAGGTTAGTCGAAGGTTTGAAGTTAAAAACAAGGATTGATATGAAAAGATTGAAATGGTTGTACCCAGGAATGAAAATAAAACGTTGGATACTTACTTCCTCTACAGGTATTTTATTGGTTGCGATAGGTTCTATTATACTCATCCTCAAAAGATTTTCTGATTCAAGGATTATTGGCGGCACTGTTATAATTCTGGGTGCATTGATAGTTGTATATGGTATGAAGAGGATGATAAAATCATTCATTGCAGTTTTTCTTCCTAAGAGAGAAAGAGAACTTGTAGATATTATGTATCATTACCGCCAGCTTGAAAAAGGGCCAAAGGTAGTGGTTATAGGAGGAGGAACAGGCCTTTCAACCATTCTTCATGGTTTAAAAGAGCAAACAAGCAATATTACAGCAATAGTGACTGTTGCAGATGATGGCGGGTCTTCCGGAAGACTGAGAGAGCAGTTTGGGATACTTCCACCAGGAGATATAAGAAACTGCCTTGTTGCGCTTGCGGATGCAGAGCCTTTGATGCGCGAGTTGTTTCAGTTCAGGTTCGGGAGCGAGTCAGAACTAAGCGGGCATAGTTTCGGAAATCTATTTATAACCGCGATGTGTAAGGTTACCGGAGATTTCGAAAAAGCAATAAAGGAATCCTCTAAAGTCCTTGCAATAAGAGGCAGGGTTATTCCTTCTACATTTGACAAGGTTAAACTTGTGGCAGAATATCATAATGGGCAGAAGACAGTAGGCGAGACAAAGATAGTAAAACAGAATTCTCCTATACAAAAAGTATATTTAGACCCTGAGCATTGCAAAGCTAGCTCAGAATCATTTGAGGCAATAGCTGAGGCAGACATAATAATCCTTGGGCCTGGCAGCTTATACACAAGTGTTATACCAAATCTCCTGGTAGATGGCATAGCTGAAAAGATTGCTCAATCCAAGGCGCCCAAGGTCTATATCTGCAATGTGATGACGCAGTCCGGCGAAACAGATAATTATACAGCATTTGACCACTTGAACGCCCTTATAACTCATACACGGCCTGACATCCTTAATTATTGTATTGTAAATATAGGGAAGGTGCCTAAAGAACTTCTTAAGAAATACGAAGAAGAAGGCGCTTATCCTGTTGTGGCTGACACAGATAAAATTATAGAGAACGGTTATAACGTAATAGAAGGCGATGTAGTAAATGCTCAGAATCATGTAAGGCATGATGCCAAAAAACTTTCAAAGGTTATTATAGACCTTACTCTTAAGACAAAAGGCAAAAAGATATCCATTGATTAGGTGAATCCAGCATGTTGATAGAAAAAAAATTAACCATTAAGAATAAACAGGGGCTTCATGCCAGGCCTGCGGCAATATTTGTGCAGATAGCCAATAAATACGAAAGCGATATTGCTGTAAAAAAAGGCAGGCAGGAAGTGAATGGAAAATCCATAATGGGGCTATTGACTCTTGCGGCAGAAAAAGGCGCCAAGCTTCATATCAAAGTAAACGGTCCTGATGCAAAAGAGGCAATCGAGGAACTTGAAAAGATAATACTGGGAGAAATGTCATAATGTTATTAAAAGGTATACCGGCTTCGCCTGGAGTAGCTGTAGGCAAAGCATTTTTATTTGATACAAGACAGCTTATAGTAACTGAAAAGGATATCAAACAGGATGCTGTCCCTTCCGAAATTGTCCGCTTTGAAGAAGCCCTTATAAAGACGCGTTCTGAGATACTTGCCATACAGAAAAAGATTTCACGCGAAATGGGTACCCAGCACGCAGAGATATTTAACGCTCATCTGCTGGTCCTGGAAGACAGGATGCTGATAGAAGAGGTTATAGAAAAGCTTAAAAAAGAACGTAAATGTGTGGAATATATATTTTCAAAGATTATCAGTAAATATATAAATGTCTTTTCAAAAATGAATGATGAATATCTGAAAGAAAGGACCAGCGACATAGAGGACGTAGGCAAAAGGATTTTAAAAAATCTTATAGGCATTCAGGAAAAGACTCTTAGCGACCTGAAAGAGCAGGTAATAGTGGTTGCGTATGATATTTCTCCGTCGGACACCGCTAATATGCATAAAAAGAATGTCATGGGGTTTGTCACTGATATAGGCGGCAGGACCTCGCATACTGCAATTATGGCAAAGTCTTTGGAAATCCCTGCTGTAGTGGGCCTTGAAAAGGCTACAACTAAAATAAGGCCAGGGGATATCCTGATTGTTGATGGGACAGATGGGGTTGTGATAGTAAACCCGGATAAGGCGACCCTTAAAAAATATGAGGTAAAACAACAAAAATTAGTAAAATTCGAAAAGACTCTTTTAGATTTTAAAGATACGCCTGCTGTCACTATTGACGGCCACAAAGTGGAGGTTTCGGCAAATATCGAATTGCCGGATGAGGTCGACTCTGTTATTGCGCATGGAGCAGAAGGCATAGGGCTCTACCGCACAGAATTTCTTTATATGAATAGAAATGATTATCCTGGAGAGGAAGAGCAATTCGAGGCATATAAAAAAGTAGCTGTCAAGCTTGCCAAAAACCCTGTTATCATACGCACACTGGATATCGGAGGGGATAAGTTTTTATCACAGCTTAAGGTCCCGCATGAGATGAATCCGTTCATGGGATGGAGGGCTATAAGATTCTGCCTTGCAAGGCCGGAGGTGTTCAAGGTGCAGTTAAGGGCGATATTGCGCGCAAGTGTATCCGGAAATATCAAAATTATGTTTCCCATGATATCCGGCCTCGGAGAGCTCAGGCAGGCGATAAAAGTTTTAGAAGAAGCAAAAGAGGAGCTGAGGAATAAGTCGATGAATTTTAACCAGGATATAGAAGTAGGGGCAATGATAGAGATACCATCAGCTGCTTTAACCTGCGATCTTCTTGCCAAAGAAGTGGATTTTTTCAGTATAGGGACCAATGACCTTATACAATATTCTCTGGCAGTGGACAGGGCCAATGAAAAGATAGCTTATTTATATAAGCCTACTCACCCGGCTATATTAAGGCTTATAAAAAATATTATAGATTCTGGCCACAAAGAAAATATATGGGTAGGTTTGTGCGGAGAGATGGCAGCAGAGCCTGGATTTGTTCTCATACTCTTGGGGCTTGGGTTGGACGAATTTAGCATGAGCCCTGTGGTGATTCCTGAGGTGAAATATGTTATCAGCAATGTAAGATTTGAAGATGCCAGAAAAGTTGCAGAACAGGTTATGACCTTGTCTACAGGCAAAGAGATAGAGACCTTTACAAACAAACGGCTGAACGAGCTTATCCCATGGCTCAAGAAGACGAAAAAACAATAAAAAATCTTCAGCATGAATAAACTGGACAATTTGGAATTCATAAAAAAACTGGACTGTTCAAATATGCTGAAGTTTATTCTAGATTTGCCTGAACAATGCCGCGATGCATACGCAATTGGAAATTCCAGCAATATAAATAATCCTGCAATAAAAATAGAGAATATAGTATTTGCAGGCGTGGGAGGGTCTGCCATAGGGCCTGACCTGGTAAAGGTTTACCTGGGAGATGAGCTCAAGATACCTGTATCAATATGCCGCAATTATACCTTGCCTGATTTTGTGGACGAGAGAACGATCTTATTCTGTTCAAGCTATTCTGGCAATACTGAGGAGACGCTTTCTTGTTTTAAACAGGGCCTTAAAAGAAATGCTTTTATAATTACCATGGGTTCAGGCGGCAGATTAAAAGAGCTATCTTCAAAAAACAGCAATACTCATATATCGATTCCTTTAGGATATCCTCCCAGGGCAGCCATTGGTTACATGTCTATAACGGTGCTTGGTGTTTTAGCAAAGCTTGGGCTCATAAAAGATAAAGAAAATGATGTAAAAGAACTTTTTTCTATACTTACTGATGTCAGAGATAAAGAAATAGGTTTTAGCGTCTCTCTGGAAAAAAATATCTCCAAACAGATAGCCGTTAAACTCTATAAAAGATATCCTATAATATATGGCACGGCTGATACCACAGAAGCTGTAAGCAATAGATGGAGAGAACAGATCGCAGAGAACGGAAAGGCGCTTTCATCCAGCAATACGCTGCCTGAGATGAATCACAACGAGATAGTCGGCTGGAAATTTCCAGAAAAATTTCTTAAAGATTTTAAGGCCATAATACTTTGCGATAAAGATGATCACGAAAGAATAAAGGAACGCGTAAGAATCACCAGCGAGATTATAAAAAAGTCAGGCGCAGAGGTTATGGTATTAAAAAAAGATAATGGCGGAAGGCTTGCGAGGATATACTCTCTTTTATATATAGGAGATTTTGTGAGTTTTTACCTGGCTATTCTTAATAATATTGACCCAACCCCGGTAAAGACAATAGATTATCTGAAAAAGGAACTAGGAAAGATATGAAGGTTCTATTATTAGCCGCAGGTTATGCCACAAGGCTGTATCCATTGACATTAAATACTCCAAAGCCGCTTCTTGAAGTGGCTGGCAAAACTGTCATGGGGTATATATTCGATCTTGTTGAGCCTTTGAAAGATGTGGATGAGGTTTTTATTGTGACCAATGAAAAATTTTATCAGAATTTTGAAGATTGGAAACATGATTTCAAAAGCTCAAAAAAAATAACAGTTGTAAATGACGGCACCTCTTCTAATGAGACAAGACTTGGAGCCACCGGAGACATAGAGTTTGTCATAGAAAAAGAAAAAATATCGGATGATTTGCTGGTCCTTGCAGGAGATAATCTTTTCAGGGCGGACCTTTCTATATTTACAAATTTTTGCATATCGAAAAAGCCTTCTATTACAATAGGCCTTTATGATATAAAAGACTTGACCCTTGCTTCTAAATACGGTATAGTATCCGTTGATAAAAATAATAAGGTCGTTGATTTTAAGGAAAAACCCGCTATCCCAGCCTCTACTCTTGCGGCAATGTGTCTTTATTTCTTCCCAAAGGAAAGATTGGGCATAATGAAGAGATATATGGGAATGGATAACGCTAAAGATGCGGCAGGTTATTTTCTGGAGTGGCTTTATAAAAAAGAATCGTTATTTGGTTACGTATTTAAAGATAAAAAGTGGTTTGACATAGGGGATAAAAAATCATTAGAAGAAGCTGAAAAGGAATTTAGTAAGGGCAGTCAGTGACCGCCCTCTACGATAATGCGAAAGGGAGGAAGAATGCCTAAAGGAAAATATTACGTTACTTCGGAATCAGTTGGGGAAGGCCATCCTGATAAGTTGTGCGATCAAGTCTCAGATTCAATACTGGATGAGGTTTTGCGTCAGGATTCAAGGGGCCGGGTTGCATGCGAAACATTTGTAACAATGGGCCTTATTATAGTAGGAGGAGAAATCACCACCACTGCTTATGTAGATGTAATAAATACCGCGCGAGAAGTGGTTAAGAGGATAGGCTACACAGACCCTAAATATGGAATGGATTATAAGACGTGCGCTGTTGTAAATACAATACATAGTCAGTCTCCTGACATTGCGCAGGGCGTTGATAAAGGCGGTGCAGGCGACCAGGGTTTTATGGTTGGATACGCGTGCGATGAAACCAAAGAACTGATGCCTTTGCCGATTATGCTGGCGCATAAACTTGTTAGAAAAATGGCTGAGTTGAGAAAGAATAAAACGCTAAAGTATCTCGGGCCTGATTCTAAAAGTCAGGTAACAGTTGAATATAAAGACGGCAAAGCGGTCAGAATAAATTCAGTGGTTCTGGCGTGCCAGCACACAGAAGAGATATTGGATAAGGGAGGGGAACACATAACAGAAAAGGCGAGAAAAGAGATTATAGAAAAAATAGCAAAACCTATAGTAGGTAAATTTGTCGACGACAAGACAGAATATTATGTAAATCAAACAGGAAAGTTTTTAATAGGCGGGCCGCAGTCTGATACCGGTATGACAGGAAGAAAAATAATAGTGGATACGTACGGCGGAATCGTATCCCACGGCGGCGGGGCTTTTTCAGGCAAGGATCCTACAAAGGTTGACCGCTCAGGTGCGTATATGGCAAGATATGTTGCAAAAAATGTGGTAGCCGCAGGCCTTGCCAAAAAATGTTGCATTCAGCTTGCGTATGTAATAGGTAAGGCAGAGCCATTGGCGGTAATGGTTGAGACCTTTGGGACAGGAAAGATTTCAGAAGAAAAGATCTCAGCGCTTATACGGGAACATTTTGACCTGACCCCGAGAGGCATAATAACAGAGCTGGATCTTCTTAAGCCTATCTATAGAAAGACAGCTGCCTATGGGCATTTTGGCCGTGAGGAAGAAGGTTTTACATGGGAAGAAACTGACAAGGTGGATCTCCTAAAGAAAGGTTGTGTGTGTTAACATGCATTTTGATATAAGCAATATAAAATTAGCTCCTACCGGAAAATTAAGAATAGAATGGGCCAATGAGAATATGCCTGTTCTGAAGCTTATAAGAGAGAGATTCTCTAAAGAAAAACCATTGAAGGGCGTTAAAATCAGCTGCTGCCTTCATGTAACTACAGAGACAGCGGTCTTAATGAATACCTTGAAATCAGGAGGAGCGGAGGTGAATCTATGCGCTTCTAATCCTCTCAGCACTCAGGACGATGTGGCTGCGTCCCTGGTAAAAGATTTTAATATCCCTGTTTTTGCAATAAGAGGAGAGGACAATAAAGTCTATTATTCTCATATAGAAAGCTCTCTGGGGCTAAAACCGAACATAACAATGGATGACGGCGCAGACCTTGTGTCCACTATCCATAAATCCAGGCTAGACCTTGTGCCGAATATATTGGGTAGCACAGAGGAAACTACCACCGGGATAATAAGGTTAAGGAGCTTGGAGCAGAATAAAAAACTTCTTTTTCCTGTAATTGCTGTAAATGATGCAGATACAAAACATCTTTTTGATAATCGTTATGGCACAGGCCAGTCAACAGTGGATGGGATCATAAGGGCTACAAATGTTCTGATAGCAGGTAAAATTGTGGTTGTGCTTGGTTACGGTTGGTGCGGCAGGGGATTTGCCATGCGCGTAAGAGGCATGGGAGCCAATGTCATAATTACAGAAGTAGACCCTACAAAAGCGCTCGAAGCAGTAATGGATGGTTATTCAGTAATGCCAATGAAGGAAGCTGCTAAAAAAGGAGACTTATTTGTAAGCCTGACAGGCAATACTACGGTTATTGCAGAAGAACATTTTAAAGTGATGAAAGACGGGGCAATAGTAGCCAACTCAGGCCATTTTAATGTTGAGATAGAGATACCTGCTCTTGAAAAAATGAGCTCAAAGAAGCGAGTTATCCGCAACGGAGTTGAAGAATATCTTTTAAAAGACCACAGGCGTATTAATCTTTTAGGAGAGGGCAGGCTTGTAAATCTTGCCTGCGCAGAAGGCCATCCTGCAATAGTAATGGATATGAGCTTTGCAAATCAGGCGCTTGCTGCTGAATATCTTGTAAAGAACCATAAAAAGCTTAGTAAGAAAGTTTACAGGATGCCTGAAGCGATAGATAAAGAAATAGCCAGGCTTAAGCTCAAGAGCATGGGCATTCGAATAGACACACTTACTGCGTTCCAGAAGAAATATCTTTCCAGCTGGGAATTAGGAACTTAATTTTTAATTAAGATTATCCCGATCAATCCAAATAATATATTTGCCAGGTGGGCTGAGAGGAACGCTGGAAGGGTTCCGCTTTTACCGAAGGCTATGCAGCTTGCCATAAAGGCATAATATATAAATCCTATCGCGATACTCATTCCTATACCTAATAGAGCAGTGGCTTTGCCTCGTTGTCTTACCCTCAATGCGAAACCAGCTCCTATTAATATCACTACAAGGTTTATAAAAGGAAGGCTTATTTTTTGATGCAAATCCACGCGGAGCCTTGTTATTAATTTTGGAGATGTTTCGGAAAAATTCTTTGTATAATTTAATAGATCACGAAAACTCATGTATTCATAGTTAGTGCCTTTTAATATAAGGTCTTTAGGTTTTTCCATATTAATCACCTTTTCCTGGAAAAATTCAGGCGATCCGATAACTGTTCCTTTATTGTCCAATTTATACGTTAATATATTTGAAAAAACCCATTTCCCATCCAGCCATTTTGCTTCATGAGCGCTTATCTTCAATGACACATTGTCTTTTTTATCTTGCTTCAGTATGGTAATACCCATTGCGGTTTTAGAAGTTGGATCGAAATTGTCTATGAATATGAGGCGGTTATCTTTGCCGTAAAGCGCAATATTGGGTATCATTGTTCTGTTAACGGGCTTACTTTTATCAATATTTTCTATAGAACTTGCTCTTATAGATTCCGCCTTTCTCATGCTCTGAGGCAGGATTTTTTCAGATATGCTAAATACTAATATCGTTATAGCAAACCCGATATATATAAAAGGCATTAGTATTCTATATATGCTTATCCCGGCTGAGCGCATGGCTGTTATCTCTCCGTATTTATTGAGCGTGCCTAGGACATATATAGCGGAGATTAGGCTTGCCACCGGTGAGGTCTGTATGACAATCAAAGGTATCATTGATAGGTAATATTCCAACAGTATTCCAATCTTAATATTTTGTTTCAGGACCTCATCCATACGGCCAAAAAGATCTATAATGATATAGAGTACTATAAATACCATAAGGCAATATAAAAAAGGCAGTATAAAATATTTGACTATGTATTTATCCAGTATTCGCATGATATAAGTTGACACTCTGACAATGTTAGAGTGTCAACTTTGATATTGTCTCAGGTTTCTATGGTTTTGCGTAGCAGTACTATTCCTGCCGCGCCGATTATTATATTTGGCATGTACATCCAGAAGCCAGGGTTCAAGATGCCCTTTAAAGATAAAGCTATGCTCGCAGCCATTAATATATAATATACTACAATTACCCCTAGAGCTATGGCAAACTGTATGGTTTTTTCTCCGCGCCTGGTAAATATGCCAAGAGGTATGCCTATAATTATAAATACTAGGCTTGCAAAGGATATCGAAATCTTCCTATGGAATTCCGTGATAAGCGATGGGGTGTCTACATGGTACTTGCCAAGACGATCAATCTCATTGTTTATTTCTTGAAAATTCATTTCCTTAGGTTTTTTATCTGTATAACCGCTAGGCGCTATCGATTCGTCTATGCTTAGGGTAAGGTAATACGTTTTGAAGTTCAGTTTATAGAAATTTATCGGATTTTTAGGATTTGGCTCGTCGCTTGTGCCATTGATAAGTTTTAGCTTGATCGCATTCTGATTATCAAGCGTTATAAACTCCCCTCTTTCAGCTATTATAGTTCTCGTGGAATGTTCATCCTGCGGCTGATAAATGCGGACGCCTTTGAGTTTATTTTTATCTATCCCATTTATGAATATTATATAGCCCTTGAAACTTTTTATAAATGTGCCTGGCTCAAGATATGCTGCTGGAGTTTTTATGCCTATATTTTTTATAATTTTTCTGGATTCAAAATGCATCTTGGGTATTATATCGTTATTTAATGCTATTGAAAAAAGGCTGAGCACAAGGCCCATCACAAGCAGGGGAAAGCTTAACCTGTAGATATTTATGCCGCTTGAGCGGATAGCTACGATTTCATTATCTCCTGAAAGCCTGCCGAATACCAAAAGCGCAGAGGTCAACATAGACATGGGTATGGTATAGCTCAATAAAAACGGTATTAGATAAAGAAAAAGTTTACCCACGAGCCTTATATCCACGCCTTTATTTATTACGAGCTCCGCGAGCTTTATGATATTTCCCACCACAAGGGTAAATGTGAATATGATAAGGGAAAATACAAACATAATAATAATTTCTTTTATCATATAATTACGCAGTATTTTCATGCGCTATCTCCCCGCGCCAGCGTTATTACTTCTACGTATTTTGCGCCTGAGTTTTTAAGAAGCCTTGAGCATTCATTAACAGTGGAGCCGGTTGTAAAGAGGTCATCTACTAGTAGTATATTTTTATTGCGGACAATCGAGGTGTCTTTTAAAGAGAAGCTCGAATATAGATTTTTTATTCTAGCCTCTCTTTTAAGTTTGCTTTGAAGCGGCGTATCTTTTGTTTTCTTTAGAGTGTTTCTGGAATAAGAAATACCAAGTTTTCTTCCTAAGGCCCTAGCCAGGATATCGGCGTGATTAATTTCTCTTTTGAATAATCTATTAGGATGCATTGGTATGGATAGAATCATCTGAGCGTCTTTTCCGACATTATATTTTTTCATGAAACCAATAATTAAAGCTGTGAAATCTGTTGAAAGAGAGGTTATTTTCTTATATTTGAAATCATGGATCAAGTCTTTTAACAGCTCGTCGTAACAGCAGGCTGACCAGGCCCTGTCAAAATATAGCTCATCTTTTTTACAGTCCGGACATGTGGTTATTAATTCAGGACTTCCTTTAAGCTGCCTGCCGCATTTTACGCAGAAAGGAGGAAGCCTTTCTTTTATCTTCTTAACGCAATCATCGCAGATGTTGCGGTCAAATTCATTTATTTTTTTAGAGCAGACCCTGCACAGGGCAGGATAAAATAAGTTTATTATTGCCCCTAACATATGATAAATATAACATAGGGTTTGGATAAAGTCAAAGCAGATGTAGGAAACGGTTTCAAACCGTTCCCTACAAAAATGCTTAACAATTGTATCTTTTTATGCTATATTGTTCAAATATGGAAGATAATAATATAGATAATATAGAGCAGAAGATAAAGAATCTTGAAGAATGGAACAATGAGCGCGCAAATATCAAACCTATTCTAGAGATAGCTGTTGACTGCCATAATAAGGCGCGGCGTGAGTCATATTGGAAGAACTACGAAAAGGCATCGGAGTTTTTCAAGCAGGCCATCGAAAACTATAGAAGCACGTTAAAACTCAATCCAAAATATTATCTTCAGGATGTTATAGAAAGGGTGGATTCTGTTATAGGGGAGTATATAAATAATATTTTTAGTCTCAAGATTTCTGGCGATAGGTTAAAGACCGAGCAAGGCGTAATAGAATATATGGAATTTATAGAAAGCCTTAACTCTGAAGAAAAAAAATACATAGGCCAGTACGAGATAGCCCTGAGCTATTTTAAGATAGGCGCTATATATTTTGAAGATGGTAATTTTGACAGGGCATATGAATTTTTTAACAAAACGGCAAACCTAGAGTGCAACAGGCCTTTTCTAAATAGAGACACTTATTTTAAGATAGGCCAAATACTTTTTAATAAAAAAAGATTCAAAGAAGCCCTTGTGAGTTTTGTCTCCGTGCTTTCTTTCGACAGGGACAACATGGACGCAGTCAACTATCTTGATAAATGCTTAAAAGAGTTAAAAATATTCGAACACAAGTTTAAATTCGTGTCTGCAACGCCTACTGAAGCAAAAAAACTGATAATGGAGGTGTTATGATAAACGATATATTCAAGGAAAGAAGAAAGTATCCCAGAATCGAATTAAAGCTTAGCGCCAAGTATAAAGTGCTTGATTATGAGCAGGTATTTCAATTTACGAAGACGGAGAATATATCTGCGGAAGGCGCATCCTTTGAGTCTAAAGAGCTCTTAAAGCCAGGAGTTTATGTGCAGCTTGAAGTAGATATTGAAGATGCCTATCCGCCCATATCCATGGTGGCTGAGATAAGATGGGTGGGAGATATGAATTCTGGTAAAGATAATAAATATATCAATGGCATCAAGATTATAAGCATGCCCGTGAAAGATGAAGCCAGATTTTTAAAATATTACTGCGACAAAATAGTTGAGAAGTTATCAGCTTATCTTAAAAAATAGACTTATAAATGAAAGGGGGATTAGCATGATAATACGTTTAATTATGGTTTTTGTGTTACTGATGGGTTTGACCGGTTGCCTCAAAAAGGCTGTAGATGAAAATGCGTCTATGGAGCCTGCTATTACAGAAGAAGCGCTGGTAGATGTTGCTCAAGAACCGCAGGCTAGCCAAGGGAAAAGCGTTTCTGTGGAACCTGCTGTTAGTCAGGTGGCAACTGTTGGAGAACCAAGTGTCCAGGATATACAGCAGGCTTTGAAAAATGCTAATCTTTATGAAGGTAAAATAGATGGTATCCTTGGCCCGAATACCAGAAAGGCTATAGAAGCCTTCCAGTCTCAGAATAGTTTAAAAGTAGATGCTAAGGTAGGCCCAAAGACATGGCAGAAACTAAAAGAATATCTTGTTAAATGAAACCGGGCAATCAAAAGAGATATGATATAGTTTATGAAGACGAGCATATTTTTATAATCAATAAACCTTCCGGGATATTAGTGGTGCCTACCCCAAAAGGAGAAACAAATACTCTTACGGATCTTCTGAATCAGGAGTTGGATAGGCGTGGCGTTTTGGCTAATGCCTATCCCTGCCACAGGATTGATAGGGAGACCTCAGGCCTTATAATTTACGCAAAAGGTAAATCTATCCAAGAAGCCATGATGGAGCAGTTTAAAAAACATCTTGTAAAAAAGACGTATATCGCTTTTGTTCACGGTACTGTGCGGAAAGATTCTGACACCTTACAAGGCAATGTTTACAATAAAAAGAAAAGAAAAACAGAATTCATGGTAACGAAATTCAAGGTCCTTGAAAGAAGAAGAGATTTTACAATAGTCGAGGTGCAGCCTGTTACAGGAAGGACAAACCAGATCAGGATACATCTTAAAGGACTTGGCCATCCCTTGGTTGGAGAGAGCGTATATGCCTTCAGAAAGGATTTTAAGCTGAGATTTAAAAGGGTTGCGCTTCACGCAAAGGCATTAGAATTCAGCCATCCCGTAACAGGAAAAAGAATGAATTTTAATTTGCCGCTAGCGGATGATATGACAAACTTTATACAAAAATGAAAATAATCATAGAACTTATAGTCCTTGTAATATTGCTTTTAATAGGAGCCTTGACAGCTGCTTCAGAGACAGCTGTTATTGCAGCGAGTATTATAAAACTCAGGCGGCTCGCAGCTGATGGCTCAAAGACAGCTAAAACAATATTAAAGATCTTGGAAACTCCTGAAAAATTTTTCGGAACCATCCTCGTAGCGAATAATATAGTAGATGCCCTTATAGCGTCTATAGTAACTGTTATTATCATTTCTTTTATGGGCGGGCATTCAAAGAGCATATTGCTTGCGACGATCATATCCTCTTTTCTTATAATAATTTTTGAAGTAGCCGCTAAGACATTGTCTGCAAAAAATCCAGTAAGGATAGCGTTATCTTTTTCCGGGACAGTTAAATATCTTATAATCATTTTATCTCCTGTCGTAAGGATCCTTTCTGTAATAACTAATTTTATAGTAAATCTTATAGGCGGAAAGACAAAAGGCAAACCCTCTCTTGTAGTGGAGGACGAGATAAAAGCCCTCATCAGGATAGGCGAAGAAGAAAGCCCCAGGTATAAAGATAAATACAAAATGCTTTCAAAGGTCTTTGAATTCAGCAATACTGTTGTAAAGACCGTTATGATACCCAAAGACAGAATGATTCTTATTAATATAGACGCAAATATAGAAGACATTCTGGATAAGGTGCTTGAATCAGGGCATTCCAGGCTTCCTGTCTATAAAGATAATCCGGACAATATAATCGGCGTTATAAATATGAAGGATTTACTGAATCTTTCTGTCAATAGAGACCTTGTGATTCTGCATGATATAATATATCCGCCTATATTTGTCCCTGATTCCAAGAATGTGGCGGAGCTACTGAAGGAATTCCAGAAAGGCCATACGCACCTGGCTATTGTAATTGATTCGTACGGCAAGATTCAGGGCCTGGTGACCATGGAGGATCTGCTTGAGGAAATAGTGGGCGAGATCGAGGATGAGCACGATATTAGGAAAAGAGTAAAAAAATAGATGCAAAAATTTGATATTGCGGTTATAGGCGGCGGCGCAGCTGGGATAATAGCAGCTATAAGCGCCAGGCGCAACGGTAAAGATGTTGTAATCTGCGAAAAGATGCTGCGGCTTGGAAAAAAAATACTCATTTCAGGCTCAGGCAGGTGCAATATCTCTAATCTGGATTTAAGCGAAACGCATTATAATCCGGAATCGCGCGAACTCGTGAAAAGCGTATTTTCCCGGTTCGACAGAGAGAAAATAGAAGATTTTTTCAACGGGCTTGGCCTGAAGCTTTGTTGCGAAGGGAACAGGGTTTTTCCGGTCACGCTTCAGGCAGCAAGCGTTTTAAAGGTCCTGGAAGACGAGCTGAAAAATTTAAAAGTAGCGATAGAATTGGATTTTGAAGTAAGTGGCATTACAGGCTCTGCAAAAAGATTTACAGTAAAATCTAAAACCGGCAAAAGTGTTTTATGCGATACTGTTATAATTACCGGAGGTGGGAAAACCTATCCGAGCCTTGGCTCTGATGGAAGTTGTTACAGTTTAGCTAAAGCAGTTGGCCATAAAATAATAGAACCTGTCCCAAGCGCCGTGCCGCTTTTAGCAAAGGACAGATTTTGCCATCTGCTTCAAGGCCAGAAAATACAATGCATTGCAAAAAGCGTAATAGATGGTAAGATACAAAAAGAAATAGAAGGGGAATTACTTTTTACAAAATACGGGTTATCAGGCACTGCCATACTGGATATAAGCGAGGATATTTCAATAGCGATAAATAGGCTTGGAAAAAAATTCGTTCAGGTTTCGATTGATATGGTGCCTTTTATTGATAAACCCAGTCTTAAGAAAGAGGTTGAGACAAGGATGTCCAGGCATCTTGCAATTGAAAATCTGATGATAGGTATCCTTCCCAATAAATTCAGCCTTGTTTTCAGGGA
>JAHJQM010000053.1 GCA_018819285.1 Candidatus Omnitrophota bacterium
GGGCTCGTCCATGATGGTGACCTTACTGTTGAAAGCTGTCGCGCGAGCAATGGCCACCGACTGGCGCTGGCCACCGGATAGACGTTCCACTCTCAAGCGCACGGAGGAGATGTCAATCTTGAGACGATCTATCAGGCGTTGCGTCTCTTGCTCCATATGATGCTTGTCCATTATACTGATCGGTCCTAGTCGTGTACTCACTGCTTCACGTCCCATAAAAACATTGGCGGCCACGTCGAGGTTGTTGGCAAGGGCCAAGTCCTGATACACCATCTCGATGCCCATCCGGCGCGCATCCCCAGGATTGGTAATATGTGCCTTCTTACCTTCGATTAAGATCTCTCCTCCATCAGGAATGTGTGCCCCACTGAGAACCTTCATCAGGACAGATTTGCCGGCGGCGTTGTCGCCCACCAACCCCAACACTTCATTGTGGTGTAGTACCAGGTCTACCCCGCACAACGCCTGTACAGCACCAAAGTTCTTCTTGATGTTTCTCATTTCCACAACAGGTGTGGCTTCAGCCATAGGTTTCCTCCTTTTCTCTAGAAAAATATTTACAGTTATGACTGCGCTGAAAAAAACTAAATTTTATAATGCTGATCAAACCGAAGCATTCCTACAATAATTAACACACTCTTCGCTTTGCTCAGGTTGACACTCTTTTTTGCAGTAGACTCATATATTATACAGGAATAGTGATGGACTAATCCATCACTATTCCTGTATTGTAACTAAAACTGTTATTTCTTAATCTAATCCGGTAAATACACTGGCTTTATAGTAACCAGAATCAATTAAAGCCTCTTGGACATTGCTCTTGTCGACAGTAACAACTACGGATGGCTTAGCAGGAACATCGATAACGCCGTTGTTGTAGGTGTTGGTTGCTTCAGGAGTACCGCCTTCGAGATAAGTGACAGCTGCGGCGATAGAATCAGTAACGAGCAAACGAACGTCCTTAAAAACGGACATCGACTGTTTGCCATCAATGATGTACTGTACGGAGGCTATCTCGACGTCCTGGCCGGTAACCACGTAGCTAGTGACATCACTGTCGGCCGCAAATGCGTCGGCAATGGCACGGGCGGTGCCGTCGTTCGGGGCGAGGATGAATACATCACCCTTATCGGCAGCACTGGCAACAGTTAGATTGGCTTCAGCCAGACTCTTGGCGTCGTCAAAGTCCCAGTTGGTGGTAATTTGGCCGATGATAGTGCCCATCTCGTCACGGGTCAGAGTGGCCTTGTCCTGGAGAGCAACGGCTTCGCTTGAGTTCTTGATGACGAAGGTGCCGTCAGCAATCTTAGGCTGCAGGACATTCCAGGCGCCCTCAAAGAAGAGGAAGGCGTTGTTGTCAGAGGCAGCGCCAGCATACAGGTAAAGCGGGTTGCCGGTGTCGGTAGCCTTGTCAACCAGGTATCCGCCCTGAAGTGCGCCAACAGAAATGCTATCGAAGGTCGCATAGTAATCAACAGCATCGGTATCAGTAATCAGGCGGTCATGGCAAATGACCTTTACGCCTGCATCTCTGGCTGCTTCTGCGGCGGCGGCAGCACCGGCGCTGTCCTGCGCGCAGATGATGAGAACTTTGATGCCCTTGGTGATCAGAGCTTCAACATTCTCTTTTTCTTTGGCAGAGGAACCCTCGCTGAAGAGAATCTCAAAATCGTAGCCTGCTGCTACGAGTGCATCATTGAAGCGGGTCTCGTCCTGTATCCATCTCGGCTCGTCCTTGGTCGGAAGAACGATACCAACTTCTGCAGCTGCTTCTTTACATCCAGCACCCATTAAAAGCAAAGATACAACTCACTTTCCGCACCCTTTTGGTTAAAAATATTATATTTTTAATTTCTTTGATTTTCAATCTTTTCTATTTACTCTTTCCCAATTCTTTTCTATATTTTTTAATTTTAATCTTGATTATCTTCTCTGATATTTCCTCCAGCAGCTTAATCCTAGATTTTAAAATCTTGTAATTTTCTACATAGCGTCTGACTTCAGAAAGCAAACCTTCCGGTACTGAAAAGGTTTTGGTTTTAGCCTTCTCTTTTGATGTTAAAAGAAAGTATGGACCATGTCTGAATTTTGGATCCTTGTTGCATCTGCAGTTTGGGTTTCTGCAGGCCTGATAGCATTTGGTAATAGAGCCTTTTTTAACAAAACCAATACTGGCTATCTCTTTTTTTATCCTTTCAAACTCTTCTTTTAGTTTTTCCATTTTGTTTTCCATAGACGTCTTGCCTTTTACTGAAACACTAAGTATAATAAACTTAGTGATAATATTTGTCAAGGAAATGGAGGTAAGTTATGGACATACCCGGTGGCTATAAAGATATAGAAAGCTTTGACGTACGCCATGCGCCCATAATCAGCGCATTCTGTGATAAGATAAACCTTTCTTCTATTATAGACAAAGCCCTTGATACCAAAATGGATGTCAGCCCGGGAAAAATTGTCAAAGGCTTGGTACTTAATACACTTGCAGGAAGGGACCCCCTTTACAGGGTAGAGGACTTTTTCTCCCACCAGGATACTGGTCTTGTGGTGGGAAAGGGTATAGGTGCTTCTGACTTTACCGATGATAATATAGGAAGGGTTCTGGACCGGATCTACTCCTACGGAACACAGAAGCTATTTTGTGAGCTGTCCCTTGAAGCAGTAAAAAAATTTAATATAGATACAACACAAATACACCATGATACCACCTCTGTAAGCGTATGGGGTGATTACTTAAACAAAGACGGTCCTTTTGAGATTAACCATGGCCACAGCAAGGATAAGCGCCCGGATCTGGCCCAGTTTGTCCTGTCTCTACTGTGTGTAGAAAAAGATATTCCCATAGAGACAAGAATCTATAGCGGAAATGAAGATGATAAAACCATCTCCAGGGCCATACTTAGCCGCATATCATCCTATATGGCAAAATACGAAATAGATAGCGAGGGATATATCTATACAGGCGACTGTAGTATGGTAACCGGGGATAACCTTGCCTTTATGGGTGGCCTGGATAACCCTGAGGTTAAATTCATATCCAGAATGCCTGCTACCTTCGGCGTAGTGGGTACACTTGTCAGCGAAGCGGTATCTAAAAATATGTGGACAGATATTGGCATACTTTCAGAGGAAAAGAAAGGGGAAAGCGCATACTATAGAAGTTATGAAAAAGAAGTTAGCATAGAGGGCAGAACTTACAGGGCGGTAGTAATCCATTCTGATTTCTATGACAGAAGAAGGAAGAAAAAGATTGATAAAGAGACCCGGAAAGATTTAGAGAAAGCAAAAAAGATAAAGAAAAAGTTAACCAGTACCAAATACTTCTGCAAAAAGGATGCAGAAGTGGCAGCAGAAAAAGAAAAGCTTCCTAAGTACCACAGGCTTAAAACCGATATAGAAGAAAAAAAGATCTACAAAAAAGGCAGGCCTAAAAACGGTAAAAAAGAAGTAGCTGCTGTCCGTTACATACTCAGGTGTGATATTATCCCGGATGATAAACTAATAGAGGATCTAAAAGAGGAAGCAGGCTGTTTTGTGCTTATTAGCAATGTAGCAGCAAGCCAGCATTCTGCAAGGGATATTCTAAAGATATATAAGGAGCAGCACGGCATAGAAAAAAACTTTGGATTCTTAAAAGATCCTTTGATAGTAAATGACCTTTTTTTAAAAAAGACAGAGAGAATAGAGGCCCTGGGTTTTATCCTGGTAATAAGTCTGCTTATATGGAGGCTTGCTGAAAGATGCATGCGTAAATATATTAAAGAGAAGGCTATTACCATAACCGGATGGGACAAAAAACAAACAGACAGGCCCACCACCTTTATGATGAGTACAAAGTTCTGTTCAGTTCATATCCTAAAAAAAGGTGGCATGAGGTGGCTGCCAAGAAAGATTAGCAGCGTTCAGAAAGAATACCTTGATGCCCTGGGTCTTGGTGAGGAGATATTTTATACAGCTGTAGACTAAAATTCTTTAGGAAGAATTATTAAATCTAATACGGAATTTAAAGGCTATTAAGCATCTGCTTAGAAAGCAAAAAATATTTATTTATGGGTGTACGTATATTGTTTTTATAGAAATTAAAAAAATGAGATTAGTTTTAACTGATTGTTGCCATATTTTTTGTTAAAATTAATAAATCAGAGGGAATTTTGGTTTTTGGTGCGGAAAGTGAGCTATATGTATTTGCTAATCTTTTATTTGCTATATCCACAGTCGGAAACATAGACCTGATTAAAAAGGGATTGCGACGCTCCGGCAAAAGTAACATGAATAAAATAAGTACCGTCGGAAAGGTAGACCTGATGAAAAAGGGATTGCGACAATTTCGCTGGGGTTGGACATAACCAGGCAATTGCTTTTTAACGTCGGAAAACATAGACCTGATTAAAAAGGGATTGCGACCAATTTCATCTCCTTCACGCAAGCTCTCTTTTTCAAGAGTCGGAAACATAGACCTGATTAAAAAGGGATTGCGACTCCTAGTAACTAAACCCTTCTTTTGGTAATATTAATAGTCGGAAACATAGACCTGATTAAAAAGGGATTGCGACTTATGATAGGGGTAGGTGAAAAGGTTAAGTAAGGTGATTTAATAGCTATAATGGGCAATACAGGCTTCAGTAAAGGCTATCATCTTCATTATGAGGTTAGGGTAAATGGAAGACCAGTAAACCTGAGAATGTTTTTACCTTAGAATAAATAATTTAATAGGAGCTACATTATGAAGAAATATCTTTTACTCTTAATTACTTTTATACTAATTTCCATCTTATTATTATCAGTTAGTTGCGAAAAACAAAAAGACACAAAGACATATAGCATTACTACATATGATTTATCACAAAAAGATAGATTAATTTTAAATGCATTATTAAATACCGATGCTATGAAGAAGTTTTATCCTTATAAGTCTGAAAAGGAATTATTGAAAGATATAATTAATCATAAGTTTGATTTAAAATATCTTGATGACAATATTAGAAATTCTTCAATAAAAAAATATTATAATGCGTCTGAAATAATTAGTTATTCAGATACTGATTGTAGATTTGTTGATAAAAATACTGGTATGGAAAAGTTTATTTCAGCTGATTATGTTCAAATAAAATAATAATTTATAAATAGTTTAATGGCAAATAAATAGATTTTGAAGTAAATCTTTCATATGTTAAATTTCTTTCATCTAATAATTCTCTTAGTGCTTCTCCAAATTCTTTTTTAGTTGTTTTAACAGTTTTCATAAATTAGCAAACCCAATGCACCTACCCACTTTTTTAATTCGGTTTCTCATTTCAAAAAGCTTTTTTTCTTAGGCCACTTAACCTTGAGGCTAAGAAAAACAGTGCATTAGATAAATTGATATATTATGTGCTGTTAAATTAATAAGTACTAAATGTTACAAAGTAGTCCTAGGAC
>JAHJQM010000054.1 GCA_018819285.1 Candidatus Omnitrophota bacterium
ATTGTGATAATGTCCTTTCCTGCCATAGCGACCTCCTTGTAAGGAGTGCATTATAGCATCTTTAAAACCGGACATTTCTATTTTGGTATAACAGGACATTATCATATTGGGAGGACAGCATAATTTTTAACAATGTATTATTTAAATAGCTAGGTAATACTAAGAGGCTTTGCCAGCCTTGGCAGGTCTGAGAAAAGCCTCGCCGATTCGAGCGGGCACGGTGTCCCGTTAAGCAGGCTGGGGCCATTCGGCACTGAAAAATTTTGCCGTCCGCTACGGTTTATGGTTCGTTCTTCTGTCGACTATCGTATCGTCAACCGATCAGAACTCACCATAAATCCTTGCGGACATTTGCCAAAATTTTTCTAATGTGCCTCAGGCCTCAGCCTGCTTAACGGGACGAGCGAGAATCGGCGTGGAGCGAAGTCCGCCACGCTGGGGCGGACGAGTGTCTTTTCGAAGGCCTGCCAGGGCTGGCAAACTGAATATATACTACCTAGCTGGGGATAGGCATTTCAAAACTTATCTCTCAAAAACCACCCAGATTTTTTTCTCTGCCACGACTTTACCTTTTTCCAGCATCTGTCCTGTAACAATAATTCTATAGCAGTCGGAGTGCAGCGTGACAAGATTTGATATCTGCTTGAATCTTGTTTTTTTGTCAGCATCGTTTGAACCGAGCGCATTGCTTAATAGTAAATCCCCTATCCCAAGCTTTAAACCATTCTTATTTCCAAATACCCTGTTATTAATGATGCTGTTCGCCATAGCATCGTCTATACCCGGTAAAGCGCTAATCACTTTGTTAGAAGCTGTATTTATATTTATCCTTCCATATAAATTATTCGCAGGATCAAGCCTTATAAAATCGAAATGCGCTGCGTCTGTCTCTGAACTATTCTTTACCTTTATTTCCAGGATATCTTTTGGGGTAGACATAGCGCTTTCCGTACCTATCTCTATATTCCCAAAAACTATTCCTCCGTCAGGCCCTGGCGTAAGGCTAGGCGTAAAAGCGGTCCATGTATCATCTGCAAGATGCATCGATACGGCTATCGCTTCTCCTTCTTCTCCGAATATCTTCAATTTGTAATACCCGTTCTTTAACCCATTTTTCAACTCCCATTTCCAAGTTCCAATTGAATCTTTTTTTCCGTTCTCACACCAGTCTGTAAAAGGAGCTGCCCTCTGGATAACCTTCCAGCCGCCTTCAGAACCTTTTACAATCTTATTTTCCGCTTCAAGCCTTATCCCGAATATAGTAAGCCGGTCTGCAATCTTCGCAACATCCTCCAAAGGTATAGTCTTCCAGGGCTCAATTCCAAGCGGAACAAATGCAATCTCTCCAACTGAAGAAAAATTTTTGCTCTTTACATTCACCTCTGTATCATAGTGCTCTATTATTTCTTCTCCAATTTTTTCTCTCATCCCGTCATTATCGTTAGGAAGGCCTGGAGTCCCTCCTTTTTTTGCAGTAGACATATACCAGTTATCAGGCATGCCATTATTATTTGAATCCATTACATAGCTCGGGTCTGATTTTTCCAGCGCCCTGTTATCAGTTATATTACCGCTAAAATATTCCTCTTTATCTACAATGTGGCCCATAGAATCCTTGAGCGTTATAAAATTCCCTCCCATAAAAGCGTTATCGCTCAATAGATCTGAATTAGGAGTTACAGCCCTTAAAAAATGTAACGCTGCAGATTTCTCTTTACCCCATATTGAAATAAATGATATGCCATTATTGTTTATACCTCCTTGCGTATCGTCTTTGTCAATAGATAACGCCAGGTGTTCATGCGGGCCTATCGTTGTTCCAAGCGGAATTGTGGCAGGCCATCCCTCTTTACTTGGTCCTTCTATGGTCCACCCGCTCAAGCTTACCTCCCTTGGTGTAAGATTTATAAGTTCTATGTACTCTCCGTCAGGCTGCTGGCTCAGCTCTATTGATTTAAAATATGTAGGTCCTGTTTCACGGTTATTCTGGATCCTGATAGTAAGTTTTCCTCCTGAAACAGTAACAACTTTCCCATTGCCAAACAGATTGCTGTCCATTACATCCTTTGAATTAGAGCCTCCTATATTTACATCGCCTATCTCCTGATCAGCCATTCCCGCAAATAATCTGACATAATATTTTCCGTCCGGAAGATCCTTCCATGTCCATTCGCCTTCTCCTGTTTTCCCTCCCTTGGGTTCATTATTCTGATAAAATCCATTCTGCCAAATCCAATCTCCTCCAGGGGCCTGGCTGCTGAAAGTACTCCTTGGGATAACAGGTCTTACCATTATCTCATTTATCCTTATACCCTCTACGCCTCTTATCTCGCTCACGCTGAAATTCTGCTGGCCTAGCCTGGGATATAATTCAAGATAAGAAAAATAACATGCTGAGCCAGAGCTGTTCTTAATAGTGAGATTCAGGATTTTATTCTCGAATGATACAGCGCCTATTCTCAGTATCTCGCCGTGCTTTACAGAGTTTTGAGTCATATTATTCACAATGACATCGCCTACTAATTCATCCTTTATCCCAAACACACCTATATAATATTCGCCCTCTGGCAGATTAATCCAGGTGATTGTAAATAATTGCCCGTCTTTTACATCACTCTGATAAGAACCCCCTTTCCATATCCAATCCCCTATATCGCCTCTATTGACCGCCGTAAGTCTACTATATAATTTTGGTATGACGCTCTGGCTAAAATCAGCGTCGCACGCGTCTATTATATTGACTGCCTTTTGGAAAGGATCTCTCACGCCCGCATCTTCAAGCAATACCGCCAGGGATTGGGAGTCCATGTAATTAATATTATTCTTCAATCTTCCTTCAACGTCTATATTCCTATCAACAGAATAAGTAGTTATATGAGGATACAATTTCTGAATATCCTGTTTTGAAATTGACTTGATTTTACTTATCTCGAAAGGCGTCTCAAATGCCTTATCGTCTCCATAAAGATTAAACGGTATATATTCCATAGGCTCGTCTATACCCTCTCCCGCCTCATCTACGATACCATTCGCGTTATTATCTATCCCATCAGAATCCAGCATCCTCTGATTCTGATTATCATCTACGCCTACTTCGCCTGGCTGGCTGTCAGGCCCGTATCTAAAACTAAGAATATCTTCATAGGCCTTATCTGGATCTTTCAAGCCGCAAGAGGTTATAAATTTTTTAAGATCCAGCTCGTACGGCGTCCATCCTTCTGTAACTTTTAAAGGAGAGAGATTGTGTTTATGCGCCACATTTATATCTATAAAACTCGTCTCATCCCTTACCAAAATAGCGTATCTGCCTATAGCCTCATCGCCTTCTTCGTTGTACACATTTATCCATTTTGAATCAGGTTGGCCATCGCCATCATTATCAATATCGCTGCCTTTAAAAAGCATATGCCACCTGTCTTCAAAGTTATCTATAAACCTATCGTCTTCTTTCAAAATCTGCTGGGCATATGTAATGCCTGCCTGGGCAAGGTAGGACGCCCTTGTAGCTTCAAGGTAATTAGCAGCGGCTTTCAACTCTAACCTCATGGTAAATGCAAAAGATACTGCCATTATGCCGGCAACAGCCAAGACACTCACCACAAGTATTAATGCGACACCTTTATCTTTCTTCATTTTCTCCTATTATACAAAGCGCCTATTAGATTTGCAAACAAAAACCCCGCATCTTTTTTAAAGATGCGGGGTTTAATTTTAACTTTGGCGTAATTCCGAGTTAGTTCTGCGATTACTTACCTTTTAACTTTTCCACTAAATCATGTATAAGTTTTCCAGCAACATCTTTTGAGCCAAGACCAACTGCAAGCGCAAATGCCAACCCTATAGCTCCTAACAAAACTGTAATAGTGGTATTCAATATAGCGGTAGCTATATTTAACTGTTCCAGCGACATAATAGTTGCGAAAATTACTATCACTGTCTGTGTTAACTGGCTTAATAGTTTCGCTTGCTTAATGCCTGCATTCATGGAAGCAGTCATTACTATTGCACCTATAATGCTCGCAAAAAATATCCCTAGGGAAATTATAAAGACAGCTGCGATAACATTAGGTATATAAAGTATGACTTTGTCCAATAGAGACGCTACAACTGTCATGCCTAGTGCGTTCAGCGAAGCCATAAATACAAGCAGCATTATTATCCAATAGATAAGCCCACCCATTAATTCTGAAAGAGTATTTTTTATTCCACCCTTTCTTAATACATCAGCAAGCCCTGATTTTTCGCTGGCAGTATCAAACTGTATCAACTTCAACAGTTTTACAACCACATTCTTCAAAACCGATGCTATAATCCAACCAACTACCAATATTACCAAAATGCCTATCAAAGTTGGTAGAAACGTAGCTGCTCTTACCAGCATAGCCTTTATTGGCTCTATTACTATCTCACTCCAGTCCATATGCATACCCCCTTTCTTTTCTAACTTGTAAGTATATCCTACGTTTATACAATCGTCAAGGGGCCGAGTCCGGAGGACTCGGCACTTCCTTGGACATTTCGTCCTAGGTCGCTTCGATGTTTCGTCCCTAAAACTTTATTTTTTCGCTTTTCCCTGGCTAGCAACAGATGCTATTTTTGCCTGTATCCTTTGCTGGTCGCCTAAATAATAATGCTTCAAAGGTCTCAGGTCATCAGTAAGCTCGTAAACAAGCGGGATCCCAGTAGGTATATTTAATTTTACTATCTCTTCCTCTGATATGTTGTCCAAATATTTCACAAGCGCTCTTAAACTGTTTCCATGCGCAGCTATAATAATCTTTTTGCCGGACTTGAATGCAGGGACAATTGCTTCTTTCCAGTACGGCACAACCCTGGCTACTGTTTCTTTTAAACTCTCTGTAAAAGGCATGTCCTTTTCATCAAGACTCTTGTATCTTGGGTCATTTCCAGGATAACGCGGATCATTTTTTTCAAGCGCCATCGGCGGTATATCGTAACTTCTTCTCCATATAAGCACCTGCTCTTCTCCGAATTTCTGGGCCATTTCTGATTTATTAAGGCCCTGCAACGCTCCATAATGCCTCTCGTTCAAGCGCCATGAATTATATATAGGTATCCACATTAAATCCATTTCATCCAGAACAAACCATAATGTCCTTATCGCTCTCTTTAGAACAGATGTGAACGCTGCATCAAATACATAACCTTCATTCTTAAGGACTTTTCCAGCCTCCCTTGCCTCCTCGATGCCTTTCTCAGACAAATCCACATCTGTCCATCCTGTAAATTTATTTTCCTTATTCCAGGTACTCTCTCCATGCCTTAAAAGGACTAATTTAATATTGCCTCTCATATCTCTCCCTTTTTATCTTTAAACACCTCTTTGCAGAATATGGCTTTAATATACACCTGTTAATTTGAAAAATCAAAAGAAATATTATGCTATTTTGGTAAGGTAATGTATTTCTGGGATTGGTATTTGCCCTTGCGGTCAGCGTAAGTAACCTGGCATTGCTCATCTGATTCGAAGAAGACCACCTGGGCAATGCCTTCGTTGGCGTAAAGTTTTGCAGCAGAATTCGAAGTGTTGCTTATCGCTATAGTAAGATATCCTTCCCATGATGGCTCAAGCGGCGTAACGTTTACTATCACGCCAATTCTTGCATATGTACTTTTACCTGTGCAAAGCGCAAGGACATTGGATGGCATTTTAAAATATTCAAGGGATCTTGCGAGAATAAAAGTATTCGGTGGAATTATGCAACTAGCGCCTTTAAAATCTTCAAATAAAGCTGGTTTTATATTCTTAGGGTCTATGATATCTTGTTTATCAGAGCCTTTGAAGATTTTAAACTCGTCTGCAATCCTTATATCATAGCCATAACTGGAAAGACCATATGAGATATTATTATTTTTAATCTGCTGAGGCTGGAAGGGCTTTATCATATTATATTCTAAAGCCATTTTCTTGATCCAGGAATCGGGTTTCAGCATTTGGAATATCCGCAGGAACGGCAGACTACACAACCTTCTTCATGTCTTAACGCAGCCCCGCAGTCAGGGCATACCCCAACCACTGTGCCTAGCTTATCTTCTATCATGGTATGAGGAGAATGTTTTTCCAGAGCCTCTTCCTGGTGATGCATTTTGCCATTACCAAGCCTTAATTCAAGAACCCTTGCAATCGCATCAGAGCACGAAAAGATCCTTCCGCTTTTCTCCCACGAAGGAGACGGGCAGCGTATTCCTCTTAATTGCTCTACTATTTTACTATTCTCTACTCCTGAGCGAAGCGCCAGAGACACAAGCCTTCCTATTGCTTCTAACTGGCTCGCAGCGCAACCGCCAGCCTTACCCATCTGGATAAATACCTCAAAAGGCAGATTTTTATCATCCACATTTATTGTGATATAAAGATTGCCGCATCCTGTTGCAACCTTTGTAGTGGTGCCATTGGTAACAACAGGCCTTGGCCTAGGGGCAACATTTTTCTTTTCCTTAAGTTCTAACGCGATATCCGCATTTATTTCTTTCTTTGTTGAATCATTAGAGTTTATATTTAGCACCTGCTCCTCCCTAGATTTATCTCTGTAAATGGTTACGCCCTTACACCCTAACTTGAAAGCTAACATATACACCTCTTGCACATCATCCTTTGTGGCATTGTGCGGAAAATTAACTGTCTTAGATACAGCATTATCAGTATATTCTTGGAAGACTGCCTGCATCCTTATATGCCAGAGAGGCGCTATATCATGAGATGTAACAAAAATCTTCTTATATTCTTCGGGAACATCTTCTATATCTTTGATAGAGCCCTTTTCTGCAATCTCCTCCATAAGTTTTCTGGAATAAAACCCATCTTTTTTTGCAACCTCTTCAAACAATATATTGACTTCTATAAGCTTATCATTATCCATTACATTTCTATAATAAGACAATGCAAATAACGGCTCGATACCGCTTGAGGCATTTGAGATAATTGAAATCGTACCTGTCGGCGCAATTGTTGTAAGCGTAGCATTTCTTAATTCTTTCGACCCAGCTTCATTAAATATACTATCTTTAAAAGAAGAGAATGCGCCTTTTTTTTGCGCCAGTTCCTTGGACTTGACTCTCGCCTCATCAGATATAAACTTCATTAACCTCTCGGCAAGCTGGACTGCTTCTTCGCTATTATAAGGTATTTCCAGTTTTATAAGCATATCTGCCCAACCCATCACCCCAAGGCCTATCTTCCTATTGATCTTGGTCATCTTTTCTATTTCTTTCAAAGGAAATTTATTCATATCAATTACATTGTCAAGGAAATGCACGCCTGCATGCACCAACTTTTTTAACATATCCCAGTCAACCTGTTTTTTGCCGTTTCCGCATATAGTTTTAGCTAAATTTATTGAACCAAGATTACAGCTTTCAAACGGTAAAAGCGGCTGTTCTCCGCAGGGATTTGTGCTCTCAATCTCTCCCAGCATAGGAGTAGGGTTATCTTTATTTATTCTGTCTATAAAAATAATTCCAGGCTCGCCGTTTTTCCAGGATAATTCCACTATTAGGTCAAAGACTTCTTTGGCTCTTAATTTTTTAACTTCCTTTTTATTGTGCGGATCTATTAAAGAATACTCTTCATCAGCTATAACCTTATTCATAAAATCTTCGGTTACCGCTATGGAGATGTTAAAATTTGTTATCTCTTTGTCATTTTCTTTGCACCGGATAAATTCTATTATATCTGGATGATCCACGCGAAGAATTCCCATATTTGCTCCGCGCCTGGCTCCGCCTTGTTTAACCGCTTGAGTAGCTGCATTAAAAACCTTCATAAAAGAAACGGGACCGCTTGAAACTCCTCCCGTAGATCTTACAACGCTGTTTTTCGGCCTGAGTCTTGAAAAACTAAACCCTGTCCCTCCGCCAGATTTATGAATCATAGCCGTGTTCTTTATTGCATCAAAAATGGATTCCATGGAATCGCCTATGGGCAAGACAAAACACGCAGACAACTGGCCCAGATCTTTTCCTGCGTTCATAAGGGTAGGGCTATTGGGCATAAATTCGAAATTAGACAGGATCTCGTAAAATTCTTTTTCTGTTTCTTTTATTTCCAGGTCGCTTGCGCCATATAGCTTGTCTGCTTTTGTTATGTAGCGACTCACCCTCCTAAACATGCCTTCAGGCGTCTCTATGACTTTTCCATCCTTATCTTTCATGAGATATCTTTTTTCAAGAACCTTAAGACAATTTTCCGAGATGTTAAATTTCTTTTCAGTTTTAATTTTTAATTCCATTATTTATCCTCCATGAAAAATAAGTATATCACTTGATAATTATATGTCAAGCTAAAAAACACAATATATTGATATTAATTTAACGACGATACCTATATGTTGTGGTTATATAATATCGACGCTGGTTTTTGGAATCCAGCCTTTTAGATCCTTTGAAAGCTCAATTTCATACCAATCCTGGGCATCTTTTATTATACTAACTTCTGCGCCCTCGTGGAGAGTAAATTGTAAAAGATAATCCTCTTTTGGCCCGCTTCTTGCATCGGCTTTTTCAGTTACTATAATTCCTGCCTTTGTAAAATTTTCGTTTCTTATTTTTGTAAATAAAAATAACAGGAGGATAAAAAATACGGCACCAAATACTCCAACAGTATAAAACATAAACCGTCTTTTAGCAATAAAAAATATTGAAAATATCAAAATTAAAATTATAACTAGATAAAGAAAAGAGCACATTAACGACAACTCATCTATATTCACTCTGTCATATACAAAAAGTAGCATATTTAAAACAAAACCTTTTTCGGATGTGTTTATTTTATCTACGGTCATCTCCTTAGTAAGTTTTAAATTAAACTGAGCGTCTTTATCGCGCGGATCTATTCTTAATGCCCTTTCGTAATTTAAAATAGCTTTACCTATTTTCTTCAATTTGAAGTAGCTGTTTCCTAAATTATAAAATACCTCCTGGCTGACTTCATTAATTCTAAGAAGCCCCTCATAAAAAGAAACCGCCTTTTCATAATCTCCGTTTTCATAACTTGCGTTTCCTTTTTTATAGAGCCCCTCTGGTTCCTCAACTGCTATCGAGATTCCAGCGAATATAAAAAATATCAAAAAATAAAATACTAAAATCTTTTTTATCCAGCTCTTTCCAGAACTATTTAAAGTATTATTGTTAGGAAGGGCTGGATTCATATATATCTCTCTAAATTCATTATAATGCCCTCTGCTTCTCTGAAGGTACGATCCATATCATCTTTTGTAAATCCAGCTGACGCAAACCGAGCCATGTCGCAATAGTCAAACACCATCTTTACTTTACTGATAACATCCTCGTTAACTCCAGCTTTTTTCAGCTTCTCTTCGAGTAAATCTTTTGTAATAGACGCATGTGGGATATTTAATTTATCCGCTATATATTCTATTACTGCTTTATAAATCTCTGTATAAAATTCCTTCACCATGTTTTTATTTATTGTTTTTCTAGCGCCTTTTAGTCTTTTTGAAGCAGCGCTTCTTGCGCGTAAAGATCTTGCATATCCTACATCAGTCCTCAGTCTATTTCTATATAATTCGTATAAATATAGGGCTATGAGAATAAAAAGTGGAAATATATTTATTGATAAAAATATTTTATTTTTATATAAAAAAGTGTTTTTGGGCTTGAACTGCGCAGGGAAAATCTTTATGTACCCTATGTCTTTTTTTAAAAGCTGAATTTCTTTCTTTTCGGCAACAGACATAGACGTAATTTTTTCAGCAGGCATATCTATTGATTTTGTAACATTTATTGTCACAGGGTTCAGTTCCTTTTGCACATAATCTTTAAGAACAGGGTCAAAATAAATATATTTAATAGGTCCTATTGTAATATTGCCTGCAATTTTTGGGATAATCATCTTTTCAAATATCTTTTCACCCTGAACAACATAATTTGCTTTTGAGATCTTTTCAGAACTACCTGATTCGTAAAATTTAACATCTTGGATCTCCGGCACTATAGGAGGAGATATTGTCTTTATATTGCCTTTTCCTTTTATTTTTATTTTTAAACTCAGGGGTTGATTTTCTTCTATTGTATTTTTGTCAATGTTTAGAGAGGTATCAAAATCCCCCACGTCTCCTTTGAAATCAGCTGGTTTATTTTGTTCCGGTAAAGGTACTATCTCTACTTTTATAGAATCTGTTGTAAGTATTATAGGTTTTCCTCTTTTGAACATACTGAAAGGGTCCTGGTCAAATATATCAAAAGGATTTTTTGATATAAATTTATCTATATCTTCCATAGTTGCCTCTAATCTTGCAGGACCTATGGTAAATTCTCCATGACCTGTGGCAAAAAGAGCTGTTTTAATTTCTGTTACAAGATATCTTGTCCCGTCTATAACTTTATAATATTTTTTCTGCGGAGGCATGTCTTCTGCCCAGAACCCTGTGGTAGAAGGAGGACTATAAACTGGGTTTTCGAATAAATTAACCGCCTGGTAAACCGCAAATGTAAGCGTTATTTGTTCATTCACATACGCCCTAAGCTTATCTACATACGCCTCTATAAAAAGCTCTTTGCCATGCTGCGGTTGGCTATTTTGTTCCTCAGGCTCTGTAGATTTACCCTGTTGCTGCTGGGGATATGTTTGCTGCTGAACATTTCTTGGTAATACCTTTATATTTATAGGCCCGGCTGAATATAACTTACCTTGATAATTAATACTGAATGGGCCAAGAGTATAATCGCCTGTATCATTGGGCACTAATATATAATTAAAGGATACTGAACTTGAAACCCGGCCATTTATAATAGAGAGATTTTGAGACCTCCCTGAAGAATATGAAGTAAATCCTTTTAAATCAGGAATACTAGGCTGAGGGATATTGGACACATTACCAGACACTGTTATGGTAAGCGTTACCTGTTCATCTAACGCAACTTCTTGCTTATCCACATCAGCAGATATAGATAAATCTTCAGCGTAACAAACTGTAGCTATTGACAAAAATAATAAAAATGAAAAAAAATATCTCATAATAATCCCACAATGTTACCAGTCTTTGTCCACTTTATATCTGCCTTCTATAGGCTTGTTTCTCAATTCTTTCTGCAAATCTTTTTCATCATCTTTAAACGCATCCAAGAGCCTTACAGCGTCTTCTTTTGACATCTCGTCTTTCTTCTCTTCTCCTGAAGATCCTTGCTGTTCTTCTTTTACCTGGTTTCCTTCCTTCTCAATGCCAGATTGTTTCTGTTCTTTTTGCTGTTCTTTTTCCTTTTGAGATGACTTTTCCCTTTCTTCTTTTTCGCTTGTCTCGTCCGATTTCTGTTCTTCTGATTGCTTCTGCTCTTCCTGCTGCTTTTCTTTAGATTTGGAAAGCTCGTTCTGCTTCTGCTGCTCCTGGTTTTTATTTTCTTTTTGCTGAGACTTGTCTTGTTTCTCGTCTTTCTTATTAAGATTTTCTTTTATCTTTTTTCTTACAAATTCTATATTATATTTTGCGTCTTCGTCATTAGGATTTATATCCAGGCATTTTTTATAATCCTCTATTGCTTCTAACAATTTACCCATCCTATAATGCGTATTTCCCATATTATAATACGATTTTCCCTGAAGTTCATTATCTTTTGAATTCAAAGATTTTTCATATTCTTTAAATGCACTCTCATATTTTTTTTGTTCATGAAGGCCGTTTCCTATATTATAATAAAGCTTGTCGCTGTCAGGATTTTCAATCTGCGCGTCACGCCATTTAGATAAGGCCTCATCAACCTTGCCCTCTTTATAAAGTTTATTCCCTTCGCTATTCTTCGAAGCAAGCGAATCTCCCCAGGCCCATCCTAATATAGATATATAGAATAAAAATATCAGCCATAGCTTCATTTCTTTTTTCTGTCTCCTATTATAAATTCAATGCACAGCAAAATAAGAGCGATTCCCAGAAAATATTGAAACCTGTCCTCATATTGCGTGAATAACCTGCTTGATAGTTCTTTTTTATCCATCTTACTTATTTCATCATAAATCTTATCGAGTTCAAATTCGCTGGCTGTTGCGTGGTAATATTTCCCATCTGTAATAAGCGCTATTTTCTGAAGCATATCTTCATCTAATTTTGTCATTACAACTTCACCTATCTTATCTTTTTTATACCCATTCACCTTGCCAGACTCATCTATTATAGGTATAGGTTCTCCTTTTTTAGTACCTATGCCTATTGTATAAATCTTTATCCCCTCTTTTTTCGCTTCACTGGCAGCTTCCGCTGGATTTGTATTATGGTCTTCTCCATCTGTAAGCAGAATAAGGACTTTGTGTTTTCTTTCTTTTTTATTGAATCCTTTTACAGCGGTTTTAATCGCATCTCCGATGGCTGTGCCAGGCCTGGGCATCATGCCAGGTTCTATTATGCTTAAAAACATTTTTGCCGCGCTATAGTCTAGCGTTAACGGACATTGCATGAAACTATTTCCTGCAAATGTCACTATCCCAACTCTATCGCCTTTAAGTTTATCTATAAGAGATCCTATTTCTAACTTTGCCTTCTCAATGCGGCTTGGCTTTATATCCTGAGCCATCATACTAAAAGATGTGTCTATAGCTATCATAATATCCACTCCGTAACGTTTCGTCATAGTGAGCCTTGCGCCTATCTGAGGCATAGCTAAAGCCAAAATCAAAAAACTTACAGCTATGATTATTAAAACCTTATTTATTCTTTCTTTAGTAACGCTTTTGGAAGAAGAAAGCTTCTCTATAAGAACAGGATCTCCAAATTTCTCTATTTTCTTTCTTTTATTTATCCTTGCAAATATAAAAAATACTACCAGTGTTGGAATTAATAAAAGAAAATTCAAGTATACTGGAGTTCCCCAGTGCATAACGTACCTCGTCCATCTTCTAAACAACTTTACACTTCCGACAATGTCACAAGTGTAAAGTTATGGGATTTTAGCAAATATTGTATTCGTTAATACGATTTCCAATAAGAGCAGAAAAAATCCTGGCAATATAAAAAATCTTGCTAATTCAGTATAATTTGCGTACTCTTTTGTCTCTATTTTTGTTTTTTCAAGCTGGCCTATTGTTTTATATATTTCTCTCAAGCCTTCTTTATCCTTTGCCCTGAAATACAATCCTTTTGTCTCATCAGCAATATTCTTAAGAAGGGCTTCGTCTATTTCCGTATCCATATGAACGTATCTTTTGCCAAAGATAGGATCTTCTACTGGATACATAGCGCCTCCTGGTTTTCCTGCTCCTACTGTATATATCTTTATTCCCAAGGCTTTAGCTGCCTTAGCAGCAGTTAAAGGATCTATTTTGCCCGCATTATTAACGCCGTCTGTTAAAAGTATTATAATTTTACTTTTTACAGTAGAGTCCCTGAGCCTATTTACAGCATTGCTTATCGCCATTCCAATAGCAGTTCCGTCTTCTATCATCCCTATATCCACCTTATCTAAAAGTTCCAGAAGCGCGCTGTAATCAAGCGTAAGCGGGCACTGAGTAAAACTGAACCTTGAAAAAACAACCATGCCAATCCTGTCATTATGCCTGGATTTTATAAATTCTCTTAGAACATCTTTAGCGGCGCTTAACCTATTCTGCGGAGCGAAATCTTCTGCCTTCATACTGCCGGAGATATCCAAGGTAAGCATGATATCAATCCCTTCTGTTATTATCTCTTCTTCTTTCTGACCTGCCTGAGGCCTTGCAAGCGCCAGGATAAAAATAAAAATAGCTGCCATTCTCAATATCATTGGCGTATATCTATACTTCACGCGAAATCCTGGGCGTATGTTCTTTGGGATAGAGATATCTGAAAAGATAATGCTCGCTTCGCGCAATTTAACCCGCTTGAAATAATCCCAGATTAATAACGGGATAATGCCAAGTAATAATAAAAATAATGGGTTTGCAAATCTCATATTGTAATTTTAGGCGTTGTTATCTCTACAATCTCTTCCGCCTTTTTATGCGCTTCTTCCATCTCGTTCTGACTAGGCGTATATTTTGCAAATTTCACCATATCGCAGTCTTCAAGAAAATCATTTATCCTGTCTGCATGTAAACGCTCTATCTTTTTTGACTTCATCTCCTGGAAAAGTTCCCATGTAGTCCTGTCCATAGCAAAAATTACATACCTATTCTCCATATAAGCCCTGATGATATCCGAGAGCTTTATATAATATTCCTTGATCATGCCTTTTTCCGAAAGCTTCATTTCCTTAAGGGCTTTCAAAGCTTCTCTCGCAATCTCTCCTGCAGGCCTTGGGGGCATAGAAAGTTTTTCTTCTACCTTTTTCTTTTTAAGATAAATAAACGCCGCAATAACCAGCGCAGTTAAAATCAATGCAATAACCAGAAGCGCTGGAAACCTTCCGCTTATTTCTACAACATCCTTTAATGGCCTTATATCATTCATACGCCTATCTCTAATATCTTTCTGCTGCTGGTTTCACCTGATACAATCCTGATATTCTGCTTTTTTACGCCAAATTTTTCTGAAAGAAGCTCAATCACCCTTTTATTAGCCCGGCCTTTTTCAGGCGGCATAGCTACCTTTATCCTGTAACTATTTTCAGAAATCTTCCGCACGTCTTCCTTTTTAGCCTTTGTAATAACCTTTAATTCTATTCTCATCTATACCCTTTTTTAGAATTCCATTGCCGATAATTTTTTTTCTCCGTATAAAAGCGGGAATATACATAGCCCTATGCCTATTAAAGAAACTATCCCCATGGAAAACATAGCCGCTTTTTTTAAATCCATATACGTAGCTATATGGCCTTTTAAAAATAACTGGAATGGAAACATTGTTGCTGCCACCGTGATCAATATAAACCCTATGCTAGCTATTAAAGTTAGTGTTCCACCGAAACCTGATACTACTTTCGCCGGATTTTCCGACTTAAAATCAGGAAAAGCCGCGCCCAAACCCATGCTTAAGCCTATAAGCGCCATATTCATTATAAATACTACCCAGATGAAACAAGCCTCCAGCAAACCTGATATCCCTAGCATCTTGTTTGACATTATTAAAAGAGATTCTGTTATAAAAAAACTTACTATAAAGCTTGCCAGGAACTTTTCATAAAGTATCTTCCTTAATCCTAACGGCGAAAGGCCTATTATCCAGAATTTATTGCCTTCCATGCTTATCTGTGGAAAGATAAACCTAGTGCTTAGCGAACCTAGCGTAAGAAGTATTGCGCTTAAATTCAAAAAAGCGCATATATTTTTCCAAAAAGGCTGCAGCATATTGTATGAAAAATGCCTGATATTCACAAAATACACCCCGAGCATCCCGAAGAATATAACAAACTGCGTCCACTGCATTGGCTCGCGCCAGAAAAGTTTCATATCTTTAATGATCAGGCCGCGTGAATCCATTCCGAATATCTTGAATAACGGCCTTATTCTTTCTATGATCCCTCTGCCTAGGCAAAATATCTTCTCTCTTGCTTGAGAATGAAGCTCCTGCCACGATATAAGATAAAATTTTTCTGCAATATTAACTAACGCCTCTGTAAAAAATAAGGCTGTGCTCAAAAGTAATAAAAAATAGTAAAAGGCGTCTTTAAATTCCTTTAGAGACGCTTTTAAAATACCTTCTGCCATCCAGTAACTCGGCAAAAACGGAGAATGCGACATATGTATATTAGGCAACATCTGATTCAACATAAATATCTCAATAGTCTGCCCTGATTCTTCAAGTCTCACTCTTTTAATAGATTTATAAATAACCAGCGCTACAAACAGGCTTATTAAAAATATAACAGTTCTCAATTTCTTTTGCGGCAAAAGTTTTACAAGTAACATTGTCAATGCTGAACCTATACTGCCTGCAATTATTAAAAAGGGGATAAAATACAAAAACATAAAAATATATAGGGCCTTATCAGCATGATTTGCCATCCCAAAACTTACCATAAACGGCACAAGTATTACCATAAAAGCCCATGAGCTAAGCATATTTGATTCAATGAATTTATACCTGAAAACAGCTCCTGATCTTAAAGGATATGAAAAGAGCAATTCCGTATCTTTGGAGATGTAAACAGTAGAGTATGTAATAATAGCATTACTGAAAATAAGCATCAAAAACAGTACAAAATAAAATAGATACATAAGCCTTTCTACTATTATTGAACCGACTTCTGGAATACCTCTCATAAATGAAAATGCCACATAGCATATAAGAAATTCTACAGCCAAGAATAATAGCGAGCATAATAAAATAAAACATATCTTGAGCAAACTCTGCTTTTTAAGCATTGCGATGCTATTGCGGGCAACATTCAGCCATAATTTTAAAAACGCATTTATTTTCATGTCAGCTTTAAGAATATCTCTTCCAGTCTTCCATCTATTCCGCTTCTCTTGCGAAGCTCTTCCAGCGTGCCTATTGCTATGAGATTTCCTTTATCTATAATACAGATCCTGTCGCATATTTCTTCTGCCAAAGACAATGTATGAGTGGACATAAATATGGTTTTTCCATTTTTAGAGCTCTTCTTAAATATATCTTTAACTAACTTTGTAGTCTTTGGGTCCAGGCCTACCATAGGTTCATCCACAATAATAATATCTGGATCGTGGATCAGGGCTGCTATTATAACAACCTTCTGGCGCATGCCATGCGAATACTCTTCTATCAGGATATCCCCGTGTTCCTTTAAATCGAAGAACTCTAAAAATCCATCTATCTTTTTCTCTATATCCTTCCCGTCAATTAGATATATCTCTGAAACAAACCTGAGAAATTCTCTTGCTGTAAGTTTTTCATATAGATATGGCGTATCAGGTATATAACTTAAGCGGCTTTTTACCTTGATATAATCCTTCTGGATATCATAGCCAAAGATTTTCACTAAGCCTTCTGTTGGCTTTAATAAGCCCGTAAGCAATTTTATAGTGGTTGTCTTGCCTGCTGCATTAGGCCCAAGGAATCCGAACAGCTCGCCCTTTCTTATGTCCAGATTAAGTTTATTAACCGCTATCTTTGTGCCAAATCTTTTAGTGAGATTTAAAGTTTCTATCATTTATAGTCCAAGACCTCTATTTTCAACTCGCTGATAATTTTAATAAGCTCTATTTGTTCTTTTATCCCGCCTTCAACAAGTGGTATATGAGTTGCATCACTTGTCTCCTGGCCAAGCGTAGGATCCATATTAATCCATTTCCCGACATATACTTTTGGCCAGACATGATAATAAAATGAACCTTCCAGATAAACCAAGCCCGCCACCATTTTAGTGGGTATCCCTAAAGAGCGAGTGAGTGCGGTAAATAAAACTGTGTGCTCATTGCAATCGCCCTCCATGTTTACCAGGACGCTCAAAGCAGAAGGCACACTCAATGTAGGAGTCTTTCTAATATTAGAGTAAGTCCATTTTAAAATCTTTTTTGCTGCCAGCCAGCTATTTTTTTCTGCCCCTACTATCTCTTTTGCAAGTTTTATTATCCTGTCATCTTTGGATTCTACAAACTGTTCCTGCGGGATGTCTTCTATAGGAATATTTAAGGCCTTTTGGATCTCTGGTTCTCTATCTCTATAGATCTCCAGATCGGCATTATCTTTCTCTATCTTGAAATAGGATACATTCCTCGGGTCTTTTATTTCTAAGTTAGAGCTTAAAGAAAATTCTGACAATAAATCACGACCTTGTCCTAAAAACGAGTTGGAAATATTCATTGCATCTTTCGCGTTTTCCTTTAGCATCGTAAAACCGAGGCCTGACTCTTCTTTAAGGATATCACCGTCTCTTGCCATCCATGTCCTGGTTTTTATCCCATAACAATCTATTTCAAATATATCTGCCTCGATTTTATTACCTCCTGATTCAATCAAATCGCTCCCAATTTTTTTAATATTCACCTTGTTAATGGCCATGCTTACCGGGTCAAAAATCTCAAAATTAAGCTCTTTACTGGCATCAAGTTTTTTGAATAAAAGAAATGGGGCTATCGAACTTGATATAAGTGTATTGTTTTTTACGGCAATATTTTTTTCTATTTTTCCTTGGCCATTATCCAATTTAACCTTGAGAAAATTATCCGCTATCTCTCCGGATACATCTATCTTATAAGAGCCTGATACCATTTTATAGTAAAAATTTTTAAGCGCGTAATCCTCGTTAAAAAACGCGTTGCCTCTTATTCTTACAAACCTGTCTTCTCCCAAAATATTTAATTTCAACAGCGTTGTCTCGTTTATTCTGTATCCCGCTATGCCTGAATCTACGTCCTGGTTTATAACAGTATTTGAAAATCCAATCCTTTTATCTTTAAAATAAATACCCATCCATGATTCGCGCATAGGCAGGTCTTTTGTCAGTTCTATCTTGTATCCGGAAGGATTTGTGATAATAAAAGCTGGCAGGACTTCTTTATTAAAAAGAATTCCTATCATGGTAAGCCAGAAAACTGTAACACAAAATGTATAAAGTTTTTTCACTTTAGAATAAAACTACCGCATAATGTTATCTAAATCTTTTGGCGCGAGCCTTGAAAAAAAGTATCAATGGCTCTATATAAGGTTTATCAGTAGATATATCTATTGAATCTAGGCCCATAGACCTAAAAGCCCTGTTTCTCGTGTTTATAAAAGATGACCTTTTTTTTGCAAGTTCCTTCTTTAACAAGTCATCTCCTGTATCCAGGAACAAAGTCTCCCCTGTCTCTGCGTCTTCAAATTCCACAAGGCCTATATCTATTAGATCTTTCTCTCTTGGATCAGATATAGAGATACCTATGATATCATGCCGCTTATTCAGGATCCCGAGAAGCCTTTCATAATTAGAATCCATAAAATCAGAAATAAGAAAAACGACTGCGCGCTTTTTTAAAATCTTTCCTAAATACTCCAAGGCTGAATTTATTGATGTCTTCCTGGATTCAGGCTTATAATACAAAAGCTCTCTTATTACCCTTAGTACATGCGGCCTGCCTTTTTTAGGCGGGATAAATTTTTCAACTTTATCCGTGAATAATAATAAGCCAACTTTATCATTATTTTTTATTGCGCTGAAAGAAAGCACAGCTCCTATCTCTGCCATTACTTCTACCTTCATCTTATTCCTGGTTCCAAAACTGCCGGAGCCACTCATATCCGCCATGATTATTACTGTAAGTTCTCTTTCTTCTATAAATTTTTTGACGTACGGATGGCCTGCTCTGGCGGTTACGTTCCAGTCAATAGAACGTATATCGTCTCCAGGCACATATTCCCGGACTTCATGAAACTCCATACCTCTGCCTTTAAATATAGACTCATATTCTCCGGCAAATACATCGTTCACAAGCCTTCCGGTCCTTATTTCAATCTGCCTTACTTTTTTAAGGATTTCTTTCGGGATCATGGAACTTCTATTTTGTCAAATACCTTCTTTACAATATTTTCGCTCGTCATCTCTTCTGCTTCTGCTTCATATGTAAGAATAACGCGGTGCCTTAAAATATCCATACCCACTGCTTTTATATCTTCAGGGATCACATAGCCTCTTCCGCGGATAAAGGCATGCGCCTTACTGGCTATATTGAGGCATATGGACGCCCTCGGGGATGCGCCGTAGGCAATATAATTCTTTATATCCAACTTGTATTCTTCCGGCGTGCGAGTCGCATAAATGATATTAACTATATAATCTTTTATCTTCTCATCCATATAAATCTCATTTACAATCTCTCTTGCCTTTAAGATATCTTCAGGAGAAACAACTGCTTTCACTTCGCTTGGATTATGTCCTGCCATACGCTCCATAATTTCTCTTTCTTCTTTTTTATCAGGGTATTCTATCTTTATCTTTAGCATAAACCTGTCAACTTGCGCCTCAGGCAAAGGATAAGTCCCTTCCTGCTCTATTGGGTTTTGTGTAGCGAGCACCAGAAATGGCTCTTCCAATAGGAATGTATTTTCTCCTATAGTAACTTGCCTTTCCTGCATTGCTTCTAGAAGTGCACTCTGCACCTTTGCAGGAGCCCTGTTGATCTCGTCTGCAAGTATAAGATTTGAAAATATGGGCCCTTTTTTTGTAGTAAAAGAGCTGTCTTTTGGGCTATAAATAAGTGTCCCTATTAAATCTGCTGGTAATAAATCAGGCGTGAATTGAATGCGCTGAAATTTTGTCTGGATACACTTGGAAAGTGTTTTAACAGCGAGTGTTTTTGCAAGGCCTGGCACGCCTTCTATTAATATGTGGCCATTTGCAAGTAGAGCTATTATCAGTCTGTCTACAAGATAGCGCTGGCCTACTATTACCTTGGATAACTCCTGTGTGATTTGTTGGATAAACAGGCTTGCTTCTTTGACTTTCTCATTTATCTGCCTTATGTCCTGGCCGTACTTGGGGTTGAAATCAGTCATAAATGCCTCCCAAAATTTACGAAGTAAATTTTGATCCCGAGTCGCTCTTATACCCCCGTATATGCGGCGAGGGACCTTTTACATCATCATGCTCTCGAGTCTCTTCACCCTTTCTCTTATAGGCGGATGCGTACTGAAAAGCGCCCCAATTGCACTGGCGCTTAAAGGATTTACTATAAATAAATGCGCCGTAGCCTGATTTGCGCTCATAGGATAAACCTTATTTCCTTTTTCCAGTTTTAAAAGAGCGTGACTAAGCCCGATTGGCGTTCCTGCTATCATAGCGCCTCTTTTATCAGCAGCATATTCCCTGGATCTTGAAATTGCAAGCTGTATAAGCATGGCTGCTATAGGCGCGACTATCAACATAACTAACATACCTATGACATTATTCTCCCTATCTCTACTCCCTCTCCCTCCAAATATAGCCGCCCATCTTGCCCAATTGGCAATCATTGTAATTGCGCCTGCTATTGTAGCTGCCACAGTCATTATGAGAGTGTCTCTATTCTTTATATGAGAAAGCTCGTGCGCTATAACCCCTTTCAATTCTTCTCTGTCTAGAATATTTAATATACCCTGCGTTACACAGACCGCTGAATGTTTTGGAGAGCGGCCTGTAGCAAACGCATTTGGAGTATTCTGCGGAGCTATGTATATTTTTGGCATAGATATTTCAGCAGCCATGGTAAGATTTTTTACTAAACTATACAATTCTGGCACTTCGTTTATATTTGCCTCTTTGGCTCCATACATCATAAGTACGATCTTGTCGCTGAACCAGTATGAAATCATATTCATTATAAAAGCGAATATAAACGCGTATATTGCGCCTTGCTGGCCTCCGAAATAGCCGCCTATCAATACAAAAATCATGGTCAAGGCAATCAATAATAAGCCTGTTTTAAAATAATTCATAAACCCTCTCCTGTATAATTAAGCTATCTAAATGAAGAAAGCCCCGATACTGTAGGGCTTTTCTTCAACTAATTATAACTTATTATACTCTTATTTTTTCTCTTCTTTATTCTTTGCTTCTTCCTTATTCTTCGCTTCTTCCTTTTTTGCCTGCGCGCAGTCTTTTATTTCACTAACACCTGCAAAAAAAGCTGCAAAGCCACCTAATACCAGTATAAGCGGGGCACAACCTTTTAAGAGTATAACAAAACTATACCACCATGTGATAAGTCCCCATACGCCCAGTATAATGCTTATTAATCCACCAAGCACTGTTATAAATTTACCCATTTTTATTCCTCCTCCTTCTGTTTTAATGTAATTATTTATACCATTTAAAACCGTACTTGTCAATACCTTTATAGGTATTTGCTTAAACTAGCCCAGGTCTTAGGCCCTACTGCTCCGTCAGGTACAAGGCCTTTTGACTTCTGAAAATCTTTTATTGCCTGTCTTGTCCTTGGACCCATCTTGCCGTCAAGGGAACCAGGGTTAAAATCCGCATTTTTCAAAGCAGTCTGTATATCTTTTATAGTTGGCCTGAATTCTGCCTTTTTGGCGTCTTTCTGCTTGGCTTGTTTCACCTTGAGGGCATAGTCCTTTTTAGATTCTAGTATCTCTTTTGTTCTTCTTGAGTCCTCCAGTTGCGTCAGAGTGCTCTTATCAATATAACCTGTGCTCTTAAGGCCTATTGATTCCTGAAATGTCTTTATAGCGTCGCGCGTTTCTTTACCCATTCTCCCGTCTGTGTTTCCAGGTTCATAACCTTCGCTCTTTAATATGACCTGCACTTCCTCAATCTTAGGATTAATAATATCAGTGCTTCCTACAAGCTTTTCCTCTTCTCTCTGGTATTGAACTGATTTAGGAACAATATTACATCCATAAAATGTTAACAACGCCAATATAGATACAACAATATAACCTTTCGTCTTCATGTGCATTCCTCTCCTTTTCCTGATTTTTCGCTATTATATCAAAAAATCAATGTAAAGTGAAGACTTTAGTGATAAAATACATTTATGTTAAAACAAATTGTGCCAAATAAACTCTGTCTTTCGTGCGATGTATGCTGCAGGTTTCTTGATAAAAATGCGCCTCTTGCCCCGCTTTTTCTGCCCCATGAAATAACGCCAAAGAGAAAGCATCACCTGGGCAAATCATGCCGAGTAAAGTTAAAACCTTGGCAAAATATGTATGCCTGCTGTTTCTTTAACGCCAAAAACAATAAATGCGCTATTTATTCAAAAAGGCCTTTTGACTGCCAGCTTTACCCTTTTACAATAATGTTCGATGAAAAACGCGAAAAGATTATCCTGGGTATAGATAAAAAATGCCCATTCAGCGTAATCCCTGAAATGGGAAACTTCATAAAAAATTATTTCCATTATCTGGTTGATTTAATGGAGAAAAAAGAATTTGTTTCTCTTATAGCCGGAAATCCTTTATTCATAGGCCGCTTCCAGGAAGATGTAATACAATTTTCTTATTTAAATACCCTCGCAAAACTGGTTATTAATAACCCTGGGAAAAGCGGATTCAGACAAATATCGTTAAAAGATAAGGATACATTTGACAACTTCTTTAAAAAAATCCAAGACACTGATTCCAGTCAGAGCTTTGTAAATCTATACATATGGAAAGATAAAAATCCTGTATGGTGGAAAAAAAAGTGCGAGGATCTGGAAATACTGCTTGAAACAGATTCAGGTTATATAGATTTCCGTTCTCTTAAAAAATTCCCTGATTATATATACCTGAGAAAAAACCTTGCTGAACTTAAAGGTAATAAATATAAACACAAACGAGCAAGCTGTAACTATTTTTCAAAAAATTATAAATTCCAATATCTTACTTATAAACAAACTATGAAAAATGACTGCTTGGAACTTTTCTCAAAATGGGCGGCTGAAAGAAAAAAGAAATTTCAAGACCCGTACTACCATAAACTTTTAGAAGACAGTTTATCTGCTCATAAACTAGCAATGGAAAATTTCAAAACACTTGGCCTGATAGGCAGAGTTATAAAGGTAAGAAAAAAGGTTATTGGCTATACATTTGGGTTTGAGATTACAAAAGACATATTTTGCGTACTTTTGGAAGTCTGCAACCTTAGATATAGATGCATCTCGGAATTTATTTTCAGAGAATTCTCCAGGGAAATAACTAAATATAAATATATCAATACCATGGACGACTCAGGACTTGAAAACCTTCGTATCTCCAAACTCTCCTACCATCCAATCTCTTTAAGCGCTCCCGTAAGTTGACACTTTGACAATGTCAGAGTGTCAACTTAGCTACTTTTCCCAACAAATATTGTTAAAGTCGCAGTTGCCGCATTTATCTTTATCGCGCTCAGGAAGTTTTTCAAAACGCAGATTTTGAATATTCTTCCAGGTATTTTTTATAATGCACACCATCTCATCTACCATATCTTCCCTGAGGACTATTTTAAACTCTGTCGGCTCGCCTTCTTTTATCTCATATTTTCTTATCGCTTTTTTGGCAGGCTCTACAAACACAAGCACGCCGTGGCTTACAACTATATTTTTATCCTGCCTGGTCTTATCTCTTTCGTATAAAAGTTTATAGCACACTAGCTGCCTTAAGTAACTATCGCATTCTTCACTTTCAAGGCTTCCGGCTTCAAAAATACCTTTAGCATGCTTATTGGGCTGGCCTGTTTTATAATCAACTACTCTCACAAAATTATTTTTCTCATCTTCCAATTCTAACTTATCATATTTGCCTGTGAAAATAATGCCATCTATATTTACAGGCATCCTGTTCTCAAGCCCGATTGGTTTTATGGGCTTTTCGGATATCTTGCTGTAATATTTTTTCAAACCATCAAATTGTTCTTTGCACCTTAATTCTATAGCCTTCTCAGGCCCTTGGAATTTTAACGCCTCGAGAAATCTTTCCTTGAAAAACTGAAAATCAGGAAACCTTTTCGTCTTAATATATTCCCTGTATAAATTTTCTAGCCCTGCGTGCACTGCATTACCGAACATAAGGCTTTGCTTTTTTGCGAAAGGAAGCATCAGCGCATTATCATAAAGAAATTTTCGCCTGCACCTTAGATAATTATCCAGGCTTGTAGGGTTTAGCGTCATGTCTTTAACCAGGCCAGCTAGAACTTCTTCCGTTCCGATAAAAGGCTCCATAAGGCTTGTTTTTTCAAGGAAACTTACCAGAATATCTTCTTCTTTTAAATCAGGCGTTTTAGGCTTTATGCCAAGTCTATGCAAAAATACACTGGAAATAGAGTTTTCATCCGGGCTCGCAGTGAATATAATATTACTCCTGGCCCTCGATACAGCTACGTAAAAGAGCCTTGTTTCGTCGTAAGACCTTAGTTCTTTTATCCTTTCTTTGCTGCCAACTTTTTCCACGCCTTTTGTTATATCCGGAGGAAGCGGAATTGTATCAGGCCTTGGTTTTATGGGCCAGCTTTTATCCTGTAGACAAAATGGAATTATAACGCTGTGAAATTCCTGGCCCTTAGAGCCATGCGCTGTAAAAATCCTGACCCCGTTCTGAGTCATTGTCACAAGATTCCCTTCCAGCGGCATGCCATGCTCATTTCTTGTCCTTATCTCTTCTACAAAATCTTTTAATGTTAATCCTGGTTTTGACATATCTGAACTCTTTATCATATTTATAAAAGATGACAGCGCTCTTAAATCCCTAATTCTCATAACATCATCCTTATCGTATTTCTCCAGGATATATTTATAAATCCTGGCATCCTCAATATATTCCATCAATATTGTATGCGCAGGTTTAAATTGTGAATTTTTCAGAAGTTTTTTTATTATATTTTTTGCTTTTTCCAAAGGTTCTGATAAATCTTCTGACTTTAAGAGCTCTGATAAAACTTTCGAGTCTTCTTTATTCCTCTTTTTCTTATTTACTTTGCCTATCAGCCTTAATATATCATTTAGAGGAATTTTAAAATAATCTGCGATAAGAATCCTGTACAGAACCCTGTCTATATCTTCATAATTTTCCGGGCCCATGTTCGCAAGTTCCAAGACATCCAGCATCTGCCTTGCCCGCGGTTCAGGCCTTATGTCTTCTTTGCCGTCAGTAGCGTATGGAATGCCTGCGCGCAAAAATTTATCTATTATCCTCAATATCAAATCCCTTTTCCTGACTAGAATAGCTATATTATTGTAAGGATTTTCCTTTTCTTCCGATTTAAGGTCTTTTGAAGATTCAATTTCAGCTTTAATCTCTTTTATTTTTCTTACAATGAAATCCAGTTCTTCTGCTTCTTGGGTAAATTCATAGTAGCCTATTGATTTTTTCTTAAAATCCCTTGTATTTATAATATCTTTATTGCCCGTTCTCTCATCCTCCGGCACTTCTTTTATTAAAGACTGGCTAAGGTCTATTATCTCTTTTGTTGAGCGGTAATTATTCTTTAAAGATATTGTTTCTAAATTCTTGAATTTATTTTTTAGCTCCTTAAAATTGCCAACGCTTGCGCCTTGGAATCTGTATATTGACTGGTCATCATCCCCCACGCAGCATACATTCGGATTCTCTCCTTTGAGTATGGAAAATAATAACTTAAACTGGGCTCCGTTTGTATCCTGAAATTCATCCACCATGAAAAATTGATATTGGTCTTGATATTTTTTCTTCAAGATCGGCTCATTGTTTAGCGCATGGATAGCCATCATGATCATGTCATCATAATCATACCTTCCGCGTTCGTCAAAAACCTCTTTATTCCCGCTCGCCTTAAGTTTTTCATACTGGTCATAAATAATAGCTAAGGCTTTTATCCTTGGTACATGTTTTTCTTCTATATACGCGCCGTCCGGCTTTAATATCTTTACATATTTCAGAAATTCTTCAGGGCTCACGCCTTCCCTCTTTAAATCGCCTATTTTTTTCTGTATCTCTTTTACATAATTATAGGGGGCGTTAAAAGGCCTTATTTCAGATATACCCTGCGTATGGTCCAAGATATATTCTATAACCCTTACCTGTTCTATATCTTCAATCTGTATTCTCTCCTGGATATAGTTAGCCGCTTCTTCGGAATCTAAAAGAATTGAGTTCGCAAAGCTATGAAATGTCGCAACATAGACATCATAGCCCTTGAAACCTATAATTTTTGCAAGACGCTCTTTCATTGTCTTGGCTGCGGCGTTTGTGTAGGTTAGTATAAGGATGTTCTCCTGAAGCGCCTTTTTCTGCCTGATAATATTTGCGGCCCGCACAGAGAGTATCTGCGTCTTGCCAGTCCCTGGCCCTGCCAAAACAAGCACTGGCCCTTCAATAATATCCACTGCCTTTTTCTGTTCTACGTTCAACTCTTTATAAAACTTTTCAAAATTTTCCATCTCCACGCCTCTGTAAGTTGACACTCTGACATTGTTAAAGTGTCAACTTATTTGTTTGCCAATCGAAAACGCGTCGCCTAAATATTTGCCTATGCCATGATAAGTGCAAACTTCTGGATCATATACTATTGGCTTTATCTTTTCAATGTCAGGAAGCCCATCTTTTCCAAGTACATCATCATCGCATTTCACATCTAATATCTCACCTATAAACCGAATATGCAGGCCTATCTCAACTGTTTTTATAACTTTGCATTCTAAAATAAGAGGGAATTCTCCAATATAGGGCGCATCCACTAATTCGCTTTTTACAGGGGTCAATTTTGTTTTTGCAAATTTATCTTCGCGACTGCCTGATACGATTCCGAAATAATCAGCAACTTTCACATATTTCTCAGAAGGCACATTAACTGTAAAAGCCTTTTTATCCATAATATTCCCATAAGAATAAGTCGCTTTTCTTAAAGATATGCCAATGCATGGCGGCTTAGAACAAACAATGCCTCCCCATGCAACTGTTACTCCATTCGGTTTCCCGTTTTTATCATATGTGCCTATTATCCAGGTAGGCGTGGTAAAAACAAGCGCTTTCGTCCCAAATGATTTTTTCATACTTGCTCCCTTCATCATTTTTAGCATATTATAACATCCTTTGCCTAAAGCGTCTATTCTAGTATTTGACATATTAAATTTAATTAAGTATACTTTTCTTATATGAAAACTAGGGAGACGTGGAAGTCAAAACTGGGAATCATAATGGCTGTTGCAGGAAGCGCTATAGGACTTGGAAATTTCCTGCGCTTTCCTGTCCAGGCTGCGCAGAACGGCGGTGGGGCGTTCATGATTCCGTATTTTATATCCCTTCTTCTTCTCGGCATACCTTTAATGTGGATAGAGTGGACTATCGGACGTTTCGGCGGAGGTTTCGGCCACGGCACTGCGCCTGGAATATTCCACAACATGTGGGCCAAAAATAGGTTCATAAAATATTTCGGCATAATAGGAATTTTCGGGCCTCTTATAATCTTAATATATTATACCTATATAGAATCATGGACACTTGCATACGCATTCTTCTCAGCAACAGAGAAATACAGCCAGGCGACAACACAAAACAGCATGGTTTCATTCTTGAAGGGGTTCCAGGGCATTGAAAAAAATAATTTCTTTTCAAGTATGCAATGCGCATATATATTTTTCCTTATCACATTTTGCCTTAATATGTTTGTCATATATAAAGGCATATCAGGCGGCATAGAAAAATTATGCAATATTGCCATTCCAGCCCTTTTCATATTTGGAATTATAATAGCTGTGAGGGTATTGACATTCGGTGCGCCTGATCTGTTAAAACCTGATTGGAATATTGTAAACGGCCTTGGATTTTTATGGAACCCTGATTTCAGCGCTTTAAAAAGCGCCAAGATATGGCTCGCAGCTGCAGGCCAAATATTTTTCACCCTTAGTGTAGGCATAGGCGTAATATTAACATACGCGAGCTATCTTAAAAAAACAGACGATGTGGTGCTTTCAGGCCTTACATCTGTGAGCGCAAATGAATTCGCAGAGGTAATACTTGGGTCTTCTATTATAATACCGGCTGCATTTGCATTCTTCGGCCCAAATGAGATCCAGAATATTGCAAAAGGCGGAGCATTTAACCTCAGCTTTGTAACAATGCCTCTTATATTTGAAAAAATATCTTTAGGAGCCATATTCGGGTGTATATGGTTCTTGCTTTTATTTCTTGCAGGCATTACCTCTTCCATATCGTTAGCCCAGCCCAGTATAACATTCCTGGAAGATGAATTTAACATCTCTAAGAAAAAGGCTGTTATTATTTTCGGCATAGCGTCTTTTATACTATGCCAGCCTGCCATATTCTTTTTGAAAAACGGCGCAGTAAACGAATTAGACTTTTGGGGCGGCACGTTCTGCCTGGTGTTATTTGCAGCTTGTGAAACTATACTTTTCGGATGGGTATTCGGGATTGAGAAAGCTTGGGAGGAAATTCATCATGGCGCGGAAATACGTGTGCCAAAGATATATAAATTTATAATAAAATATATTACGCCCTTATTTTTACTTTTAATATTAGGATTCTGGTTTTATCAGGAAGGTATTGCTGCAATATTAATGAAAGGCGTTGAACCCAGCGATAAGCCTTATATATTAGGTATAAGGCTTATACTCCTGGGAATATTTATTGCTTTGGCTATACTTGTAAAGATTGCCTGGCAAAAAAGAAAAACTGCGGTTAAAAAATGAATATCTTCGGCTGGTTATTTTTGATTGTACCCTGGGGGAATTACTATAACTCTCACTATATTCTGTTTCGCGAGAGTCTTGCCTAAAAAGAATTAACAAGCCATCTCAATTTTGCAGAGCGCCTACGGCGTCCTGCAAAGTCAGTTTACTCTACAATAATAGCTTCAACAGGACACTCGTCTTTAGCCTGTTTCACAGCGTCTTCGCTGCCAGCCGGCACTACCTTTACCTTTGCAATTGCTTTATCGTCCTTCATCTCAAAAATATCAGCGCAGGTATTGACACACAACCCGCATCCGACGCACAAATCCTCATCAATTCTTACCTTCATGTCATCCCTCCCAGTTAAATTATCCAAATATGATATATTTAAGCCTGTTTATTGTCAACAAAATTATTCCGACGCAAATCTTGCGATAAATTCACCGAACATGAGATCCTGGATATAAAAACCGCCGTTCTCCATCCTTCTTACAAGGCCTTTTTCTTCCAGGCGATAAAGAAAATTCTTTATGTTTGCTATAGGGAATTTTTTGGCACGTTTGCCTATTATCATCATTGTCGTAAAATCCTTTATCGTAATGGGTTTTTTCTCCTCGGCAAGTATTTTTAATAAATCCTTTTCTCTGTCGCTAGCCTTTGACAGCAGAAAATTAAAATAATCCCTGCCTAATTCTTTAAGCGTGTTATTCAAGGCGTTGTCCCAGGAATCTGCCTTAACCCTGCCTTCTATCTGGCTGTCATACAAGTGGCTCGCCAGCAATTGCACTTCATAAGGATGTCCTCCTGTATATTTAAATATATTTTTCCTTACACCTTCTTCAAAAACTACTCCTGTTCCTTTGAGAGTCATATCTATTGTAGCCATGATCTCGCTTTCTTTCAAATTTTCAGCATTTAATCTTTTTCTAAAAAACCTTCCGACTGGGTCGTGTTTATCAATAAAAGACACCCAGCCTAAAGGCGTTGATGAAAGGATAAAAAGAAACCTGGTTTTTTTAATAACATCTTCACTGCTTAAGACAGCTCTCAGGATATCTATAGTATTTGATACCTCCATGAGATTTTGAATGTCATCCAGTAACACTACTGCTAATTTTGTATCCAACGCTTCCCAAAGCTCCAACAAAAACTTTGTAAATTGAACCTGAGCATTTGACAGGGATTTTCTTTTTGAAAAAAGTTCTAAGAGATTTTTTTCAACAGTATCTGTTTTTGGAAAACCCATTACCATTTCTTCTGCTATAAGATGAATGGCATCTAGTGCTTTATTTTTCTCGGTAAACTTTGAAATCCCGCAAAAAGCCGCAGGAAATCCGTTTTCCTGGCTCATACGCCTGAATTGTTTTAAAAGAGAGGTTTTTCCCGCTCCCCATTCTCCAAGCACTACAAGATGACTGGGCCTTGCGTCCAGGGCAATATCCAGGTTTGATTTAAAAATCTCCAATTCCAGGCTTCTTCCTCCGAATATCTTTGGTTCCCATCCTGATTGAGGGGTAAATGGATTTGAAGATATCATATAATCATTTAGCATTTAAACGCTGACGGACACAGTTTACCTATTCTACATTCAGCACAGAGCGGCCTTCTGGCAACGCATATCTTTCTTCCATGTAAAATCAATAGATGCGAAAAAACTCCCCACTCTTCCTGAGGAACTATTTCCATTAAATCCTTTTCTATTCTTCCGGGGTCTTTGTTTTCTGTAAACCCAAGCTTGCCTGAAAGCCTTATCACATGTGTATCAACCACTACTCCAACTACTATGCCAAATCCAGAAGAAAGGACAACGTTTGCAGTCTTCCTGCCTATGCCCGGAAGACCTGTTAATCCTTCCATAGTGTCTGGTACCTTGCCGCCAAAATCATCTAAAATTCTTTTAGCTGAGCCTATGATACTTTTTGCTTTATTTTTATAAAAACCTGTTGAGTGTATATCCTTCTCAAATTCTTTCAAACCGGCTTCTGCAAAATCAGATATAGTGTTATATTTTTTAAATAATACAGGCGTTACTTTATTTACCCTCACATCTGTGCACTGCGCTGAAAGTATAGTGGCAACTAAAAGCTGCCAGGTATTTTTAAATCTAAGCGCTATCTTTGCTCCAGGGTATTCTTTTTTTAAAATCTTTATTATTTCTTTAATATTTATCATTTACCAAGAAACATATATAAAGAAATACATAAAAGCATGACAGCGAATACTTTTTTAAGTATCGGGCTTGGAACGGCTTGAACAAACGTAGCTCCTACGAAACCTCCTATAATAAATCCAAAAGCTATAAATAAAGCTACCTTTATATTCACATCTCCTGATTTATAATATTTTATTACAGCCAGGATTCCCACTGGTAAAAGAAGCGCAGCGAGCGCAGTACCTTGGGCAAGATGTTGAGAAAATTTAAAAACATAAAGAATGCTAGGAATTAATATTATAGCCCCTCCTATGCCGAAAAAACCTGAAGATACCCCTGCCACAAGACCTATTAATATGCTTAATATATCGTTCATGCTAGCCTTATTCTGCCAAGACCAACTGGTCTTGGCAGAATAACCTATTATTTACTTTACTCTGTTTCTATGTTAAATTATACCTATGATTATAAAGACAGATCCTGATATTATCAAGGGATATTTTGAAGACTATTCAGGTCTTCTGGGCGGTTATGCAGACAAGGTCATATTGCCTGAAAACGAAAAAGAAGCCAGGGATATCCTGCTTGAGGCAGGCGCTAAAAAAATCCCCGTAACAATATCTGGAGGCGGAACGGGCGTGACTGGCGCAAGGATACCTTTCGGCGGATGGGTTATTGCTACAGAACGCTTGAATAAAATAATAGAAATAAATGATAAAACCCTTACAGCTACTCTTCAGCCAGGGGTAAGGCTAACTGAGCTTGAAAATGAGCTTTCAAAAAAAGGCCTTACATATCTCCCTGATCCTACAGAGCCGAATGCATTCCTAGGAGGGACCATATCTACAAACGCCTCAGGCGCAAAAGGATTTAAATACGGCCCCACGCGTGATTATATAAAAAGATTGAAGATCCTTTTGTCTACGGGAGATACTATTGACATAAAACGCGGAGATTATTTTATAAATACAGGTGAGATCTTTCCTCTCAGATTAAAAGATAAAGAAATTAAAATCAAAATCCCTGACTATTCAATGCCTGAAATAAAAACAGCTGCAGGCTATTATATAAAAAACCATATGGACCTATTGGATCTATTCATAGGGCATGAAGGAACCCTGGGCCTCATACTTGAGGCTGACATAGCGCTGGGAAAAAAACCGGAAGAGGTAATGAGTTTTTTCAGCTTCTTCTCTTCTGAAGATGATGCGATAAGCTTTGTAAAAGACGCAAAAACCTATAAGGCAATGTCCCTGGAATACATGGATGCAAATTCTCTTTCGCTCTTAAGAATAAAATACCCCAACATACCAAAATATGCAAAAGGCCTTATATATTTTGAGCAGGATTATAAAAAAGAATTCGAGTCAGGGGTCGTAGACTCGTGGACTAAACTGCTCGAAAAACACAAGGCCCTGATGGAAGATTCGTACTTTGCGGATTCCGACAAAGAAAGGACAAAGTTAAAAGAACTAAGGCACGCCCTTCCGGACGCTGTAAATGAGATTGTAAAAAAGAATAAAATGCCGAAGGTCGGAACTGACATAGCAGTACCCGATAAATGCTTTAAAGAAATGCTGAAATTCTACAAAGAAAAACTCGCCTCTTCTGGAATAGACTATGTGGTATTCGGACACATTGGCGAAAGTCATATGCATGTAAATATGCTCCCCAAGACAGAGGAGGAATTTAAAAAAAGCAGGCTAGTTTATATGAAATTTGTAAAAAAAGCTGTAAGTTTAGGCGGAACTGTTTCAGCAGAGCACGGCATAGGAAAATTAAAACACCTGTTTCTTGAAATAATGTACGGAAAGGACAACCTAAAGCAGATGGCCCTTCTTAAAAAATCGCTGGACCCATCATGTGTATTAGGGCTTGATAACATATTCCCCAAGGAACTTTTAAAATGAAAATTATTATAGCTGTGCCTGATTTTACGCGCGAGGCTCATTTAAAAAAGATATTGCCGGGTCTTTTGACTAAATTTGATAAAAAAGGAATGGCTCATAAAGATATAGAAATACTTATCGGAACAGGGCTCCACAGGCATCCTACAAAAAA
>JAHJQM010000063.1 GCA_018819285.1 Candidatus Omnitrophota bacterium
CGCCATCGACTGATCTTTCTCTTTCACCTTATCGATAACATTAATCATGTTGGCATATTATCGATTATTTATTGAAGTCGAGATTTCAGACTGATGTGGTTTCGTAGTAGCTTTCTTTTCGCAATGCGCAGGAGTGATCAAAGAAAAAATGAAATGCGCCGGTTATTGGTGCCAAAGAATAGGTTGAAAACACCGAGGCCCATATGGTCAATATTTCCATGTCTCATGTCTCAGGGGGCCTTTGTTCAGCGTTTCACGCAAAAATCTCCACTGAGGCATGAACTTCTCCATATACGCGGCAAAACGATCATTGTGGTGGCGTTCCAGCAAGTGGACCAACTCATGTACCAGTATGTATTCAAGGCATTGGACGGGCTTCTTCGCCAGTTCAAGATTGAGCCAGATCCGTCGCGCTTCGACGTTGCAGCCTCCCCACTTGGTTTTCATCTTTTTGATGCCCCAGTCAGCAATCTGAACATCCAAGGACTGCTGCCATTTTTCGAGTAGTGGCGGGACCAGGGCTTTCAGTTGCTTGCGGTACCATCGCTGAAAGACCTTCTCGCGCATCTCGGCATCGGATCCCGGCCGCACGTAGATATCTATCGCTGCTTTGTTCCGCAGCACAACTTTTCCAGCACCATTGTGTTCGATCACATTCAGCCGGTAACGCCGGCCCAGAAAATAATGACTCTCTCCGTTGACCATCTCTCGCTGGGACTGACGCGGCTGAGCGTCAAACTTCGCCCGCTGTCGTTTAATCCAGCCAAGCCTTGAGATCACCGCCAACTTTACCGCGTCATCGCTCACCGCCAATGGCGCAGCCACCCGTACACGGCCATGGGGAGGATACACGCCCAAGTGCAGATTTTTGATGGTTTTTCGCACCACTTCGACGGTTATGCCGTTGACTGTGATTCGATGTGTTTCAATATTCATGCTGATTTTTCACCAGTTCCAACGTTTTTTCTGTGAGTTCTCCATCGTCCTGCAGGACGGACTTAATGGCCAGTTTTATCTTCTTGACCTTGAAGGGATTGCTGCGCCAATCGTCCTGCCGGTTCTCATGGATCGCATGATGCACATCAAGCGCCCGCGCTTCGTCTTTGCCAAGATTGTCGTACAGAGCCCTTTCGGCGGCCGTATCCAGCGCCGTGGGATAAACAGAACCCGTCGAGGGATTCTTGGCCCTCCTTGTCAGTTCAACGATCTTAGCCAGATATTCCTGATAATCCAGCGCCTCTTTCTTGCGTTGCTCAATCAGTGCATCCAGCAGTTCCGACATCTTTTCATAATACTTCGGATTGATCGGCTGCTCATCGATGATCAGCTTGCGAACATTGTTTTCGATCGTCTCCGCCACCGCCTCCCTGTTTTCCCTGATGCCTTTGGGCAGCTCATTTACCGCATCGGCGCCGCGCTCCACGATGAGCTGGATCAGCGACAGGTCGTCAAAGGCCGATATCTTCTCGCTTTCCTCAGCGCGAATATAGGTGTCGATCAGATGGCGCATGGCCGGCTCGAACATTTTGAGGTCGATGTAGTCACCGCTGGCCAGCTTTACCTCGTTGCGGACCTTGTCGAAATGATCTACTTCGGCCTTGAGTATTGCAATCTCCAGCGCGGTGTAGCCGGCCTTTTCCATCTCGTCGGCCAGGTTGGCATAGGCGCGCAGGAAGGATGCCGTGAGCGTGTACAGCGTCAGCCGCCGGGGTTCATTTTCCTTGAGATGTTCAGCGTTACCGGAGTCTCTGGCGCAGAAATAGCGCAGATACGCAACCGTATCCTTGGGTTCCTCCAGCGGTTCGCACAAAGCCTTGATAGCTTCCCGCGCCTCCTCCAGACGCTCCCGTGCTTTGGTCAGGCGGTCTTCCAGCAGTCCGGCCACATCTTCCTTGTCATAGCCGTCCAGCGCCCCGGAGGTGTAGTCCTTAACCGCCCCCTCCAGGCTCTTGAACAGATCCTTGTAGTCGATGATATAGCCGTATTCCTTATCGTCGCCGTCCAGCCGGTTCACCCGGCAGATGGCCTGGAACAGGCCGTGGTCGCGCATCTGCTTGTCGATGTAGAGATAGGTTGCCGGGGGAGCGTCAAAGCCGGTCAGGAGCTTGTCCACCACGATCAAGAGCTTCATCTGCCCCGGTTCTTCGATGAACTTCTTCTTAACCGCCTGTTCGAACTCATCCGCCTTATTAACCGCCGTTTCCGGGGCTTCATTGAACCAGTCGGCCAGCATGTTCTGGTAGATGGAATACTGGTGCAGGTGTTCGGTCTCTCCTTCGCCGCTCTCCTCGCCTTTCAGATCTGCCGCTGATGGCCTATAGGAGGTGATGATGGCGCACTTGCCCCCCAGTTCGGTCTTGGCGAACAGCTCGTAGAACTTGCACGCCTGGTAGATGCTCCCCGAGACGAGCATGGCGTTGCCGCGCCCGTCCATCAGCCTCGGCCTTTTTGCCATATCCATCAGAATGTCCGCCACAATCATTTCCAGCCGGGATTTTGAACTGAGCACCTTCTGCAGAGTGCCCCAGCGTTGTTTAAGCTGCGCTTTGGCAAGGTCATTGAGTCCCTTGGTCTTGGCTTCGAACCATTCGTCGATCTTCTTCTGCGAGGTGATGTTCTGATCGACGTCCCGCGCTTCATAACGCAGATCGAGCACCACTTTGTCCTTTACCGCTTCGTCGAACTTGTAAGTGTGGATGTAGCGGCCGAACACCTCGATGCTCTTCTGCTTGTCGGCCTTTAAGAGTGGCGTCCCGGTGAAACCGATAAACATGGCGCTGGGCAGGATGGCCTTCATCGCCTTGTGCAGCTCGCCGGACTGGGTGCGGTGGCACTCGTCCACAAAGACGAAAAGGTTGCCCTTTGCCCAAAATCCAGGCGGCAGCGCCTTCTTCAGTTCCTCGATGTGGCCGGGGATGTCGCCGACGTCCTCGCCTTCCTCCTTGCCGCTGAACTTGTGGATGAGCGAGCACATTAGCCACGGCGTTGTGGCGTTGAGGGTGGCAATCAGGTCCGCGCCGCTCCGGGTGCGGTAGATGTCTTCGTTGACGCCCTTGAATACCTTCTCGATCTGCTCATCAAGCTCCGTGCGGTCAGTGATGATCAGAACCCGGGCGTCCCTCACATTCTCGCGGATCCATTTGGTGAGCCACACCATCGTCAGGCTCTTTCCGGACCCCTGCGTGTGCCAGATGATGCCGCCCTCGCCCCGCCTCACGTTCTCCTGGGCGGCACGCACACCGAAATACTGGTTGTGCCGGCAGAGCTTTTTTACGCCGGCGTCGAAGACGATAAAGTCGTGGATGAGTTCGAGGAAACGGGTTTTGTTGCATACCTGTGCCAACGCCCGATCGAGCGGGTTTTCGATGTCGCTTTCTTCTTTCCAGGCGAGGTAATACTTCTCCGGCGTCTGGATGGCGCTGTAGCGCAGCCCCTCGGTATCGTTGCCCGCCATGATCCACTGCATCGTGGAGAAGAAGGGCTCAATGAAGACCTTCTTCTGGTTATCAAGGTTCTGGCGGATGCCCTCGGCCACCGAGACGGTGGAGCGCTTCAGTTCCAGCACGCCGAGCGCGATTCCGTTGACGTAGAGCACGACATCCGGTCGTTTGCCGTGGGCTTTGGCATCCGCCCCGAGGACCGTGACCTCCTCGGCGATAGCAAAGTCATTCTTTTCCGGCCGCTTCCAGTCAATCAGCCAGACGGTCTGCGTATTCTCGCCCACGTCGGGCTTCACCTTCACGCCGTAGCGCAGCAGATCGTAGACGGCGCGGTTGCGGTCGTAGAGGCTTTTGCCGGTGTCGCCGGCCGTCTTTTCGAGGATATGCAGCGCCCGGCCGATCAACGTCTCATCTTCCCCTCGCTTTTTCAGCCAGGCGTGCAGCAGGGCCGTTTCGATGTTGGCGTTCCCTTCGCGGTCGGTCCAGTCGCCGAGGTAGTCGTAGTCCAGATCTTCACGAAAGAGCTTCACGATGCGCTGCTGCGTCTTCTTTTCGACTTGGCCCACGTTGGTCATAAGTTGTGGTTTCCCTCACACGATGGTTTCATCATCCGATATCGATTTATACATATTTATATGATTGTATTCGTCGTGGAATGAATAAACAGGTATAATTTTCTCTATCGCCATCAAACCAGCCATGATGTCGGATCCTTGCTGAAAAACGCTTCGAGGGGGATTCCCTGTCCCCCCACGAGGAGCGCTCGCGCCTGGGGATAGCGGTCGCGGAACCGCGTCAGGCCGGAAGCCTTGCCGCTCCGGCCGCTTTTGACCTCAATGGCCCAGACGTCCCGTCCCCTGGCGACCACGTAATCGACCTCGTGACCCCCTTCCCGCCAGTAGGTGATCTCGTATTCCACCGAATGGAGGCCGTTGCACAGATAGGCGCCGACGGCATTTTCCACCAGCCGCCCCCACCAGATCGTATCGCCGAGGGATTCAGCAAAGGTCCGCGTGGAAAGGGCGTTGACCAGGGCGTTGTTCCAGAGGACCAGCTTCGGGCTGCTTCCGCGCTTCCGCTGTTTCCCCCGCGAGAAAAGTTCCAGGCCGCTCGCCAGAAAGGCCGATTCGAGGAGTTTCAGGTAATGGGCCAGGGTCGTCGTGTTCCCGGCGTCATGGAGCTGGCCGAGCATCTTGGTATAGGAGACGGACTGGGCCGGAAGGGTGGCCGCCAGGGCGAAGAGATGGCGCAGGAGAACCGGCTTGGCGATCTTGCTCATCTGGAGCACGTCGCGGGCGAGGACCGTTTCGATGAGGGAATCGGTGATGTAGCGCTTCCAGGTCGATTCGTTTTCCGTGAAGGATGCGGCCCCCGGATAGCCGCCGAAGTAGATCCACTGCTCCAGACCCCAGCCGAAGGCGGCGCGGCACTCCAGATACCCCCAGTGGTTGCAGCGATGCAGGAAAAATCGACCGGCCAGACTCTCGGTCAGCCCCTCCTGCATCAACAGGGACGATGACCCGAGGATCAGGACGCGGATCTCCGGCGCAGCCGGACGGCTGTCCCAGAGGAGCTTGAGGGTCTCGCTCCATCCCCGCACCTTCTGCACCTCGTCGAGGATGAGGAGGATCGGGCCGCCCGATGGGGCGCTGTCGGCAACGGCGCGGCGCCACTGGGTCTCGATCCAGGCCGAATCCAGGGGAACCGGACTGTCGGCGGTGGCGTATACCGTGGGAATGCCAATGGATTTCTCAATCTGATGGGCGATGGTGGTCTTGCCCACCTGCCGGGGGCCGATCAGGACATGAATGACCGGTGTCGGCCGGGAAAGTTCCGTGCGAAGGGTCGATAAAATGGGACGTTCGTAGCTCATAACGGCCTTATATCAAAGGACTTGAATCGATGCAATCAATTTTACTCAATGGGTGAGTAAAATTACTCAATCATCGCCGGCGAAGGCGTCATACCAGCCTTGTCCTGCCGGTCAGCAGTTCCTGCATCATCCCCTGTTTGAGGGCGCGGGTCTTGTCCCGCCGGGCTTCCAGGGCGGCGATCTCGGCGTCTATGTCGGAGAGAACGGAGGCGATAGCGGTTTGTTCGCTTTCGTGAGGAAGCGGCACTTTTATGTTTCCTAAAGCTATCTTGTCCAGATTACGCAGCCCACTTCCCTTGAAAGTTAGGGAGTCTAATTTGCTCTTGTGGAGAGAAAGCCAGTAGAAATAGAAACGCATGTCTCCGCGAATAGAAACCACATAACAGTGATCCGTTACTGAGAAATCTCCGGCGAAATGTCTGACATCGAAGACACCACCGTCAGAGAAGATCAGGGCTTCTGTGTTGGAATAGAGAGCCCTTTCTATTCGCTTCGCCTCTCCACCTGAAACAAATAAGGGGAAAGCACCGTCCTTTGCGCCTTCAGACGAACTGATGGGTGATTTCTTAAAGATATTGTTGCAGATGGACTTGAATGGAACTTCTCGAAACTTCTCGTGAAAGATCGAGAGGCGCTGCCAACCGGTGAGGAGCTGCTGCATGGCAGCCTGTTTGAGGTCGCGCTTCTTGGCGATGAGCTGGTCCAGCGCACCGATCAGCGCATCCACATCGGAGAGCACAGCGGCGATGGCGCGTTGTTCGGGAAGCGGCGGCAACGGAATTGGAATCGAGTTGCAGTTATTCTTATTCAGATACGGAACTGCGGTCTTTGTTGCGAAACCAGCGATATGTTCTTTTTGGCGGACAAGCGCACTCAATAGAAATGTGCCATCAATGCGTCCAGTCGGGATGAAAACATGAAGTTGCTGGTTTACGACGATATTATTTTTGGTTAACGCAACGATTCCCAATTCACCCGCACATGACATGAGCACCGATCCAGGCGGAACGATCTTCGAACCGACTGCCTTCGCCTCAACCCGAGAGATGCAGAGACCAATCCTAGAACGGGTAATAGCTTTCCCCTCTTCAAGATCAGGGGTCGTGATCCACGGAATATCTCCGTCGAAAAACTTCGGTTTGTTTCTGCCGGGAACAATGCAACCGCAAACATCCCCGACTTTGGACACCCCCCACTCCTCCGGAATCACC
>JAHJQM010000055.1 GCA_018819285.1 Candidatus Omnitrophota bacterium
AATACAAGAGATTTTCCATTCTCCCGCCTTACAGGAAAGGCAAGGATAGCAAGGATCGAAGAAACTGGGATCGCGCTTGAATTTAACGAGCGCATGTCACGGCTTTTTGTAGCTGCCTAAGATTTTATCCTTAAAACTGCCTTTTCAATAAAATCCTTCAGAAGTTTTGTCTCCAGAATATCATCCAAATATAACGTTTCTATATCAATTGTGATAAAAAAGTGCAATGTAAATTTTACTATTGTAAAATTTGGGTTGAATAGGCATGTAACTTAAGCTATAATCAGCTTAAGCTAAAATGAAAAATAAACCTATAGGCATATTTGATTCTGGTGTAGGGGGACTTACTGTAGTTAAGCAGATATTCAAGAGGCTGCCCGATGAAGAGATTGTGTATCTAGGGGATACTGCAAGGGTTCCGTATGGCACAAAATCCCCTGAGACAATAAAAAGATTCGCAGTTGAAAATGCGGATTTCCTGATGAGATTTAAGGTTAAGCTTATCGTTGTTGCCTGTAATACTGTTTCAAGCACAAGCCTGGATATTCTCAGAGAAAAATTCAGTATTCCGATAGTTGGCGTTATCAAGCCAGGGGCTGAAAAGGCTGTCCAGATAACAAGAAATAATAAAGTAGGTGTTATAGGCACATATGCTACAGTAAGGAGCAAGGCATATGAAAAAGAAATAAAGCATTTCTCAAAAGATGTAGAGGTGGCGTCAAAGGCGTGCCCTTTATTTGTGCCTCTTGTGGAAGAAGGCTGGTTAAAGGAAGAGATTACATTTAGTATTGTTAAAAAATATCTCAAACCGCTTATGGCTAAGAAAATAGATACGCTGATATTAGGATGCACTCATTATCCGCTTTTGAAATCTGTAATTTCAAAGGCCGCAGGCAAAGAGGTAAAGATAGTTGATTCCGCAAGTTCAGTAGCAGACGAGGTTCATAATATTCTGATGAGTTTTGGCGCATTGCGCAAAAGCGCCAAAACTCCGCGCCACAGATTTTTTGCAACAGACGCAGTGGAGCATTTTGCGAGGGTTGGAGAAAAGTTTTTAGGCGCAAAGATCAGCAAAGCTAAAAGGGCAAATTATGTATGAAATTTTAATAAAAGGAGATTTTTCGAGCGCCCATAACCTTATAGGGTATAAAGGTAAATGCGAGGGGTTGCATGGCCACAGCTGGAAGGTGGAGGCAAGATTCCAGAAAGATAGCCTGAATGATATAGGGATATCAGTTGATTTTACTTTGCTTAAAGCTAAATTAAAAACAATCCTTAAAAAATTAGACCATGTTTACCTTAATAAGTTGGATATCTTTAAAAAACAAAATCCCTCAGCAGAAAATATAGCAGGTTTTATCTACGCTAAGCTCAAGAGTTCCATCGAAGAAAAAGGCCTGATTCTAAAGTCAGTATCTGTGTGGGAGTCAGACACCTCCTGCGCGACTTATTACGAGTGAGAAAGACCTGGTCTTTAGATTAGTAAGCTTACATGGTTAAGACCAGGTCTTTAATTAGAGATGAGAATTCTGTATAATCTAGTATTTTTTCTATTGGGTATATTTTATCTGCCATATTTTGTGGTTACAAGGCGTTACAGATATGGCATGAAGGATAGATTTGGGTTACTGCCTGAAAAGATAAAATCTGTTTGTTCGAAAAGTAAAATTATCTGGGTGCATGCTGTAAGCGTAGGAGAGATTAAGGCAGCTGGTATCTTAGCACCTTTTTTAAGAAAGGCGTTTCCATCGCATACACTTCTTTTTTCAACAGTTACCCATACTGGAAACAAGGTCGCTAAAACCATAATTAGTGGAAATGAAAGCGTGTTTTTTCTTCCGTTTGATATAAGTTTTATAGTAGATAGAGTTGTGAGAACGGTTAGGCCGGAGATATTTATTTCTATGGAAACAGAACTATGGCCGAATCTGATACTTTCGCTTTACAAGGCAGGTTCAAGGCTTATATTAGCGAACGGAAGGATTTCAAACAGGTCTTATTCAAGATATAAAAAAGGTAAATTTTTTATATCAGCTCTTCTGAAGAAATTTTCTCTTATATTAATGCAGTCAGATAGGGACGCAAATAGGATTATCGCTCTCGGCGCGCAAAAAGAAAAGGTCTTTGTAACAGGCAATTTGAAATTTGATATCCCTCTCTTAGATTTTGATACTAAAAGAACAGAGCTCAGGAAAAGATTAAACCTAAAGGACGAGGAAGTATTGCTTGTCGCAGGAAGTACGCATAGAGGAGAAGAAGGGGATATTATTCATGGTTTCTCAAGGTTAAAAAAAGAATACAAAGATCTCAGGCTGCTTATTGCGCCCAGGCATATCGAGCGCGCTGAAGAGATAGAAAAACTTTTAATTAAAACAGGTTTTAAATCTATGAAGATTTCTTTTCTTAGCATAGGGCATAGCGCAAAGGACATAGAACCAGTATTTATTCTTGATACTATCGGCGAATTAAGATCCATGTATTCTGCTTCAGATATAGTGTTTATTGGGGGCAGCCTTATTAAAAAAGGCGGGCAGAATCCAATAGAGCCAGCTAGCCTTGGTAAACCGATAATATTCGGTAAGTATACTTTTAATTTTCATGATGTGATAAAGATATTTCTGGAGAACGATTCAGGCCTGGAAGTGAAGGATAAAGAAGGGCTTTATTCAGCCATAAGATTCCTATTGAATAACCCGGAAGATAGAAAAAGGCTTGGCATAAATGCCAAAGATACCATTAATAAAAATTCAGGCTCCAGCCAAAGAACAATAAATCTTATCCTTTCAAATTAATAGACAATTCCTTGTAAATATACTATCATATACCAAATATAGCTTAAATATTTAACATATAAGGCAGAATCATGATTTTTAGAAAAATCCTTTTTTTATTTAGCGTACCCTTTTCTTTTTTATATTTTTTTATAATAACTCTGCGTAATATTTTCTATGCCTTTAATATCTTCCGAAAACATAAAATTAACGCAAAGGTTATAAGCGTTGGGAATATTACGTGGGGAGGGACAGGGAAGACGCCTGTGGTTGCATTTATTGCAGATATCCTTGCCAAGAAAAATCACAAAGTAAGCATTTTGATAAGAGGATACGGGAATGATGAATCGGAGCTTCTCCCAAAATTAACTTCAAAAGTATCTGTGCTTATTGGAAAAGACAGGGTTGCAAGAGGCTTGGAAGCCATAGAGAAAAATCTTTCGGATACTATTTTATTGGATGACGGGTTTCAGTACATCCGGTTGAAAAGAGATTTGGATATAGTATGCGTAGACGCTACAAAACCTTTTGGGAATGGCTGGGTGATACCAGCAGGGACATTACGCGAAGGCCTTAATTCGCTTAGAAGGGCAGATATGTTTTTAATCACAAAGGCGGATTTAGTTTCCAGCAAAGATAAATTGGAAAAGCTGGAAAGAAAATTAAAGGCCATAAATCCAGGAGCTATTATTGCAAAAGCCATACACAGGCCTTTGTATTTTTATAAACTTTCAAATATTTTAGGGAATGGTTTTAACCCGCTCCCTATAAATGATGAAAAGGTGAATATAGGCGAGTTGCAGAATAGAGAGTTTGCGCTGGTTTCAGCAATCGGCAGCCCAGGATGTTTTGAAAAGACAGTCCTGCGCCTGGGATTAAAAATTAATAAACATTTTGTTTTCAGGGATCATCATGGATATACAAGAGAAGATATTGCTCATATAGAAGATTATTGCAAAAAGAATAACTTGGATAGAATAATTGTTACGGAGAAAGACGCGGTGAAGCTGCAAAGAGTGGAGGGCATAGGGCATAGGGCAGAGGGCAAAGGACAAAGGATAGAATATTTGGTTTTAAAAGTGAGGCTAGAGATAATTGAAAATGAAGGCGGATTTTATAGTAGACTTTTTGGGATTTATAGCAGTTAAATCCTTCAGTATTTTTTTATGGTGTATCCCGCTGAGGCCTGCATTGTGGATGGGAAGGCGCATAGGGGATAGTGTATATCACGCCAATTTGAAACGGAGGATGATTGCGTACGCTAATTTAAAAGCAGCGTTTCCTGAGAAATCTTCCAGGGACCTCAAAAGAATAAACAAGGCCCATTTCGAAAATTTAGGCATGAATGTAATAGAATTATTGAAACTGCCTTTTATGGCCAAGGATTATCTGAGGTGCCATGTAAAACTTGAAAACGTAGATTCTGTTAAATCCAGCCTGGAACAAGGAAAAGGCGTAATAGTTCTTACTGCTCATTTCGGGAACTGGGAGATAGCATCTCTCGTTGCAAGTTTGAGTGGTTATACCATGTCCGTATTTGCGCGCGAGCAGAAATATGAAAGATTGAATAATCTCCTGAACCAATTCAGGCAGTCAACAGGTTGTAAAGTTATAACAAAGGGCTTTTCAATAAAAGACATAATCAAAACTCTGAATAATAACGGCATAATTGCCATGCTCTCTGATCAGGATGCAGGCGCAAACGGCGTATTTGTAAATTTCTTCAACAGGCCTGCTTCAACTGCCCGGGGCATAATAACTTTTGGTTCAAGAACAGGCGCGAAGATTCTTCCTTCGTTTATCTGGAGAGTTGGGGTCGATAAACATATAGCCAGGGCTGGGGATCCGTTCAAGTTTGTAAATACAGGAGATAAAGAAAAGGATGTAAAAGTTAATCTTCAAAGGATAACAGATATCCTGGAAGATTATATAAGGAAATTTCCTGAACAATGGCTATGGGCTCATAAGAGATGGAAAAGCACGCCTCAGCGAAACGTATTGGTTCTGGCAGACGGGAAAGCAGGCCATCTTAATCAGGCAATAGGAGTGGCAGAAATGGTTGAGGATGCACTAGGTTCAAGGCTTAAGGCTCGGGCCATAGAGGAAAAACCTATTGTTAAAATCCAAGCTATAGATATAAAATTTAAAAATAAATTCATGAAGATGGTTTTAAGCATTTCCAGCGTTTTTGCCTCCAGAAGATGCCAGGGGTGTTTGAGATGCCTTAAATTCTGCCTGACAAAAGAATCTTTCGAGGCTGTAAAAAATAAATATGCGGATATTATTATTTCTTGCGGGGCTTCTGCTGTCCCGGTGAATATATTTTTAAAATATGAGAACAACGCAAATAACGTTGTAATAATGAAGCCAGGACTGGGGAGAAGCAGGAAATTTAATTTAATTGTTTTACCTCATCATGATTGTACTCGTACCAGGTCTAATATACTAGTAACTGAAGGGGCTCCGAATAGAATCCGAGTTGCGAACAATGAGCAACGAGCGACGAACAATGGGATAGGCTTGCTCATAGGCGGCGATGCGAAAGGATTTCAACTGAATAAAGGATGGGTTGAAAAAGTAGTAGATGCGCTTATAAAAATTAGCGAAGAGAAAGATCTTGATATATTTGTTTCTACATCCAGAAGGACTTCGCCTGAAGTAGATAGATTGTTAAAAGAAAAATTAAGCGATAATAAGCGTTGCAAATTACTTATTATCGCAAATGAGAAAAATATAGACGGCGCTGTAGCTAATATATTTGGGTTGAGCGATATTGTAATAACCTCGCCGGAGAGTATGTCTATGATCTCAGAAGCTGCGAGTTCAGGGAAACATGTTATAGTGTTCAGGGAACGCCAGAGCGCCAGAATGCCAAAATGTCAGACTAAGTATGAAAAGCTTGTTGCTAATTTTGAAAAAAAAGGTTATATAAAAACGGCAAAACCTTGCGAGATTTATGATAAGATAAAAGAGATTTTGGAAACAAGGCCTGAGGTTAAGAGACTTGATGATAGAGAGAAAGTAATAGAAAGGCTAAAAGGGTTAATCTAGGTCTGGGCAAACTAAAAAATACTATGAACATTCTTCAGATTCTTCCAAAGCTTGATGTGGGAGGGGTAGAGACAGGCACGATTGATTTGTCTAAAGAATTGATTAAGAGAGGGCATAAGGTTATTGTTGTATCCGGAGGAGGGCAGCTTGTAAAGAATTTAATAGAAATAAAAGTTAAGCATATAAAGCTGCCTGTTCATAAAAAATCCCCGTTTACAATAATAAGCTCTATTAAAAAATTGGAAGCTATTATAAAAGATGAGCGCGTGGATGTTGTGCATAGCCGCTCCAGAGTTCCGAACATCATCGCATTTTTTGCAGCCCGGCATGCAGGCGCCAAGTTTATCACAACGGCTCATGGCTATTATTCAAATCATTTTATAAGCCGCGTAACAGGATGGGCAAGGTTTGTGATTGTGGCAAGCTCTGTTATAGGCCGGCATATGATAGAGCATTTTAAGGTGCCTCATGAAAGGGTAAGGCTGATCCCTAGAGGCGTGGATCTTGATAAATTCAAATTCAAAATGCCTAGCACTTCTCCAAAGTCAGAGTATAAGATAGGAATTATAGGCAGAATTACCCCTATAAAAGGCCATATATTTTTTCTGCAGGCAGTAGCAAGGGTGATAAGGCTGTTTCCTAAGGTTAAAGTTTTAATCGTAGGAGATGCACCGAAAGATAAACCTGGATATATGGAAAAATTAAAGTTTCTTACAAAGCAGCTTCAGATAGAAAAGTTCGTAGAATTCCTTGGGTCTCAATATGATATACCAAAGATTATGGCTGAACTTGACCTATTGGTGCTTCCCTCAGTAGGCCAGGAGGCATTCGGCAGGGTAATTATTGAAGCAGGCGCGAGCGGCGTGCCTGTTATAGCCACACGCATAGGCGGCGCAATAGAAATTATAGAGCATGAATACACTGGGATACTGATGAGGCCGGGCGATATATTTGAAATGGTGAATTCGGTAATAAGAGTATTAAAAGATAGGGAATTATCTAAAAATCTAGCCACAGAAGCGAGAAAAAAGATAGAACGGGAATACAGTCTCATAAAGATGGCAGAGGATACTATTAAAGTCTATGAAGAGGCCTGTAAAAAGAAGAATATACTTATTATAAAGCTTGGGGCAATAGGCGATGTGATACTTATAGTCCCGAGTTTAAGGGTCTTGAGAAACAATTTTCCAGACGCTCGCATAAGCGTTCTGATAGGGTCTGAGTCCAAGCACATACTTAAAAACTGCCCTTATATAGATGAGTTGATCCTATATGACAAGAAGGGCCGCGACAAAGGTTTAAAAGGGTTATTAAAGATATCAGGTATTTTAAGGCGCAAAAATTTTGATATGTCTATAGATTTTCAGAACAATAAAACGAGCCATATAATTTCATGGCTTGGCGCCATTCCGGAAAGATTTGGTTACGACAATGCTAGGTTAAGTTTTTTTGTAAACAACAGAATAAAATACCTTAAGATAAAGGCAACGCCTCTTGCGGAACAATTTAGGCTGCTTAAAAGCATAAAGATAGACACTGTGAATGCCGCCAGATATCTTGAGATATGGCCTTCCAAGGAAGACTTTTTGTATATAGACAAATTATTGAAGAATGCGTGGGTTAGCAACAGTCAGATACTGGTTGGAATCAATATCGGTTCCAGTACTAGATGGGAAACAAAGAGATGGCCTTTGAAAAATTTTGCAAGGCTTTCTGATATGCTAGCTGAAAAGGATATAAGGGTGGTTATTACAGGCTCAAAAGATGTTATGGATAACGTGAAATATTTTATGAAGATAGCTAGTATAAAACCCGTGAATGCAGTTGGCCTGACATCCATAACGCAGCTTGGAGCTTTGATAAAGAGGTGCAGGGTTTTTTTGACAGGCGACAGCGCTCCTATGCATGTTGCTTCTAGCATGGGAGTTAATTTTATAGCGTTGTTTGGCCCGACTGATCCTGCCAGGCATTTTGAGCCGACCGAAAAAGGGATTGTTATAAGAAAAGATTTAAAATGCAGCCCATGCTATAAGTCTAAATGCAAGCGAAACATATGCATGGAGCGCATTAGCGTTGAGGAAGTGTATAAATTGATAATGAAGAAAATAGAAAAGACGTAAAATTCCTGTGCTCAAGACCAGGTCTTGAGCACAGGAATTACCGTGGTCAAGACCAGGTCTTGAGCTTATGCGTATATTATTATTAACCACTCATCTAAATATCGGCGGGATCAGCACGTATACTATTTCGCTTGCCAAGGCATTGAAGTTAAAAGGCCATGAAGTTTTTGTTGGATCTAATGGCGGCATGCTCGCGCCTGAACTGACACATTCCGGCATTTCTCATATAAGGATAAACATTCTTACGAAATCTGAGTTAAGCCCGAAGGTTTTCAGGGGTATCTTTGAAATTTCAAAAATAGTAAAAAGGCTTGGTATAGATATTGTGCATAGCCAGACAAGGATTACGCAGGTGGTAGGTTTTTTTGTATCAAAATTATGCGGAATTCCGCTGGTTACCACGTGCCATGGATTTTTTCATAAGAATATAGGGAGAGCAATATTACCCTCATGGGGAGAAAAGGTTATTGCAATAAGCGATGCGGTAAATGAAAACCTTATAAATTATTTTGGGGTGGATAAAAATAGAGTTTCTTTAATATATAATGGTATAGAGATAAAAAAGTTTCTTAGAGATTTCTCAGAAGAAGAAAAATATAAACTTAAAGACAGGTTTGGGGTAAAAAGAGACTATAGCGTAATAGGTATGATAGCCAGGTTTACTCCTGACAAAGGTCACGACGTGCTTTTATATGCGCTTTATGAGATACTAAAAAAGAAGCCTGATGTGCAGCTTGTGTTTGTAGGCGATGGAGATAAAAAACAGGATATAGTGAAACTTAGCCAAAGGCTTAATTTAACAGAAAATGTGGTATTTGTTAAACCGCAGATAAACACTGTAAATGCGCTGGCTATAATGGATATTTTTATGTTTACGCCTAAAAGGCGCGAAGGCCTGGGCCTGGTGCTTTTAGAAGCGCTTGCTTCAGGGAAGCCGGTAGTGGCAACAGATGTGGGAGGCGTATCAAGCATTGTTGAGAATAACGTAAACGGGTTTCTTGTAGAATCGTCTAAACCAGTGCTTTTGGCAGAATCTGTTTTGAGATTATTAAAAGATAAGGCGCTTTACACAAAGATGGTGCATTCAGGAAGAGGGATAGTTGTTAAAAATTTTTCTATAAATGGGATGGCGGATAAGACGGAAGAATTATATAAAGAGGTTACGAAAAGTTACGGAAGGTTACAAAAGGTTGCTTATGATAAAAGTTAACAGGCGTTTTATAATTTTAACAGCAAGTTTAGTTTTGGTAGTTATAGGTGTTTTATGTGTTAGGGCGCAGTATGTCGTGCCGATTATTATGTATCATAATATCGATGAGAATAGCGCGACTTCAAGGCTGAGCGTTTCACCGGAGAGTTTCAAAGGGCAGATGAATTTTTTAAAAAGCCATAAGTACAATATTGTTAAACTTGAAAATCTCGCAGGAATGCTAAAGAAAAATAAGGTGCCTTCAAAGACAATTGCCATTACCTTTGATGATGGATATGAAAATAATTATACAAGCGCGTATCCTGTTCTAAAGAAGCTTGGTTTACAAGCCACGATTTTTATAATCCCTGCAATGATAGGTACTGATGGTTATCTGACATGGGACCAGGTTATAGAGATGTCTGAAAGCGGATTTATTACAATAGGAAGTCATACCATGACTCATCCCTGGCTCCCTACTCAGCCAGCCCAGAAGCAGGATTCTGAAATAAGGGATTCTAAATTTGCAATAAAGAGCCATTTAAATAAAGAGGTAGGCGCTTTTAGCTATCCTTTGGGCGCGTTTAATAAAGAGGTTAGGGAAAAAGTTATAAATGCAGGATATAAGATCGCAGTTGCTACAAATCCTGGCAAAAGATATCCAAAACACGATTTATTTGCTATGAAACGGCTCAGGATATCCAGTACTTCGGACAATTTATTCGTATTCTGGTTTGAGATAACAGGGTTTTACACCTGGATCAAGGAACATAGAGACAAAGATTAAAACAACTTTACACTTCAGACAATGTCTCAAGTGTAAAGTTGTTGCGACTTAGGGTTTATATGAAACGCATACTTATTGTAAATGTTAACTGGCTTGGAGATACGCTTTTTGCCACGCCTCTTATAAGAGCGGTACGAGAGAAATATCCAAACTCATATGTCGCCATTCTTACACATCCCAGATGCTATGAGATATTGGAGGGAAACCCAAATATAAATGAAATAATAATCTATGACGAAAAAAAGCAACACAAAAACATTTTGAGAAGATTTTCAATAATAGCCTATCTCAGGTCAAAAAATTTTGATACAGCTTTTATACTGAAAAAATCTTTAAGCAGAACTCTTTTATTGCTGTTTTCAAAAATACCTGTGAGGGTGGGGTACAAGTCCAAGAGAGCGGGGTTTTTATTGACTAAAAAGGTAGATGTCCCGTTAAAAGAATTGCATAAGGTGGAATATTTTTTAAACCTTGCAAGATCAGCTGGCGTAGAAACTAAAAATGAAAATTACGAAATCTTCATTTCCGACAAAGATATAGAAAAAGGAGAGAAGATTTTAAAAGATGCGGGAATAAAAGATAAAGGATTTGTGGCGCTTAACGCAGGAGGCAACTGGGATCCTAAAAAATGGCCTGCTGAGAATTTTGCAAAATTAGGAGATAAAATATTTGAAAAATTACGCATGAGCGTTGTCCTGACAGGCGCAAAAAAGGATATTATCCTGGCTAAAGCTATAGCAGGTTTAATGAAACACAAACCTTTTATACTGTGCGGGAAAACTGATTTAAAAACGCTGGGAGCTGTTTTTAAGAAGGCAATATGCGTTATTTCAAATGATTCAGGCCCGATGCATCTTGCAGCTAGTGTCAAGGCGAATGTAGTAGCAATCTTTGGGCCTACATCGTCTGGATTAACAGGCCCATACGGCGGTGGAAAATATAAAATCCTGCATAAAGATATAGGCTGTAAGATACCGTGCTATGATTCTAAATGCAAAGATAATAGGTGTATGAAAGCGGTAACAGTAGAAGATGTATTAGGAGCGCTTAATGAAATTATCAAATGTCCGTAAAATTCTTTTTATCACACTTTCCAATATAGGCGATGCGATTTTAACATTGCCTGTTTTGCGCGCGCTAAAAGATAATTTTCCAGGTGCAATTATAGATGTTGTGGTAGGGCCAAGGCCTGAGCAGGTTTTTAAAAAAGACCCCAGGGTTAGCAGTGTTTTTGTTTACGATAAACATGCCAGGTTAAAAGATAAAATGACGTTTGTAAAAAAGCTTAAGGCTGAAAAATATGACCTGGCAATTGATATGAAGACAAGCCTTCTGCCAGTACTTATCGGGGCGAAAAACAGGTCGAGTTTATTTTCCGGAAATAGGTCAACTATAAAACATAAAAGATCCATACATTTGGACAGCTTAAGGCCTTTTGGAATAATATACAGAGAACAAAAAAATATCTACATAGACGAGGACTCTAGAGACAAGATAGAAAAGATCCTGCAAGATAGCGGGGTCAGACATGCGGATATTCTTATAGGAGTGAGCCCTGGAAGCAGAAGCCATTTGAAGCAGTGGAAAAAAGAAGGGTTTATAGATGTTATAAGTAAAATGCTAGAAAACCCACAGCATAAAGTTATTTTAATAGGCGATATAAGTGAGACAGGATTGTCAAAAGAAATAGCGGGTGCAGTAAAACATCCTGGCCTTATTGATTTAACAGGGAAGACTAGCCTAAATGAGCTTTTCGCGCTTATAGAAAAATTCAGCTTACTCTTGACATGCGATAGCGCTGGTATGCACATAGCTTCTGACCTTGGAGTAAAGGTTGTGGCGATATTCGGGCCGACTGATCCCAGTGAATACGGCCCGGCAGGCGATAAAGATATAGTAATACGCAAAAACATCAAATGTTCTCCGTGCAAAAAAGCTCAGTGTAAATTTGAAATGCACGAATGTATGACAACTATTAGCGTAGAAGAAGTTTTAGCGGCGGTAAATAAAATATTGTAAGTAGGCTTTCTGTCCAGGCTAGCAGTTTTAGAGGCCTTTTTGTCCCGAGCGGGCACGGTGTCTGCTGAGCCAGGCTGGAACCATTCGGCACTGAAATAATTTTGCCGTCCGCTACGGTTTACAGCTCGTTTCTCTGTCAACTATCGTTTTGTCACCCGACCGAAACTCGCTGTAATTCCTTGCGGACATTTGCCAAAATTTTTCTAATGTGCCTCAGATTCCAGCCTGGCTCAGCAGGCGAGCGAGGGAGAAAACGGAGCAAAATTTCCACGCTGGGGAAATTTTGCGTCCTCGAAAACTGCTAGCCTGGACAGAAAATATTTGATAACTATATGAATAAGGCTAATATGAAGCGAATACTTATTACACGAACAGACAGGATAGGCGATGTGGTGCTGTCTTTGCCTGCGATAAAGGCTGCAAGGGTAGCTTTCCCTGACGCTTATATTGCTGTTATGGTTCAGTCAAGAATGGATGATATATTAAAAGGCAATCCGCATATTGACGAAGTGATAGTGTATGATAAAAATAAAAAACATAAAGGAATTTTAAAGAATCTTAGTTTTATAAAATGGCTTAGGGGAAAAAAATTTGATGTAGCTTTAATATTCCATTCAACTAAAAGGATAAATCTTCTTTGTTTTTTAGCAGGTATTCCTAGAAGGATAGGATACGCAAGAGGCAAGGCTGATTTTTTACTCACAGATAAAATAGAATACACAAAAAAGTTAGGCGAAAAACATGAAGCTGAGTATTCGCTGGATATACTGCGCCACATAAGGATAGATCCTGAATTTTCTAACCCTTTTATATATGTCCAAAATAAAGATGACGAGAAAGCAGAAGAAATGCTTAAGGCCTTTGGCATAAACAATGGGGAAAAATTTATAATCCTTCATCCCGGAGCGAGTTGTGCGTCCAAGATGTGGTCTTTAGAAAATTTTGCAAAATTAGGAGATATGTTTATAGAGAATTTAAAAATAAAAGTCATGATTAATTTAGCGCCTGATCAGGCAGAACTGGGAGAAAAAGCAAGAGGCATGATGAGAAATAAACCGATTTTTTTCTGTGGAAAGACCACGCTTGGAGAATTAGCCGCATTATTTAAGAAGGCAAGTTTAGTTATATCAAATGATTCAGGCCCTGCGCATATTGCAGCAGGGGTAGAGACCCCTGTTATTTCTATATTCGGAAGAAGTCAGTTAGGCCTTAGCCCTGTTAGATGGAAGCCTATTGGAAAAAAAGCTATAGCTATTCATAAAGATGTTGGTTGCGTTGAATGCCTTGCGCATGACTGTAAAAAAGATTTTTTATGCCTTAAGGCAATAAAGGTAGAAGAGGTTTTTGAAAAAGCCAAAAGCCTTCTATAAGAAAACGGAGGAAATTATGACATCAAGGCCAGCCTTATTTATTATTATTCTGGCATTTTTTATTTCTGGCTGCGGGATTACCTCAAGCTATAAGATTAAAGAAAAAAAACCGGAGGAGATTAAGATAGAAGCCCCTAAGCCTCGGCTGCGAGTTGGGGAAAAATTGACATATAAAGCAGAGTGGATGGGCATGGATGTGGGATTTGCTACACTTACGGTAAAAGAGATTACGGAGATTAACGGCCGTGAGGTGTATCATATAGCTGCAAAAGCAGAGACAATTTCTTTTGCGGCAAAACTTTTTCCGGTAGAGGATAATATATCTACGTACCTAGACACAAAAGAGCTTTATCCTGTAAGGTTTGATAAAAAACAGAAAGAGGGCAAGAAACAGAAAGATGAATATTTAGATTTTGATCAAAAAAATGGAAAGGCAACCTGTTTTTCAAGGATTACGAACCAAAAAAAGGAATTCAATGTGCCGAAGGGTGTACAGGATCCTGTGAGTTGTATTTATTATTTTAGGCTAAGTAATGTAAATCCAGGCGAAGCGCTTTTTGCAAATGTGCATCTGGATGATAAAAACTGGTTTTTAGAAACAAGGGTAATGAACAGGGGGATTGTGAAGATTAAAGATGTAGGGAATTGGCAGGCGTTTATGGCGCAACCTATGTCCTGGTTTCAGGGAGAACTGAATAAGAATGCAAAGGTTAGTATATGGTTTTCAGCAGACCAGCAGCGTATCCCGCTCCTTATAGTAGTGCAAAGTAGTATCCCATTGGTAGGCACTGTAACAATAACGCTACAGAAGATAGAATAGCTTAGCAGCCTGTAACACCAAAGTGATAATGTCCTATTAGGCCAAAGTTAAAATGTCCTATTCTAAAGATGCTATAATGCACTCTTTACCGAAAGGAGGACATTATGGCAGGAAAGGACATTATCACGATGAGCCAGCAAGAATTAAAGC
>JAHJQM010000056.1 GCA_018819285.1 Candidatus Omnitrophota bacterium
AAAAGGCCCTTATATAAAAGCATGCATTTAAATGCTATAAATTACAAACAAAAGCAAGGAGAACCGGTATTAACTAAACAATAAAAACAGGACATTTCTAATTTGGTAAAAACCGGACATTTCTAAATTGGCTTGACACCCCTGGAATTTGTCCTTGCGCATATTCTCTTAATATACTATAATCAAATATACTTTCTATGGAGGATAACCAATGAGAAAAAAAGCTTTAATCACTGGCATCACTGGCCAGGACGGGGCGTATTTATCCAGGCTGTTAATAGATAAGGGCTATCAGGTTCACGGCATAGTGCGGCGCGTGGCTCTGGAAGACCCTGAGCACAGGTTATGGCGCCTAAAACCTATTCTAAATAAAATAAAACTTCACGCAGGCTCTTTAGAAAGCTACGCTAGCCTCTTTAATATTGTGCAAAAAGTAAAACCTGACGAATGCTATCATCTGGCAGCCCAGAGTTTTGTAAGCTATTCATTCGAAGACGAGTTCTCGACGATTAATACCAATATTAATGGTACACATTTTATTCTTTCAGCCCTTAAGGAAAGGGCTCCGAAATGTAAGATATACTTTGCAGCGAGCAGCGAGATGTTCGGGCACGTAAGGGAAATTCCGCAAACAGAAAATACACCATTCCATCCTCGCTCGCCGTATGGTATTTCTAAGGTAGCAGGTTTTGAACTTACACGTAATTACCGCGAGGCATATAACCTATTTGCTTGTAATGGCATACTTTTTAACCACGAATCTCCCATGAGGGGTTATGAATTTGTGACCCGTAAAATCACGCTCGGGGTGGCAAGGATAAAGGCAGGGCTGGATAAGGAATTAAGATTAGGTAACTTAGAGGCCAAAAGAGACTGGGGTTTTGCAGGGGATTTTATAGAAGCTATGTGGCTGATGCTCCAAGAGAAGAAGCCTGACGATTATGTGGTGGCAACAGGCGAGACCCATACAGTAAGGAGATTCGTGGAACTTGCTTTTGATTATGCAGGGCTTGACTGGAAAAAATACGTTAAACAGGATAAGGTCTTGTTCAGGCCTGCTGAAGTAAATCAGCTCATAGGAGATTACTCAAAAGCAAAACGCATTTTGGGCTGGAAGCCCAAAGTAAAATTCGAAGAGCTTGTAAAGATGATGATGGACGAGGATCTGAGGCGGGTTAAATGTCAAAAACAGTTTTAATTACTGGCGGAGCAGGATTTCTCGGATCGCATCTATGCGATAGGTTCTTAAAAGAAGGCTATAAAGTTATTTGCATGGATAACCTTATAACCGGAAGCCTTGCCAATATTTCCCACCTTGATAAAAATCCTGATTTCAAATTCATAAAACATAATGTATCCGAACATATAGACTTGAAAGACGAGGTTGATCTTATCCTGCACTTTGCCTCGCCTGCGAGCCCTATAGATTATCTGATGTACCCTATACCGACGCTAAAAGTCGGCTCTCTGGGCACGCATAATACCCTTGGCGTGGCAAAGGCTAAAAAAGCAAAATACCTTTTAGCGTCCACTTCCGAAGTGTACGGCGACCCAAAAGTCAATCCTCAGCCGGAATCTTATTATGGCAATGTAAACTGCGTTGGCCCTCGCGGCGTCTATGACGAAGCAAAGCGCTTTGCAGAAGCCATCGCCATGGCATACCATAAATCTCACAATCTTGATACGCGCATAGTCCGTATTTTTAACACCTACGGCCCAAGAATGAGAAAAAACGACGGCCGCGTCATCCCAAATTTTATAACCCAGGCATTAAAAAACGAGCCGATTACAGTCTATGGAAAAGGCGATCAGACTAGATCCCTTTGTTTTGTCTCAGACCTTATAGAAGGTATTTTCCGCTTAAGCCAGTCTGATATCCACGATCCTGTAAATATCGGCAATCCACATGAACTAAAAATCATAGACCTGGCGAAATTGATTATTAAGCTCACCGTCAGTAAAAGCAAGATTATTTACAATCCTTTGCCCATAGACGATCCAAAGGTTCGCCAGCCGGATATAACCAAAGCCAAAAAGCTTCTAAACTGGTCTCCAAAAATTGATTTAGAAAAAGGTTTAAAAGAAACTATCGAATGGTTCAAAAAATAATGTTATGGAGTAGCGGAGCGAAGCTTCGCGCCTTTATATTAATTTTATCTTTTATTTTTTTAGCGCCTTGCGTAGTTGACGCGTCTCCTTCAGTCGACGTCCCTTTGCGCCACTGGAGCTACGACGCTATAGAAAAACTCGCCATCATAGGCCTCTGCGACATAGCTGATATTGGCATCCGCCCTGTATCCCGCATAAAAATGGCTTATATTATCAAAACAGCCATTGATAAAGCCCGCGATTACGATAAAGAGTTCGACTGGAATGAACAGGATTACCTGGAAGCGCTTTTAAATAAACTTATAGGCGAGTTTAGAGTAGAGCTTGTCACTATAGGCGTTGAGGTCGCGAGCACCTTTAACCAGCCGCTTCCAAAAAATACAATAAAACTTTTAAGCGATCTGAAGATCGAAAAGGCTTATGCCAAGCTTGATAAAGACCGTTTGCTTTTTGAAAATAAAGACGGCTGGGTTCTAAAAGACGGATTTAACGCCAGGATCAAAGCCACTGCATGGGCCAAATTATCTGAATTATGCGCCTTCTCAGTTACGCCGGGCATAAGATATTCTTCCGAAGATACTGACATTAATATTGAAGACGCTCATGTAAGGCTTAATCCCACAGGCTGGAATACAGAATACGCCATAGGACGATCTTCCATGTGGTGGGGCCCGGGTTTTCACGGCTCAATCCTTATGACTGACAATGCATTTCCAATGGATACTATCAGGATTAATAACATCTGGCCTTTCAGGCTTCCCTGGATTTTTAAGAACATGGGCCGATGGAGCGGGACATGGTTCATATCTAGATTAGAAAAAAAGTTCAATCCTTCGCACGCCATGGTTTCAGGGTGGAAGCTGGACTATATGCCTGCAGAATTTTTAAAGTTTGGCATTGGCCATATTCTTCAGTTTGGCGGAAAAGGGGTTAACATGCTGGGCGCTTCCCATTTTATAGGCACAGAGTCTCTTTTCTTCAGTGCAGGCGGCGGAGCAGATGAACCTGAAAATCACATCATGTCCTGGGACGCTCAGCTATTCTTGAGGCGCATAGATAGATTTTTACCTATTGCAACAGGCGCCAAGCTTTATACAGAATGGGGCGCAGAAGATGAATCCAAAAGTATTCCAGTTGACCTTGCGTCTATAACCGGCGCATATTTTACAGATGTTTTTAAGATCCCAGGTTTTGACGTCAAAGCTGAGATTGCCCGATTCCATAAGGTTTTTTATACGCATTTTAAATATATATCAGGCTATATGCATAAAGGCAATTTTATCGGCCATCACGCAGGCGGAGACTCAGAGGATATGGCGCTCAACGCTATATTTAATTTTCCGGATGAGTATAAATTAAGCGTTATTTTCAGCCATATGAAACGCGGCCTTACCCAGGCCTTTATAGAAACCACAAATCAAGTAAGATTAGAATTCAGCCTTACCAATGCTTTAAAAACATACAACATAAAAGACGTTGAAGTAACGCTTTTTTACGAGCTCGACGATATTACAAACTTTGAGAACACCGGCTCTACAGCCAATAATCACATCATCGGCGTCGAAGTCACCAGAAAGTGGTAAACCCTGCCGCATAGCGCCTTACTTAATAAAGAATAATTCAACTTGACATTTTACTTGTTATATCTTATAATTATTGCTATATTTACAATAGTTATAAAAGTATTATAATTCTTTTAATTAATATAAAAGCGACATCTTTTGGATTATATTAAAGTTATAAGAGGGTTAGATGTTAGACTGGCAGGGTAAAACCTGGTTAAAAATAATATCAGCAGTTCTAATAATAGTTTTTCTTGCATATGATATATCCTGGGCTACTGATTTCTCTCCTAAAAAAATAAACCATGACGCAATAAAAACTCAGATTGTTATCCATAGTACGCTTAGGCTGCCTATGGGATTTGCGTCCGAATCTTTTAAAAATAGATTTACTGCTTTAGAGCGCAAAATGGTGTTATTGCGCGAGGCAGATGATATTGAAAAAGTAAAAGATATTTATTACGCGGTCCTTAGCGAAGATATATTTTTGGCTGACAGTATGGTCATAGATCCGGATAAAATAAGGCATGGATTGGGGCCAAGGCTTGAGGCAAAGATAGCAGCCCTTAAAAAACGGGAAGGATATGATGGTCATATAAATTTAAACGAACTTTTTATGGTAACGGAAAAAGAATATAAAGGCAAAAGCAGGATTTACAGAACCTCTCTTATGTCTGAGATAATGCAAGGAGCAATATTTTTATTAAATAAAACTGCCTCGCTTCAGAATAATTTGGAAGAGAGACTTATTTTAAAAGAGGAAGCCATCAGGATATTAGACCCGGAACGCATTGTGATTTCTAGTCAAGAAGGCAAACTTGTGGGCGGTGTTGTTACTTGCTTGAGAAAAGGAACTATGGAAGCGGATATCCCTAGAAAATATTCTGACTTAGCGGAAGAAGATACTGAGTTTCTGAAAAATCCACAAGGCGAAGCAACGCTTTATTGTTACTGGATTTTTTCTTCTGCCATGAAGGTGGAGGGCAGGGTATTGGAAGGCCTTGGCTGGCAGACAATAAGCGCTGTAAAAGACTACGCAAAACATCTTGAGAAGATCCTGGGGATCAAGATAGTTGTCTGCGCTTATTCCAGGGCAGGAGAATTTAAAAAGTTTGAAGAAAATGTTATGGATAAAAATGAGTTTAGAGATAGATTTACGAAAGAATTCGGAAGAGAGTGGCGTGGCATAGAAGATTTTCCATATGTTGTAGTGGAAGACACACTAGAAGATAAATATACTGCTGATTTTGACCAGTTGTTTATGTTTTTCAGATGGCTTAAAGAAAATGGATATAACCTGAATAATCCACAAAAGTATTTCGGTTTATTTTTATTGCGTTACGGCGCATACAAAGATACAGAAGGAAATGAAAGGCAGGGATTTTTAGTATTTGATAATACAATCAGATTTCATGCTGGTAATGCCTTGAATAGCGGCATGGTTCCTGTTATTGGGCCAGTAATAAAAGACAGTAGAGAGGAAGACTTGGATGCAGGCCAGTCCAATGTGCTTGTTTATTATAGAGAAATAGCATGGCATGAAGAAAATATTGAGAAGGATATTCCTTATCCTGCCTGGGAACCTTATTCTAGAAGCATGCATCCAAGGATGTTAAGATTTTCCAGATTAATCCAAAAGAGGCGCGAGATAATCACAACGTCTATATTGAATAATGAGAGTATAAAAAATAGATTTAAAGATACAAGCGAAGCTGAATTAACGCTAATATACAATGATATCATTAACCTGACTGTTCAAGCTATTATTGACGGGGAAGTAAATAAGGAAAAGTTAGATGAGCTGTGCGCTAGTTTAAGAAGCCACGCTCCTCCAAACCCAGAAAAGATAGGCGAATTTCTATTAGATTTATATTATTTGTCAAGAGACAGAAATTATTTTCACATAGATAGAAAAATCTTATTAGCAATCTTTATAAGAATATATGCAGAAGTAAAGAAAGGTATCCCAATCTCGTTCGACTGGACTGCTTTTCGTAAAGGCGAAGATATGCCGTTAAAAGTTGTAGCCGGCGCATTTATAGATGGAGAACAAAATGTGCTTTTACCTGATTTAAATGCCGTAAAAGGCAGGCACATTATTATCAATAATGCGAATATTTCTAACCCGCGCGATTTTATTTTATTGGAGCTGGTTGTAGGAACGCTTAAAGACCATGGGGCCAGGGTTACAGTATCAGGCTTACAACTCGCTTATAATAATACGTCAGAAGGCGCATCTCATATAGCTATCCTTCAGGGCATCATCAATAGATTAAGCGAAGGCGTACAAGCTGGCGACGGGGTATCTAAAGCGCGAGGCGCCCTGCCAAAACCAGACCAGATTTTATATCTTGGCGCGAAGAAAAAAGGCCTGGCGCAAGCCCTTGCGCGAAAGTTCAATGTAAACTATGCAGAAGTTTCAGTAACGCCGGCTGATAATAAATGGCCTGTTGTGGCATTGCCAGTATTTCCTAAAAGCGTTAAGCGCGTTATACTCGTGGTAGACAGCGCTACTGATGAAGATCTTTTGGAGATCGAGTTGGCAGTTGGGCTGCTTAAAGCTAATGGGGTAGAAGAGGTTAGCCTGGTAGAACCATATATTAGGTATTCCCGCCAGCATCACTTTGAGGTAAATAAGACAGGCCAGGTCGGCAGTAATAGTTTCAAGATATTTTTGGATATTTTTAATGGTTTTTCCGGGCCAGGTTTCAAGATCAACGCGCTCTTTGGCGCAAATGTTCATGCAATAAAGTATGATGATAAAACCGGCCAGGCAATAGCGGCAGTAGAAGGATATGCTGGAGGCGTTGATGTTATAGATATAGATGTTTTACCTGAAATTGCCAGATATTTTGTCCAAAGATTTAAACTGGGGGCCAAAAAATTATTTGTGATGTCAACAGACAAGGGCTCTAATTTCTACGCAGAGGATGTTGTTAAGTTCTTGAAAAAATCAGGATTGGATGTGGAATTTGTTTATGCAAAGAAGACCCGTATAGGCGAGACAAATGTTGATTTTGAAAAGCAGATCTTTAGAAAACGCGGCGGTATAGAAACAGGAATTGATTTAAGCGAATTAATAGGCGCTGATATTCTAGTTGTAGATGACGAACTCCGAACAGGAGGCACGCTGCGTAAACTAGTCACTTTGTTAAAGAGAGACTTAAAAGCTGGCAGGGTTTTTGTAGGTTTTACACATGGCATATTTTCACTAGGCCCTCAGGAGTCCAAAAAGATGTTTAAAGATCTCTTAGGCCAGGGCCGAATGGCGGCTTCTAATTCTATTGTCTCTGTTACTGAGAATGATTCAGTTCTTCCTAAAAAGATCAATATTGATAATTACATGGCAGAGAAGATTTATAGTCATTTTCTGACATCGCGAACTGCTAGAACGGGAATATAAACTAAAAAAACCTTGCACAATACAATATGTTGTGGTATATTTAATTCAGATAACTAATGAAGGAGGGGGTGAAAATGAGATCGAGTGAGTTTATAGAGAAGAGAAAGTTTGAAAGATTAAACATGTCTCTCCCTATAAC
>JAHJQM010000057.1 GCA_018819285.1 Candidatus Omnitrophota bacterium
AAAAGGATAGAAAGCTGGATGAATGACTATCCTCGTAAGATACTGGGTTACAAGACACCAAACGAGTTGGTTTTAAATATTACAAATAACAGGTCAGGGGTTTTGAATTGAAAATTTTCGCAATATGAGTTACAATTCACCTTATAAAATAATAGAAAAAAATTATAAGACAAAGCTTGGCGAAATAGATATAATAGCTGATTACAAAGGTTGCGTCTGTTTCGTAGAGGTCAGGGCTAGAAATAATCAGGTGTTTGGTTTGCCTGAGGAAACGATATTAAAAAAGAAACAGCTGCAGGTTTCAAAGACAGCTTTGGCGTATATCAAGCAATATAGATTAGAAGATAAATCTTGCAGATTTGATGTTGTTAGCATCAGGGGCGTTGATAGCCCTGATCCAGAGATTAAGCTGATTAAGAATGCGTTTGATCTGGATGATAGATGGAGATAATTATATTGAGTCAGGCTCAAAGGAGATAAAAATGAAAAGCATACCAAGCGATTTGGATATAGCCCAGGCAGCAAAACTTAAACCTATTGTTGAGATTGCAAAAAAAATAGGTATAGAAGAAGATGAATTGGAGTTGTACGGAAAATATAAAGCCAAAATTTCTCTTTCTATACTTGACCGTCTAAAAGATAAGCCTTTTGGAAAATACATAGACGTGACAGCTATAACGCCTACGCCCTTAGGAGAAGGAAAGACAGTTACCACTATTGGCTTAAGTCTGGGGTTAAATAAGCTAGGGAAAAAAGTAATAACCACATTACGCCAGCCTTCAATGGGGCCTGTATTCGGAATAAAAGGCGGAGCTGCTGGAGGAGGTTATTCCCAGGTCCTGCCAATGGAAGATATTAATCTTCATTTTACAGGCGATATTCACGCTGTAGGCGCGGCAAATAATCTCCTGGCGGCATTTATTGATAATAGTATTGTCAAAGGTAATAAGCTTAATATAAATCCAGAGACTATTATTACGCGCAGAGTAGTGGATATAAGCGACAGGGCCTTGCGGCAGATAAAAACTGGGCTGGGCGGAGAGGAAAACGGAATCCCTCGAGACACAGGTTTTGATATAACAGTTGCAAGCGAAGTAATGGCGATACTTGCGCTTTCAAAAGACCTTTTTGATTTAAGAAACCGTTTAGGAAAAATAATAGCAGCCTTTACTCACGATGGCTTGCCAGTTACAGCGGAGGACTTGAAATGCGCAGGCGCTATGGCAGTCCTTTTAAAGGATGCTATTAAGCCTAACCTTGTTCAGACTACAGAAAACACCCCATGTATCATGCATGCAGGGCCTTTTGCGAATATAGCGCACGGCAACAATTCAATATTGGCTGATATAATAGCATTAAAGTTGTCAGATTATGTAGTGACAGAGAGTGGTTTTGGGGCAGACTGCGGCGCAGAAAAATTTATGGATATAAAATGCCGTGTACCAGGCCTTAAGCCACCAGATGCCGTGGTGATAGTATGTACTGTTCGGGCTCTTAAGATGCATGGAGGAGCATTCAAAGCAGTGCCAGGCAAAAAGATAAATGAGGAAGCTTTAAAGAGAGAAGATGTGGATGCTCTTAAAAAAGGCGTCAGTAACCTTGAAAAACATATTGAGAACATGAAATCATTCGGCGTGCCAGTAGTAGTTGCGATAAATAGATTTTTATATGATACAGATAGGGAAATTGCTGCGATAAAAGAAGTAGCTGTAAAAGCAGGAGCAGAAGATGCTATTTTGAGCGAGGTATGGGAAAAAGGCGGCGAAGGCGGAGTGGATTTAGCTCAAGCTGTAATAAAGATGTGCGAGAAAAAATCAAACTTCAGGTATCTGTACCCTCTGGATATGCCGATCAAAGAAAAGATAGAGCTGATAGCAAAAAATATTTATGGAGCAAAAGACGTAAGCTATGCGCCGGAAGCTGAAAGAAAGATAGATTGTTACACAAAATTGGGATATGATAAATTACCGATATGTATGGCAAAGACTCACTTATCGCTTTCACATGACCCTGAGCTTAAGGCGAGACCCAGGGATTTTACTTTGCCTATAAAAGATGTAAGGATTTCAGCAGGCGCAGGATTTTTATATCCATTATGTGGTGAGATGCGCACAATGCCAGGCTTACCATCTGTGCCAGCAGGCACTAAAGTGGATATTGATAAAGATGGAAAGGTGCTAGGGCTATTTTAATGTATATCAACGAGCCTTTAAAAAAATATATAGATGAACTTGCTGCCAGGCAGCCTACGCCAGGCGGAGGAAGCGCAGCCAGCTTGACTGGTGCTTTAGGCGTAGCGCTATTAGAAATGGTGTGTAATTTTACCATTGGGAATAAAAAGTATAAAGATATAGAAGAAGTTGTCGTAGCTCATTTAGGCGTTCTGAAAAAAATAAGAGAAGAATTTATGGCGTTAATAGACGAGGATGTAAAGGTATATGGCAGCATATGCAGCGCATTTAAAACAAAAGATGAAAAAATTATTGATAAAGCGTTAAAAGACGGGTATTATATTTCTTTAAAAATATGCAAACTTTCAAAATCAGGAATTGATGTTGCGTTGGTTTTGGCCAGCAAATCAAACATTAATCTAATAACAGATGTCGGTTGCGGCGCAGAGCTTTTAAAAGCCAGTTTTAATTCAGGTGTATTAAATTCTGAAATAAATCTTAAAGGGATAAAAGATATTTCTTTTGCAGAAAGAGAGCGCTCAGTGATTAACAATATGAAGAATGACATAGAGGACCTTTATGAAATGGTAATTTCTAAGGCAAGCGAAAGGATGGCGTAGACATGTCTGTACAGTTATTGGAAGGTAAAAGCGTTGCTTTGAAGATAAAAGAAAATATAAAACTGGAAATAGAATCTTTGAAAAATAAATATAGCGCTCAGCCTAAGCTTGTCAGCATACAAGTAGGGGAAAATTCTGCCTCAGAGATGTATATAAAGTCGCAGGAGAAAACTGCTAGGGAATTAGGCGTAGATTATGAGCTTAGGAAATTAGACGGGAAAATAACGCAAAATGATCTGGTGAAAGCAATAGGTAATCTTAATAATGACAAAGCTGTGCACGGCATCATAGTACAGATGCCTCTTCCTCAAACTATAGATGCAAAATTAATTTCAAGATTTATATCTCCTCTAAAAGACATAGAAGCAATGCATCCGCAGAATATGGGAGAGATTGTTTTCGGGACGGCAAAGATTTTACCTTGCACAGCAGCTGCCTGCATGGAGCTCTTAAATTCAGTGCCCGGCCTTGAATTGTATGGAAAAGAGGTTGTTATTGTAGGACATAGCGAGATTGTGGGAAAACCGTTAGCTTTATTGCTATTGAATAAATTTGCAACGGTGACTATTTGCCATATAGCTACAGGCCAGAGAGGGACCCTTCCTGAGTTTGTAAAAAAGGCAGAGATCTTGATAGTTGCTGTCGGAAAAGCCGCTCTCATAAAAGGCGAGTGGATAAAAGAAGGCGCGATTGTAATAGATGTGGGCATTAATCGCGTGGAAGGCAAGATTGTAGGTGATGTAGAATTTGATAAAGCAGCTGAAAAGGCGTCATATATTACGCCTGTTCCTGGCGGCGTAGGGCCATTGACAGTAACGATTTTAATGCGGAACGTAGTCGAAGCATTTAAACAGCAGATATCCTCAAATTAGCATAATAAGTTGACACTCTGACAATGTTAGAGTGTCAACTTTGGTGAGTTTATGGCACTTTGCGACAAGATAAAAACTGGAAAATTTATAGTTACATCTGAGATAGCTCCGCCAAAAGGCACTGAGGTTGAGGAGATTTTGAAAGACGCGGAGCTTGTAAAAGGCAGGGTGGATGCTATAAATGTTACGGATTTGCAAAGCTCTGTTATGCGTACAGGATCTCTGGCAATATGCAAGCTTTTGATAGAGCGCGGCTTGGAGCCAGTATTTCAGATTACCTGCAGGGACAGAAACAGATTGGCGCTTCAATCAGACCTTTTATCAGCAGCTGTTTTTGGCGTACAGAATGTGCTTGCTCTTACAGGAGACCATCCTTCACTGGGAGATCATCCTGGCGCGAAGCCTGTTTTCGATTTGGATTCAATGCAGTTACTTGGGGCTATAAGAGAATTGCAATCAGGGAAAGATATGGCTGGCAAAGAATTAAAAGGAAGTCCTAAATTTTGCGTAGGAGCGGTAGTAAATCCCGGCGCAGACCCTATAGAGCCTGAAATTATTAAAATGGAGAAAAAAATAGATTCAGGCGCTCAGTTTTTTCAGACCCAGGCTATCTATGAGATGCATCTTTTTGAGAAATTTTTGAAAGCGTCCTCTCATTTAAAAACAACCATTATAGCTGGCATAGTGCTTTTGAAATCAGCCGGCATGGCTAGATATATGAATAAAAATGTGGCAGGGGTATTTGTGCCTGAAGATCTGATACAGGAAATGGAACAGGCAAAGGATAAGAGCGCAAAATCAATAGAGATAGCAGCAAGGCTTATAAGAGAGCTTAGGCCTATATGTCAGGGTGTGCATATAATGCCTATAGGTTGGGACAAAAAAGTTCCTTTAGTTCTAGATGCAGCTGGACTTTAAATATGTAAGTTGACACTCTGACAATGTTAGAGTGTCAACTTAGGCAATATGAAAATCGCTATCACTGGAAAAGGCGGAGTAGGTAAGACTTCTGTAGCAGCTGGGCTTGTCATGCTCTTTAAAAATAAAGGTAAAAAGGTAATTGCAATAGATGCTGATCCTGACGCAAATCTCGCAACTACGCTTGGGTTTTTAGGTCCAGAAAGGCCTGAGCCTATATCTGAACTTAAAAAACTGATCCTGGAGCGGACAGGCGAGGTAGGAGCTTTTTTTAAATTAAACCCAAAGGTAGATGATATACCTGATAAATTTTCCGCCAAGCGCGATAATGTGACCCTGATAGAAATGGGCACTGTTAAAAAAGGCGGAGCAGGTTGTGTCTGCCCTGAAAGCGCATTTTTAAAAGCGTTATTGAGCCATATATTTTTAAACAGAGATGAGGTTGTAATAGTTGATATGGAGGCAGGCATAGAGCACATGGGAAGAGGTACTGCTCAGTCCGTTGAAAATTTTTTAATAGTTGTAGAGCCGAATAGCACATCAGTTGATACAGCTGGAAAAATAAAACAGCTTGCTGAAGGACTTGGCATAAAAGATATTTCAGTCATAGTAAACAAGGTCAGGTCAAAAGAAGATAAAGATTTTATAAAGAAAAATTTAAAAGGCATCAATATTCAGGGATATATAGACTTTGACGAATTGGTTTTAAGTTCAAGAGGCTTAATGCCTGAAAAATCTAAATTTATGAGACAATTAGAGGAGGCTTTTAATGGCAAAACCAACAGGTAATCCAATTAATGATGAATTATTAAAGATTGCCGCTCAAAATAATATTTCTACAATATGGGACCGTTTTATGGAGCAGGAGCCTCATTGCGGATTCGGAACGCTCGGGGTCTGCTGTAAGATCTGTAATCTTGGCCCATGTAGAATTGACCCATTTGGGGAAGGCGCTCAGAAAGGCGCATGTGGCGCAGATAGCGATACTATAAGCTCTAGAAATTTAGCTCGTAACGCTGCAGCAGGAGCAGCGTGCCATTCTGATCATGGCCGTACTATGGCGAAGACGCTTCTTGATGTGGGTAAGGGGATAATAAAAGATTATTCAATAAAAGACCCTGCGAAATTAAAGAGGCTTGCTAGTGAGTTTTGCATAAAAATAGAAGATAAAAGCGATTTAAAAATAGCAGAAGAGCTCGGAGAAGCTATTCTAAAAGAATATGGCCAGCAGGAAGGAGAATTAACGCTGACGAAGAGAGCCCCTAAGAAGCAACAGGAGAACTGGAAAAAAACAAACGTTAACCCCAGAGGCATTGATATAGAGGTTGTGCAGGCATTTTCCAGGACGCACATCGGATGCGATAATGAATATAAGCATGTCTTAGAAGCTGCTATAAGAGCTTCTCTTGTAGATGGCTGGGGCGGTTCTATGATAGCTACCGAGCTAAGCGATATCTTATTTGGTTCTCCAGAGCCTATACGAGCAGAAGTAAATTTAGGCGTATTGAAAGAGGATGAGGTTAATATTCTTTTGCATGGCCATGAGCCGCTTCTTTCCGATATTATAGTGACAGCTAGCCAGGATAAAGAACTGGTGGAACTTGCAAAAAAATACGGGGCAAAAGGCATAAACCTTTCAGGCATATGCTGCACTGCAGCAGAAGTGCTTATGAGGCATGGCGTGCCTATGGCTGGAAATTTCCTGCAGCAGGAATTGGCCATAATTACAGGGGCTGTCGAAGCAATGATAGTGGATATTCAATGTATTATGCCCAGCCTGTCGGAAGTCGCAAAATCATTTCACACAAAACTTATCTCTACTTCTCCTAAAGCAAAATTTGTTGGCATGGAGCATATAGAATTCCATGAAAAGGACGCTTTGGCTATAGCAAAAAAGATTTTAAGAATCGCTATTGAGAATTATAAAAACAGAGATCGCTCAAAAGTCAATATACCAAAGGAAAAAATGACGCTTGTAGCTGGTTTTACAATGGAGAATGTTTTTTATAATCTTGGTGGAAGTTTCAGGCCGTCTTACAGGCCTTTAAATGACGCGATTATAAGCGGAAGAATAAGAGGCGTGGCTGGCGTAGTAGGATGTGATAACCCAAAAAATGAGTCAGGTCTGTGCCACGCAGATATGGTAAAGGAGCTTATAAAAAATGATGTTCTGGTTGTGCAAACAGGATGTTCGGGGAGCGCATGCGCGAAAGCAGGCCTTTTAACTCCAGAAGCTGCATTCAGGTTTGCAGGAGATGGTTTAAAGGAAATATGCGAGACAGTGGGGATACCGCCAGTTTTACATACTGGATCTTGCGTTGATAATACCAGGATTTTAACTGCCTGCTGCGAGATGGTAAAAGAAGGTGGGATTGGGAATAGCATCGATGAGCTTCCGGTTGCAGGAGCTGCTCCTGAGTGGATGTCTGAAAAGGCAATTGCAATAGGTTGGTATTTTGTAGCATCAGGGATATTCGTGGTGTTGGGCACGCCATTAAGAGTGTTGGGAAGCAAAAATGTTACAAATTATATCTGTAATGAAATTGAGCAGCTATACGGCGGCAAATGGGCATTTGAAAGCGATCCGATAAAAGCAGCTCATTTAATGATAGGGCATATTGACAAGAAGCGAGAAGCGCTAAAGCTTAAGCCGTTGATATATGCTAAAGTATAAACTGGTAATGCGTTAATTCCTTAGCCAATTTACACCCGCTAAAGTTCTTTGGCGGGTGTAAATTCAAAGGTGCCTATGCATTTGAAAAAGATATATTGCGATATTAAAAAATGCCTTGGATGCGGAAGCTGCGAGATTGCGTGTGCAGTTGAACATTCTAAAGTCAAAGAGTTGAATAACGCAATTTCAGAAAGCCCTTTGCCCATTAAAAGACGCAAGGCGGAATTTATCGAAGAAGGCGTTTCTATATCTACAGGCTGCCACCACTGCGAAAACGCAGCGTGCGTGACAGCGTGCATGTCAGGCGCAATGTACAAGGATAAGAAAACAGACCTTACGCAGTGCGATAAAGATAAATGCGTAGGGTGCTGGATGTGCATAATGACCTGTCCTTTCGGAGCATTAACAAGACTGCGAGAGGAAAAGATAGTCTTAAAATGTGATCTTTGCCCTGACAGGGATAAGCCTGCTTGTGTAGAGGCGTGCCCTACAAGAGCACTGTCTTTAGGTACTTTCAAGGAGTTTAAAAAGTTATGCAATATGTAATTATCGGATCTAGCGCAGCAGGAATAAGCGCGATAGAAGCTATAAGGACAAAAGACGAATCATCCAAAATCACTATTATATCGGATGAGAAAAATCCGCTTTATTCAAGATGCCTTATTTCTTATCTTCTGGCAGGTACTATTGATGAAAAGAAGATCTGGTATAGGCCAGCTAGTTTTTTTAAGGATAATAAAGTTGAGGCGTTACTTGGCATCAGGGCAGATAAGATAAACGCAGTAGAAAAAGAAATAACCCTAAACAATAAAGAAAAACTAAAGTTTGACAGGCTGCTTATTGCAACAGGCGCTTCTCCAAAATTAGAAAATATTTCAGGTATAGATAAAAAAGGCGTTTTTCCTCTCAGAACCATTGATCATACTATAGAAATCCAATCCATGCTGGATAAGGTAAAAAGCGTGGCTGTTTTAGGGGGCGGTTTGATAGGCCTGCGCGCTGCGTATGCATTGAAAAATAGAGGCAAAGATGTTGGCGTTTTTGTAAAATCAGGCTCTATACTTTCTCAGATAATTGATAAGGATGCGGCTAGCCTTATGCAGAAACGCATTGAGGAAAAAGGCATAAGGATATTCACAGGCGTGGCTGCGAAAGAGATTATAGGCGCTAAGTCGGTTAATGGAGTAATACTTGATAATGGTTCAAAACACGATTGCGAGCTTGTAATTATAGGTAAAGGCGTTTCTCCTAATATTGAAATAGCAAAAGATGCAGGCATAAAAACAAACTGGGGCATTTTGGCCAATGAGCATTTAAGAACAAACGTTGAGGATATATTTACCGCAGGCGACGTGGCAGAAACAAATGATATTGCTTTGGAAGAAAGTTCTATGAATGCAATCTGGCCAGCTGCGTGCGAACAGGGAAGAATTGCTGGATTGAACATGACCGGGGAAAGCGAAGCGTATGAAGGGTCTTTGGCAATGAATTCTATAGAGTTTTTTGGATTGCCGGTTATCTCAGTCGGTATTACAAAGCCTAAGAGCGATAAGTATAAAGAGATTATTAAAAAAGACACCAGTAAAAATATTTACAAAAAAGTAGTTTTGAAAGATGGCGTTATTGTGGGTGTTATATTTGTAAATTCAATTGAGAACATAGGTATTATAGGCGCTTTGATTAAGAATAAGGCGGACGTAAGCAGAGTCAAGGATATAATATTGGAAGATTATTTTGATTATGGTAAAATCGCCCCTCTTATAAAAGAATCTAAAAGAGGGTTTAGGGAACCAGAATTTAAAGAAACGATAATGACATTATAATGGAGGAAGCATGTCGAAGATAATTGCAACGTGCGCTATTAGGGGTGCGAGAGAAATTTATAGGCAAGCTGAAGAGTTTTTGGAAAAATCAATCAAGGAAAAAGGCGAAACCTGCGAGGTAAAATTTCCAGATACTGCTTTTTATTTTCCGATGGCTTATGCGCTTTTGGGCGAGGAAGTTAAAAGATTAAGCGATGCAAAAAAGGTTTTACTGACTGCAAAAGCGCTCTTACATGAAGACCCTTCTGAAAAAATATGGCTGCCTTATTTAGGCGACACCCTTGATTCCGGCGTCAGTGCGCTTCTATGCGAAGAGATAATAATGGCTTTAAGGTATTTATACGGCCAGGAACCGCAAAAAGATTGTAATGGATTTTTTTCAGACACAATCCTCCGTACGTTGGGAATTCAACTTGTAGATGGCAGGATACCAGGTTTTGCCGCAATATTAGGGGCTGCGCCTGACAATAAAACAGCGGTTCATATTGTGCGCGAATTGCAAAAGCGCAGCATAATGACATTTGTAGGCAGCAATGTAAACGGGAGAAGTATAATAGACCAGCTTCTTGAAGAAAAAGTAGAAATGGGTTGGGATACCTATATAATACCTTATGGAAGAGATACTTTGAGCGCTGTATATCCTTTGAACTGGGCGATAAGGGGAGCGCTTACATTTGGAGGCCATAAAAAAGGAGAGGCTCTTAAATGCCTTAAATACTGCCAGAACAGGGTATTTGCCTTTGGCATGGTTTTAGGAAAGCTGGATGACATTAAATACGCAACAGGCGCAGGCGCGATTAATATGGGCTTTCCTATTATAGCTGACACAGATATACCTGAAATAAAGCCGAGCGGCATATGCACTTATGAGCATGTAGTAAAAGAATTGGATCATAAAAAAATAGTTCTGCGTTCAATAGAAGTAAGGGGGTTGAAAATAAAAATTACAGAAATACCCATACCTGTAGCGTATTCGCCAGCTTTTGAAGGCGAAAGGGTAAGACGGGAGCAGATGTTTGCGCAATTTGGAGGCAAATATTCAGATGCATTCGAATATGTAAAAATGGTACCGCCTGACAAGATAGAGGATGGAAGGATAGAAGTTATTGGCCCTGAGCTTGATAAAATTGAGGATGGCGGAGCGATGCCTCTGGGAATAGTAGTGGAAGTGGCTGGAAGAAAAATGCAAAAAGATTTTGAGCCTATATTAGAAAGACAGATCCATAGTTTCCTGAATGAGGCGATGGGCATATTTCATATGGGGCAGAGGGATATGTGTTGGGTAAGGGTCTCTAAAGATGCCAGGCTAAAAGGATTTTTATTGCGGCATTTCGGCGTAATTTTACACGCCAAGTTTCATGATGTATTTAGCGCTATCGTGGATAAGGTGCAGGTTACCATATATACAAACCAGGTTGATGTTGAAATGCTTGTAAAAGAGGCCCAAGTTTCATACAAAGAAAGGGATGCCAGGGTGGAAAAAATGACAGATGAAAGCGTGGATTTATTCTGGACATGCACGCTTTGCCAGAGCTTTGCACCTAACCACCTGTGCATTATTAAACCAGAAAGACTTGGGTTATGCGGGGCGTATAACTGGCTGGACGCAAAGGCATCTTATGAATTAAATCCTTCAGGTCCGAATCAGCCTATTAAAAAAGGAGAATGCCTGGATCCTGTAAAAGGAGAATGGAAGGGCGTAAATGAGGTTGTGCTGCAGAAATCCAACCGTACTCTGGAAAGATTCTGCGGATATTCTATTATTGATGCTCCAGAGACAAGTTGCGGTTGTTTTGAGTGCATAATAGCGATACTTCCGGAGACAAACGGCTTTATGGTGGTGAACAGGGAATATTCAGGGATGACCCCTGCCGGCATGACGTTTTCTACGCTTGCAGGCACAATAGGAGGCGGACAGCAGACCCCAGGTTTTATGGGTGTAGGAAGGCTTTATATTGTCAGCAGAAAATTTATCTCTAGCGAAGGCGGGCTTAAAAGAGTTGTGTGGATGTCAAAGGAATTAAAAGAGGCCCTGACTGATAAACTGAAGAAAAGGTGCGAAGAAATAGGCGACCCTGACCTTATAAATAAAATTGCTGACGAAACAATAGCTACTACAACAGAAGGGTTATTGCCTTATCTGGAAAAGGTTGGTCACCCTGCATTAACAATGGAATCTGTGATGTGAACGGAACAAGGCAACAGAGGAGTTTTTAATGGCGCTATCAGGTTTAGATATATATAAATTATTACCTAAGACTAATTGCAAAAAATGCGGCTCTCCCACATGTCTTGCTTTTGCTATGAAGCTTGCGATGAAAAAGGCAACTCTAGCTGAATGTCCTGATATAACACAAGATGCAAAAAAAGCGCTGGAAGAATCCTCCAGGCCGCCTATTGCGCTGATAAAACTTGGTTCAGGAGATAATATTATTGAGGTAGGCGGAGAGACAGTTTTGTTCAGGCATGAAAAAACGTTTTACCACCAGGCAGCTATTGCGATAAGCTTGGATGATACGCTTAGCGACGCAGCAATTTTAGTCAGGATAAAAGAGATAGAGAAGATAAGTTTTGAAAGGATAGGACAGCATATTGCAATTGACGCAATAGCTCTTATAAATAAGAGCTCGTCCAGCGAAAAATTTCTGAATGTTTTGGATAAGATTCTTTTGAATTCAAAGAAGCCGGTTATTCTAGCAAGCCCTGACCCTAAAACTATAGAGGGCGCGTTAAAAAAATGTTCCGATAGAAAGCCCCTTGTGTATGCTGCTGATTCTAATAATTTAAAAGATATGTGCGCTCTAGTCAAGGCCTATAAAACGCCGCTTGCGTTAAGAGCTAAAAACTTAGAAGAACTTGATAAGCTCTCCCAGGAGGCAGGCGGGTTGGGCATTGAAGAAATCGTACTCGACCCAGGGTCTGAGACCCTGCATGGAGCGCTGAATGACTTGACTCAGATAAGGCGGTTGAGCCTGAAACGGAATTACAGGCCTTTTGGTTTTCCTGTAATTATGTTTATAAAAAATACTGATAAATATCAGATGGTTATAGACTCTTGTACATTTATTGCTAAATATTCAGGCATAATTGTGCTGGATTCCATAGAAGAGGACGTTCTCTTGCCTATTATAACTATGCGCCAGAATATTTACACAGATCCTCAGAAACCAGTTACAGTAGAGCCAAAGCTGTACAAATTCGGATCTTGCGATAAAAACTCTCCGGTTATGGTGACTACTAATTTTTCTCTGACATTTTATACTGTTTCTCCGGAAATAGAGGCAAGCGGACATTCTGCGTATCTATTGGTTACGGATTCGGAAGGCATGAGCGTTCTGACTGCCTGGGCAGCAGAAAAGTTCACCCCGGAGATAATAGCAGACGCTATGAAAAAAATAGAACTAGAGAATGTGGTTTCTCATAAGAAAATAATAATCCCTGGCTACGTAGCTGTCCTGAGCGGAAAACTGGAAGATGTTTCTGGATGGCAGGTGCTTGTAGGGCCAAAGGAAGCGTCTAGTATACCGAAATATCTAAAAGAGGTCTGGAAATAATATAATGAATCTCGCAAACAAAATTTCCATATTCCGCATATTATTAATCCCATTTTTTATAGCATGCATCCTGTATTACGGCGAAGGCAGGGAATACCTGAGGTTTGTTAGCCTTGGTATATTTTTACTGGCTACTGTCAGCGATGCTGTTGACGGAGGTATAGCTAGGCTGAAACATCAAGTGACGGAATTAGGCATGGTTTTAGACCCCCTGGCTGATAAGCTTTTAATAATAAGCGCGTTCATATCTTTATCTATGATAAAGATTGTTCCGGAAAGCCTGCGCATACCTGCGTGGGCGGTTTTAACGGTAATAAGCAGGGATATAATGATACTGCTTGGCTCCGTGGTGATATATTTTCTTAAAGGTAGTTTGAAAATAAAGCCAAGCTGGCTCGGAAAGGCTACGACACTTTTCCAGATGTTAACAATACTTGTTTTCCTGGCTGCGTTCAAATACCACAGGTTTTTCCTTTACCCGGCAATTCTTTTTACAGTGCTTTCTGCAATAGATTATATCTGGCGCGGCTCAAAGCAACTCAATGAAACCCACGAAATTTAATCTCCATAAAGTGGCTATTATCGGCAGGCCCAATGTTGGTAAATCCACGCTTTTCAATAGGATTATACAAAAACGCAAAGCCATAGTAGAAGAATTCGGGCCTACTACCCGCGACAGGATTAGCGCTATTGTTAAATGGTCTGACAAGACCTTTGAGCTGATAGATACCCCTGGCCTTTATTTCGAGAAAAAAGAAAATCTTTCAAAACTTATTGAAAAACAAATAATGTTTGCGGTAAAAGAGGCTGATCAGCTTATTTTCGTGTGCGATGCCATTTCTGGAATTCTACAAATGGACTATAAGATATGTGAGATGCTTAGAAAAGCGGATAAAAATATTATATTAGCTGTAAATAAGGTAGACAGTAGAAATTTGATGCAGAAGATGTCTAATTTTTACAGTTTAGGTTTTGGCGAACCAATGACTATATCCAGCTTGCATGGGTTAGGGATAGGAGATCTTTTAGATAAAGTCGTGAATAATATTGTTCAAGCGAGCGCCGACACCAAAGGTGCCGGTGTGAATCGAGAACCTGTAAAGCTTGCTATTATCGGTAAACCAAACGTAGGAAAATCTTCTTTTGTTAACGGCATTCTAGGGGAAGAAAGAATTACTGTTAGCGATATCCCTGGCACTACAAGAGATTCAATAGACACCTATTTTGAAAAAGATAAAAGACCTTTTACTATAATCGATACAGCAGGCATACGTTCAAAGGCTAAAATAAAAGACGCTGTTACGTATTTCAGCATATTGCGCACAGAAGAAACCATTAAAAGGAGCGACGTGGCAGTAATCCTGGCAGATGCGCCGCTAGGCATAACAAAAGAAGATCACAGGATAATAGACATTGTGCAGAAAAATTTTAAGCCGTTTATATTGGCGATTAACAAATGGGACCTGGCAGAAAAAGAGGATATAAAAAAAAGCGGATACGAAAAAGTAATTCGCGAAAATGTCAGATTTATGTATAACGCGCCTATTGTCTTTATGTCCGCGTTAAAAAAGTCAAATCTCATGGAAGTGCTTGACAAGGCTTACGAACTGGCAGAAAAATCCAGAAAGAATTTTTCAACAAGCGATTTAAATAGCCTTTTGAAATCCATAGAATTCAATCCAACCAGGCTCTATTCTGTAAGGCAGATAAAAAATTCTCCGCCGGAGCTTGAGATTGTTGTAAAAAGCCCTGAAGCGATAATCGATTCTGAGAAAAGCCATTTAATTAATATATTCAGGAAAAGATTGCATCTGGAGGGGGTCCCGGTTATTATAAAATTCAGAAGAAAGGCATTTAAGCCCTAGTTAGTCAAGGAGGATAATAAATGGGATATATTATATTATTTTTTGGGTTTGTATCAGCTTACGTAATAGGGTCTATTCCTACGGCGTATATATTTGGTAAGGTTCTTAAAGGTATAGATATACGCGAATATGGCAGCGGAAATGCCGGAGCTACAAATGTATTCAGGGTTATAGGTAAAACACCCGGCATGATAGTACTTATAATAGATATCATCAAGGGCTATATAGCGGCAACATATCTCGCCTCTGGATTTATGTATCTGGCCCCTGTCACGAGGCCTGAACTTTACAGGATATTATTCGGTCTTTGTGCAATCGCAGGCCATAATTGGACGTTATTCCTTAAATTTAAAGGCGGTAAAGGCGTTGCTACCAGCGCAGGCGTTGTAATAGGGCTTATTCCTAAAATATTTTGGTTAGGATTTTTAGTTTGGCTGATCACATTTTTTATAACAGGGTTTGTTTCTCTCGGGTCTATTATAGCAATTATCTCAATTCCTATTTTTACGCTCGCGTTTGGAGAGTCAGTAGAAATAGTTATCTTTATGTGCCTATTGTGCTTGATAATAGTTTATAAACATAAACCAAATATCAGGCGTTTGGCGAGAGGTGAGGAAAAGAAAATATCATTCTTCAAGAAAAAATAATATGTTTTGAAAGGCTGACTGGGGTCTGAGACACATTAGAATCGTTTCGGCAAATGTCCGCAAGGATTTATGGCGAGTTCTGTTCGGTTGACAATACGATAGTCGACAGAAGAACGAACCATAAACCGTAGCGGACGGCGAAACGATTCAGTGCCGAATGACCCCAGTCAGCCTTTAGAGATTATGAATAACTGCATTTCTGAAATTTTTGATAAAAACGGTCCTATAGCCAATGCTATGCATGGGTATGAGGTAAGGCATGAGCAGATAGAGATGGCAGAGGCTGTTGAAAGCGCTATCAGTCATTCAGAGCAGCTGATTGTGGAAGCTGGCACTGGCATAGGTAAGAGTTTTGCATATCTTGCGCCACTTGCAGAATACGCGTTTCAGAATAAGTCTCTCGGGGTTGTTTCAACAAACACCATCAGCCTTCAGGAACAAATCATTAATAAAGACATACCTTTTTTGGAAAAAGCCCTGGATAAAGACTTTAAGGCAGTGCTTGTGAAAGGCAGGAATAATTATCTTTGTCTCAGGAGACTGCATAGGTCTGAATTTCAGCAGAAAGACCTTTTTTCCGACCAGTATGAATTAACGGAATTTACAAAAATCTTTGCCTGGTCTTATAAAACACAAGACGGCACGCTTTACGACTTAGAGGAAGAGCCGGATATGAAGGTCTGGGGTATGGTTTCAGCTGACTCAGAGACATGCCTAGGCAAGAGTTGTCAGTATTACAAGAGGTGTTTTTTTCAAAAAGCCAGAGAAAAAATAAATGAAGCCAGGATATTGGTTATAAACCATCACTTGTTTTTTTCAAACCTGGCGTTATTAAAAGAGGATAAAAGTATCTTCCCTGAATGGGGCGCGCTCGTGTTTGACGAGGCGCACAGCATTGAAAGCGTGGCCACAGAACATCTTGGACTAAGCATAACAAATACAGGCGTAAGGCACTTGCTGGATCTATTGTTTAATCTAAAAAAACAAAAAGGGTTTTTGCTGACCGTAGGCGACCAGGATAGTATGGAATGTGTGGAACAGGTACGAAGGCGGTTGGATGTATTTTTTAAGGATATAAAGGAACATTTTGACGCAAATATTAAGAAAGAAGATTCTGACACGCTCAGGATCAGGCAGAAAAATTTTGTAGAAAATAATCTATCTTTGCCTTTACATGACTTGGCAGAAGCACTTTTGGTTACAAAAAAGAGCACAAAGGATAAAGAAGACGAAGTGGAGATAGCGAGTTTTATCAGGAAAATAAATGTCTTAAAGGATTCCGTTGGTCTTATTATTAGCCAGGCCATGGAAAATCATGTATACTGGATAGAATGCTCAAGGAATAAGAAATCAAATAAAATCTCCATAAATACAGCGCCTGTGAATATAGGCGAAATATTAAAAGAAGAGCTTTTTAATGAAGAAAAGCCTATTATCCTGACAAGCGCAACGCTTTCAGTGGACAATGGTTCTTTTAAGTATTTTAAAGACAGGGTTGGCGCAAAAAAGGCTATAGAGCTGAAGTTAGGCTCGCCATTTGACTACAAAAATCAAGTCAGGATGTATATAGCAAAAAATATGCCTGGCCCTGATAATGTGACTGATTACGCGATTAAAGCAGCTGACAGGATAAAAAGATACCTGGATCTTACTAATGGAAGCGCATTCGTGCTTTTTACAAGCTACTCTTTGATGAATACTGTTTATGAAGAACTTGAAGAATATCTTATTCAGAAAGATTTCAATGTATTAAGGCAAGGCAATGGCTTGAGCCGAAATAAAATGCTTGCCAGTTTCAAAAAAGAAACAGGGTCTGTTCTTTTCGGGGTTGACACATTCTGGCAAGGTATAGATGTCCAGGGTAAAGCCCTGTCCAATGTAATTATAGCAAAGCTGCCTTTTAGCGTTCCTGATCATCCTGTTATTGAAGCAAGAATTGAAGATATAAAAAAAAGAGGAGGAGATGCTTTTTTGGAATACAATCTGCCAGAGGCTGTGCTTAAGTTCAAACAAGGCTTTGGAAGATTAATTCGCAGCAAGAAAGACACAGGCATAATAGCTATCCTTGACAGCCGCATAATAAACAAATTCTACGGCCGGGCATTCCTTAACTCTATCCCAAAATGCGAAATAATAATTGATTAAATATAAAATTTTATTTGACAAGAAAACGTTTTCATGGTATATTTTAATATATAGATTTTAAAAGTATTATAAATATATTAATAAAAAAGGAGAGAGAAAAAAATGAATACTGGTAAATCAATAAATAAAATCATATCGTTTTTGCTCGCCTTGATTTTTGTATCCACAAACACAGCTTATTCTTCAGACAAGACATTAAGGGTTCCGCTTCAAACTAAACGCGTTGAAGAGTTTCTTGGTAGAGTAACTGAGAAAGCTCAGGCATTGAAAAGGGCAACGGAAGCTGTCAGAATTACTGTTATTGGCGGAAACTGGAAGATGGAAGTCACAAGTAAAGAAGAAGCAGAAGCTTTGTTGAAAAATATTATTGAGAGCATAAAAGACGAAGATATAAGTGGCACAGAAGTTGTTGTTGGCGTACCCATAGCATTTATGGATCATTTATCTGGAATCCTGAGAAGCGCAGAGGCAAATGAAGAAAACCTGAAAGGAAAGATAAAAATTGCGGCGCAGAATATAGCAGGCGCAAAAAAAGGAGCCTTGACAGGCAGGACAAGCATTTCGCAGGTTAAAGACCTGGGAGCTACTTATGTAATTATAGGGCATTCAGAACAGAGAAGAGATAAATCTGAAAAGCTCATTTCAACAGAAAATGAGGCAATAAATAATAAGGTTCAATTAGCGCTTAAAGAAGGGCTTGTGCCTATAGTATGCGTTGGCGAAAGCCTTGACGAAAGAACGGATGGGAAAACAAACAGTATAGTTGAAGATATGATTAGAAGAGCCTTCGCTGGTTTAAATAAAGAGCAGGTATCCAAGCTTATAATCGCTTATGAACCAGTATGGGCTATCGGAATAGGTAAGACAGCTGCGACACCGCAACAAGCAGAAGAGGTCTTGAGACTAATAAGAAGGCTTATACTTGATATGTTTGACGAAGATACTGCTTCTAAGGTTAGGATTATCTATGGCGGCAGCGTGAAGCCTGATAATATTGCAGGGTTAATGGATAAATCTATTATTCCGGATAATGACGGCGCACTTGTAGGAGGAGCGAGCCTTAAAGCGGATTCATTTATAGGTATAGTAAAAGGAGTTCAGACGGTTTTTGCTGACTCTCAAGGTGTCAAAGTTACAGGAAATACGCAATTTAGAATAGGCTATCAACCTGCAACAGATGTTAAAGAGCTTCTTAAAAATCTCAAAGGCGTTTTGGAGTTTGATGCAAGCGGAAATGTGGTAATTACCAATGAAGACAAGCTGCGCTCAGAAACAATAGATTATCTTGCAAAAGAGGCAGCCCTTAATAGCAACGATGACATTAAAGCAGCGGCTCAGTTTCTTATACGCTCGGCAGCAATATCGTTAGGTATTATACCTGCGTCAATCAATGATTTTTATATGGCTAGAAAAAATGATACATGGAAAGATATGACAGTCCCTGCGGTTAATATCAGAACCGATGGATATGAAACAGCCAGACAGGTTTTCAGGGTAGTTAAAGAACAGAAGATAGGCGCGATCATCCTGGAATTAGCAAAATCTGAGACGCGTTATTCAGGCCAAAGCGTATCCGAATTTACAACTGTTGGTTTTGCAGCCGCTATTAAAGAAGGTTATACCGGACAGATATTTTTCCAGGGCGACCATTATCAGGTAGATCAGAAGAAATATGCCAAGGAACCTAATAAAGAAATTGATACTTTGAAGAGATTTATCCGAGAATCAATACTGGCAGGAGAATATAATATTGATTTGGATCCTTCAACGCTTGTGAATGAAGAAGCTCTGGATGAAATTGTAGTTTTCGAAAACAACCTGGTTGATAAATATCTTAAGGGTCGTCCTGAGTTGGCGCAAGGCCTGGACGAATCCGGTCTCAAAGCTCTTAGGCATAAACTCATAGATGAATTACCGTTAACAAACGAGCAAGAAACTACATTAGATGCGCTTTATGAAAGATTGCACAGAGATACAGCTAAAGTTACCATGGAATTCATGAGGTATATCCGCGGATTAGAAAAAGAACTATTAGACGGCAAGATTACAATTTCAATCGGGATAGAAGAAAGGCATATCGATAATCCAAAGCATAAAAATAACCCGAGTACTGTAAAGGGTTCGATAGCGCTGGCTCAAAAGATTCTAAAGATGTGCACAGCTGAAGGCTTGGTCGGGCCAAGCAAGATTGCGCTGCAGACAGGTACTATGCATGGTCTGGGCGGAAAGGTTGATTTTGGAATTTACGAGCGTCATCTTGCAGCAGCTCCTTCTCTGGGAATAGCCGTGTTTGTGCAGCACGGAGCTTCTACCATAAAGGATAGAGGCGATTTTAAAAAAATGCCCATTGGAGGCGTTGGGGAAGTCCACCTTGCAACAGAATACCAAAAGATTACCCTGGGAATTATAGCAAGGATGATGCCGGATTTAGCTGAAAAAATGGCGCAATATTTAGAGGATCTGATGGTCACATATCCAGATACCTATGGAAAAAAGTTTGGTGAAAAATGGGCGCAGGCTTTTAATGACTCTGCGCAACAAGGTAAGTCTCGTCGCGATATCATAGTAGAAATCTTGGCTGATGAATTGCCAGGCAAATTAGCCGGAAGCCTAAAGGACCTTACCAAAGAATTATCAGGCCCGTTTAAAAATGAAATATGGAATGCCCCGGCGCCTGTTCGCGAGGCAATGCGCCAAGCATTATATAAAGAATTCTCTGAAATATTCCAGATGCTAGGAGCTAGAGAAACGCAGGAACTTGTAGAATCGATTATCCCTGTTGCTAAACAGCCGGTTGTGCTTGCTCAGCATCCTGAAGTTTTAACTCAAACGATAGCGGCTAACCTTACAAATCGTACCAGGCACGAATTGTAAAGTTAGCTTGAAAAAAATTGGATAAATGGTATACTGTTAATAGTTTTTTGAATCCATTTATACATTAGAAATTGATTATAGAGAAAGGAAAGCAGATGAAAAAACGATTGCAGGTTTTATTTGTAGTTTCGCTAGGGTGCATATTTGGCGTTAGCCTGTGCTATGCTGAGAGTATCTGGGAAAAGCAGCAAAAGGCATCTCAAGAAGCGACTCCTGATGCTACAACGTCAACAAGTTCCATAGTTTTAAATGAAATTACCATCCCTAGCCAATACGGCTCAATAATAGAAACTCACGAAGGCACAAATGGCAAGCTTATAGTGCATATCCAGGACGCTCATGCGAACTATGAAGCGCAGAAGAATATTGCAGGCATACTCGAATCGTTAATATCCAACGAAAATCTTAATCTTATATTAAGAGAAGGAAGTATTTCAACCAATGATTTTACCTATATAAGAGATAGCGCGCCAATAGAAGAAAGGAAAAAGAAGGCGGATGAGCTCCTGAAAAAAGCTATTATAAATGCTGAGGAATATTTAAATATAGCATCTGATTATCCTATGTCTTTTCAGGGAATAGAAGAAAGGTCGCGTTACGATGAATTTGTAAGCGCTTTGTGGGAGATGGATAAATTTAAAGACATTGCCTTAGAATATGTTAATAAATTGACCGCAGCAGCAGATTCTATTAAACCAAAAATCTATAATGCTGAGTTACTAGCAATGGATAAAGCTAAAAAGGATTACGAAAACGAAACAATAGTCCTATCTGCATATTACAAAATCTTGGATGATATTATCAAGAAGAAAAATATCGCTATAGAAGAATTCCCAAATTTTGCTGCATTTGTAAAAGGCGAGATAAAGGATTTAAATATAAACAGTCTATTTAAAGAAGAACTGTTAGTGGAAAATAAAATCCATGAAGCCATATCAGAAAATGATGACCAAAAGACCCTATACAAAGTCTTAACGGCGTTGTCTGTAATGGATAAAATGCTTAGGGTAAAGCTTGTTCCAGAAGAGTATGAGTATTTTTTAGATAATAAAAAAGATTTTGATCCTCAAGTTTGGGCTGATTTTCTAAAAGAAAAATCTGATGAATCAAACTTGGGTTTAAATATACCTAATAATTATTTTGCGATCAGCGATAACCTGCTAAAGGTAGAAAAATTTTATAGATTAGCAGGAGAAAGAGAAAAAGCATTTCTTACCAAAACTGAAGAAAGAATGAAAAAAGATAATGTTCAGATAGCTGCGCTTATAACAGGCGGATTTCATACCCCAACTTTGACTCAGCTATTATCTGATGCAGGGTATTCTTATATAGTTGTAAGCCCAAGAGTGACAACTAAAACAGACGATGATTTGTATCGTTCTACACTTAAACGGGAATGGTTACCGGAATTAAAATAAAAGGAGGAAAATAAAATGCTACAAAAAAGGCTTGTTTTTACATTGCTGGTAGCGGCAGGAATTGTAGTTATGTCCGCATTTTTTAGTATGACTTATGCGTCAAATGTTATATATGATGCTGGAAGAGGGCAGGCAGCTACTGATACGTCGGATGGGACAGCAGCAGTTGATGACGCATTGCCGCCAAAAGGAGCGGTCTATGATATGGGCAGTGATTTAATTAATGCACGATTGTTTGTAATAGGCGAACATTTAACAAGAGAAAGGATAATAGAACTCAGGCAGAAAACCAACAATCCTGCTACGGGGAAACCCTGGTCAGAAAGCACTATAGATCGCGAAATAGCAAGTTTTTTAAAAATGGACCTATTGCGGAAAGATCCTGGAGGTGGATTTATTGTTACAAAGACTATCAATAGGCCACAATGGAATAGTATCCTTAAAGCTACCAGGCAGATACAGGGATTAGAGCAAGGTTTAAGGCGATATACAGTAGCTGATTTACCTGATGGCATTATAGATCAGATAAAAACAACTATTGAACAGGTGTTTCAAGTTAGATCTTCGAACCCTCTTGATCATGCAGCCCAAGATAAGACCATTACAACTGCTGATAGAATAATACTAGAAAACAAAGTAGAAGTTACTAGAATAGAAGATTTTATACAGAAAGGTTTTACTATTTTAATAGCAACTAGCGTAGATGTTGGAGAAGATTTGGAATATTTAAATAGAATTACAAGTGCTTTTTCAGATCCAGACCTCATTAAACGCTTGATTCAGGAACAGGTAATAATATTTAGTCGGGTGGATGCAGATAGCGGTATTTTTGCAGCAATAGAAGCTAATATAGCTAAGGATGCAGCCTCACGCACTGTAAATAATCTTACACAGGAACAGCAGGCAGCGTTGAAATCCGGCGTATAGTTAATTTTTAATTGTAGGGAATAGTAGCTACTATTCCCTACAATTGCGTACTTTAACCCCGCATCTTTTTAAAAAAGGCGCGGGGTTTTTTATTTAACCACCTAAGTTGACACTCTAACAATGTTAGAGTGTCAACTTATAAAACGAGAGGGACAAAGTGCGGTTAAATTGATTGACACCTGTTACTTTTTTCTATATAATTTATAATCTATATTGGAGATATAAGGATGTTACCTGATAAATTTGGTAAATTTGGCGTATTTGGCGGGAAATTTGTGCCTGAAACTCTTATGATGGCTCTCGAGGAGCTTGAAAAAGAGTATAAGATAGCGCAGAAAGACGCTAAATTCAAAAAAGAATTAGATAACCTGCTTGAAGTTTATGCTGGCAGGCCTACTCCGCTTTATCTTGCCAAGAATATATCAAAAAAAGCTGGCAGGAAAATTTACTTAAAAAGAGAGGATCTTCTTCATACAGGCGCCCATAAAATAAACAATACTTTAGGCCAGGCGCTTTTGGCTGTTAAGATGGGCAAGCGTCGCATCATTGCTGAAACAGGCGCAGGGCAGCATGGCTTAGCTACTGCCACGAGCGCTGCTTTATTCGGACTTTCTTGTGATGTGTATATGGGAGAAGAAGATATTCATAGGCAGGCCCTTAATGTATTTAAGATGAGGCTTCTTGGCGCAAGGGTAATTCCTGTTTACTCTGGAAGTAAAACCCTGAAAGACGCTACAAGCGAAGCAATAAGGGACTGGGTTACAAATGTAAAAAATACATATTATGTCATAGGCTCTGCTATAGGCCCGCACCCATATCCAATGATAGTCAGGGATTTTCAATCAGTAATAGGCAAAGAGACGAAGAAGCAGTTTATGAAATACGAAAAAAGGCTCCCTGATTATATGGTCGCATGTGTTGGTGGAGGAAGCAATGCAATGGGGTTCTTTCGCCCATTTTTTAAAACAAATGTAAAACTTATCGGCGTGGAAGCAGCTGGCTTAGGCCTTAATACAGAAAAGCACGGGGCAAGCCTTTGCAAAGGTTCTGTAGGGATTCTGCATGGAACAAAAAGCTATCTTTTGCAGGATAAATTTGGCCAGGTAAAAATAGCTCATTCAATATCCGCAGGGTTAGATTACCCTGGCACCGGGCCAGAACATTCATATTATAAAGAGACAGGCAGGGCTGAATATACAGCTGTTGCGGATAAAGAGGCGCTTCAGGGATTTAAAATGCTCACAGAGCTCGAAGGCATAATACCTGCTTTAGAGTCAAGCCATGCAATATATTACGCTGCAAAGAAATTAGCGCCAAAGATAGGTAGAGATAAAATAATAGCAGTATGCCTTTCTGGAAGAGGAGATAAAGACATAGATATAGTTAAAGGTTTAAAGTTTAAGGTTTAAGGTTTTTATGTTAAATCGCATTGATTTAAAATTTAAGGAATTAAGAAAACAGGGCAAGAAAGCATTTATCGCTTTTATAATGGCAGGGGATCCGTCTTTAAGGGTTACAAAGAAGTTAATATTCGAGTTATCATTAAAAGGCGCGGATATTATTGAGCTTGGAGTGCCTTTCTCTGACCCTATGGCAGACGGGCCTACAATACAAAAATCATCCGAGCGTGGCCTAAAGAGTAAAACCACCCTAACCAGCGTTTTTAACCTGGTTAGAAATGTCAGATTACAAATAGAAACCCCTATTGTTTTTCTAATCTATTATAACCTGGTTTTTCATTACGGGCTTGAGAAATTCATCAACACTGCTGTAGATAGCGGAGTAGACGGAGTTGTTATTCCTGATCTGCCTCCAGAGGAATCAATAGATTTATGTAAAATCGCAAAGAAAAATAGATTTTCAATAATACATCTCCTGGCGCCTACAAGTTCCATTGATAGGGTAAAAAAAGTTTCCAACGTCTCATCAGGTTTCATATATTATGTCTCCCTCACCGGAACAACAGGCGCAAGAAAGAAATTGGCAGCGGACATAGGTGCAAATTTAAGAAATATAAAAAATATTACTAAAATACCTGTATGCGTTGGTTTCGGGATATCGACCCCTGGCCAGGTGAAAGAGATTCAAAAAATATCTGACGGCGCAATAGTCGGGAGCGCGATAATAAAAGTTATCGAGAATAATATTGGAAAGAAAGATTTAGTAAAAAAAGTAGGAAATTTTGTAAAAACCTTAAAAGGCGGAGGATAATTTATGTACGCAGTTATAATGGCAGGCGGCAAAGGCGAGCGGCTCTGGCCAAAGAGCACGCACGGTAAAGCAAAACATATGATATCTCTTGGAACAAGAAATGTATTGATACAGGAGACTATAAATAGGCTGAAAGAAAAACTGCCTATAGAGCATATCTTTCTCGTAACCACCAAAGCTCAGTTTTCTAGCCTGAAGCCTTACATATCAAGCCTGAAAAAAGAAAATATCATATTGGAACCCTTTGGCAAAGATACAGCGCCTGCTATATGCCTTAGCAGTCTTATCCTGAAAAAAAGATTAGGAGATGTGACAATGGTGGTTCTGCCTGCAGACCATATAATAAAAAACACAAAGGCATTTTTTAAGGATTTAGTATTTGCTGAAAAGGTTGCGGAATCAGGGCCAAGTTTTTTAACCATAGGCATAAAGCCTAAATACCCGTCTGTAGGTTATGGGTATATAGAGACAGGCAAAAGATTCAGGGGATATTGCCGTATAAAGAGATTTATCGAAAAGCCTAAAAAAGCAAAAGCCGAGGCGTTGTATAAAAATAAAAATTATTTATGGAACAGCGGCATATTTGTCTGGAAAGCAGGGTCTATATTAAGCATGATGAAAAAATACATGCCGGATTTGTATTACAGCCTTGAAGATACTTGCAGATTTGAAGGGAAGGCCGGTTATTCCATAATGCTCGAAAAAGAATATTCCAATCTTAATCCCATTTCCATAGATTACGCTATTATGGAACCTGTTTCAAAGAATGAGCATAATAGAATATTTTGTATCAAAGCAGGTTTTGATTGGGTAGATATAGGATCATGGTCAAGCATTGAAGAGATATACGATAAAGATGAAGATGGAAATATTATACTTTCCAATTCTAGTATTATAGACGTCAAGGGCTCTATTATAATTGGCGACAAAAACCATAAAATAGGCGTCATAGGGCTTAAGGATATAATTATTGTGCAGACAAAATCAGGAACGCTTGTTTGCAATAAGAACAGGGCTCAGGAGGTAAAAGAGCTTGTCAAAAAATTTAAGGCGTTTGCAGCAAAATAATGCAGAGACAATATGAGAATACTGGCGCTTGACTTCGGAGAAAAACGTATAGGGGTTGCTGTAAGTGACGCGTTGAATATAATAGCGCAAGCGGTTGGGACAATAGAGCGTAAAGGCATAAAAAACGATTTAAAAAAGATACAGGATCTGGTGCAGGAATACAACGCATGCAGGCTGGTTGTAGGGCTTCCATTGAATATGGACGGCACAGAAGGCAAGAGCGCGAACCTTGCTATAGATTTCGTAAATGAAGTAAAGAAAGAAATCCAGATTGAAGTGGAGATGATAGATGAACGCCTCACAACTCGGCAGGGCGAGCGGATTTTTTTGGAAGCAGATATGTCCAGAAAAAAACGCAGGAAAAATTTAGATAAAATTGCAGCGCAATTAATATTGCAGAATTACTTAGACTTACATGTACAAAAAGACAGAACTTAATAATGGTTTAACGCTTGTAACGAACCATATGACTAATATGGAATCTATGGCTATAGGCATATGGATAAGGACGGGCTCTAGAAATGAAGACGAAAAAAATTCCGGGGTGTCTCATTTTCTGGAACACATGCTCTTTAAAGGCACTCCGTCAAGAAGCTGCAGAAAGCTGAAAGAAGAGATCGAAGGAAGAGGGGGCTCTTTAAACGGTTTTACATCAGAAGAGGTTTCATGTTTTCTGGCAAAGGTAAGTTTTAAGCACCAAGATATAGCCCTGGAAATTTTATCTGACATGGTCTTAAACGCAAGTATTGATGAGAAAGAGCTTGAGAGGGAACGCGGGGTTATAATAGAAGAGATAAAGATGTACCAGGACCTCCCTAATCACCATGTGCATGATATGCTGGCAGAGATTATGTGGCCTGGCAATTCTCTTGGTTTCCCTGTAGCCGGCAGCATAGATTCAACGGGATCTATTTTAAGAAAAGATATAGTTCAATACAGAAATACAAATTATATACCTGAGAACATAGTTATTGTCTTATGCGGTAATCTGGATCATGGCGCGATAGAATCAAGGCTTAAAAAAATATTCACCGGAGCCATAAAAGGGAAAATTAAACCTGTAGAGCCCTTCTGCAATAATCAATCAAAGCCTCGTATGAAGATTTTGTGTAAAGATACAAAGCAGGCGCATCTATGCATAGGCCTGCATTCTTTTGGAAAAAACCATAAAGATAGATTTGCCCTCGGCATTTTGCATATTATTTTAGGCGCAAATATGTCATCCAGGCTGTTTGAAAACATAAGAGAGAAAAAAGGACTTGCGTACGAAATTGGCGCAGAGGTTAAAAGGTATAATGAGACAGGCGCGTTTGTGGTGCACGCAGGCACAGAGCATAAAAAGGCCAGAGAGGCTATTGTATGCATATTGAAGGAGTTAAAAGGAATAAAAGAGAAATACGTTACAGCAGGCGAATTAAAAAGGGCGAAGGAATTTTTTAAAGTCCAGCTTCTGATGGCGCTGGAAGATACGGTGGAGCATATGTTGTGGCTCGGAGATTATGCTACTTCTTTAAATAAGCTGCCAGATAGAGAAGGTATTATAAAAAAGGTGGAATCTGTTACAGTAGATGATATAAAGCGCGTTAGTCAGAGCATATTCAATAGCTCTGACCTGAACATAGCTGTGATAGGAGAGCTTGAGGACAGGGAGCAGAGAGAAATAGAAAAAGAGTTGGTATTATAAGAGGTGCTTATGAATAAAAAAATATTAATAGCTCCGAGTTTATTGTCAGCTGATTTTTCAATTCTTAAGGATGAGATAAAGCGCATTGAAGATTCAGGCGCCGATATGATACACCTTGATGTAATGGACGGGAATTTTGTCCCTAATATTACAATAGGGCCTTTGATAGTTGAGGCTGTAAGGAGATGCACTGATATGACGCTGGATGCGCATCTTATGATCGAAGAGCCGCATAAATTCATTAAAGACTTTGTAAAAGCAGGAAGCGATATCGTAACTATTCATGCTGAAGCTTATAGTATAGAGCATAGGTCAGAGAGAAGAGAGTTGAAAAAAGGGTCATCTAGAACTACTGATAAGATAGATGAGGCGGTCGTAAAAGAAGTGCTGGCGCAGATCAGGTCTTTTGGGAAAAAGGCAGGGATATCATTAAATCCTGATTCGCCTTTATGCATAGAGGGTATATTAAAAGATGTGGATATGGTGTTATTTATGTCTGTTCATCCAGGGTTCGGCGGCCAGAGTTTTATAGAAGATGTATTGCCAAAAATAAGGGCATTGAGAAAAATTTATAGTGGAGATATAGAAGTGGATGGCGGAATAAATGATAAAAACGCTAAAGCAGTTATTGAAGCAGGCGCAAATATATTAGTGGCAGGTTCATATTTTTTTGGCGCAAAGGATAAGGTAGAAGCTGTAAAAAAATTACGAGCTGCATAGAAAGGAAAGGGCGATAAGATGGGCATTAAATTTGGAACAGACGGTTGGAGGGCGATAATATCTCAGGATTTCACATTTGAAAACGTAAGAATAGCTTCGCAGGCAGTCGCAGACCATTTTAAAGCGAAGGATGTGGTTTTTGTGGTAGGTTATGACTGGAGATTTCTATCTGAGAAATACGCTGAACTCGCAGCAGAGGTACTTGCTGGCAACGGGATCAAAGTTTTGCTTTCGGATAAAGCTGTTCCTACCCCACTGGTAAGTTTTGCCATAAAAAATAAAAAATTATCAGGCGGCTTGATGCTGACAGCGAGTCATAACCCGCCTTATTATAACGGCCTGAAGATAAAAGCGCCTTACGCTGGCACTGCTGATGAAGGGATTACAAAGTCAGTGGAAGCGCTGCTGGCTAAAAATCCCGTGCAGTCCGTGGAATTTAAAAAAGGCATAGAATCAGGCATTATAGAGCTTGTAGATCTAAAAAAAGACTACATGAAATTTGCAAGGGCTTATGTTGATCTTAAGCATTTAAAAAATGCAAAAGTTAATGTGCTTGTTGATTGCATGCATGGCGTAGGAGATGGTTATATTCCTGAGATACTCAAAGGCACAAAGATAAAAATTACCCAGATTAGAACAGGGAGGGATCCATTGTTCGGAGGAGTGAATCCAGAGCCTATTCCGAAAAACCTAGAGTTACCCTTCCGTATAATGAAAGACAATAAAGCAAAATATGATATCTGTATAGTAAACGATGGAGATGCGGACAGGATAGGTGCGGTTATCCCAGGCGGAAGGTTTATGGGCGCAGGCCAGATAATGGCACTTTTGTTGCTTCATTTCGTAGAAGACAGATTTTGGAAAGGTGGAGTTGTAAAAACAGTTTCAAATACTACACTTATAGACCTTATCGCTAAAAAATACAATCTAAAGCTTTACGAAACCCCTGTTGGGTTCAAGTATATATGCAGGCTCATGCTGGATGAAGACATTCTTATTGGCGGAGAAGAATCCGGCGGCATAGGCGTTAAAGACTATATGCCTGAAAGAGACGGCATGCTTCTTGGTGCGCTTCTTGTAGAAATGATAGCGCATAGAAAAAAAGGCATCCTGGAAATAATAAAAGATGTTGAAAAAGAATACGGCGTATTTAGGTACCAGAGGATAGATATGGATTATCTCGACGAGAAAAAGAAAAAATTGATGGAGCTATTAAAGACTAACCCGCCAAAACAGGTTTGCGGCAAAGTTGTTAAGGAAATAAAATCTTTTGACGGCTATAAGTTTATAATGACAGATAACAGCTGGTTGATTTTGAGATTATCAGGAACTGAGCCAATCTTGAGGATATACGCGGAAGCCTCTAGCGAAAAAATATCCAAAGCATACCTGGATTTCGGAAAAAATCTAGCCCTCAGCATGTAACTCTACAATGCGTGCCTGGCACTATTTGTAAAGTTAGCGAGATTTTAAAATTTTAAACATATGGATAAGAGTAAGATAAGGAATTTTTGTATTATCGCGCATATAGATCATGGCAAGTCTACGCTTGCTGATAGATTACTTCAGTTTACCAACACTGTAAATAAAAGGCAGTTCAGAGAGCAGTTGTTGGATGATATGGATCTGGAGCGGGAACGCGGGATTACTATCAAAGCAAGCGCTGTAAGGATGTCGTATAAGGCAGTTAGCGGCGATATTTATGAATTAAATCTTATTGATACGCCAGGCCATGTTGACTTTAGCTATGAGGTTTCAAAATCTTTATCAGCCTGCGAGGGCGCAGTGCTTCTTGTAGATGCAGCACAAGGCGTAGAAGCTCAGACAGTTGCAAACTTGCAGCACGCACTTGATAAAAAACTAACCATAATCCCAGTTATAAATAAAATTGATTTGCAGAACGCAGATCCTGAAAGAGTCAAGAATGAGATAAAAGGCATCTTGAAGGTTGAGGATGATGAAATACTGCTCACTAGCGCTAAAGAAGGCACTGGGACTGAGGAGCTACTTGAAAGAATAATAAGGGATGTGCCTCCGCCGAGCGGCAGCAAAGACGAGACGCTCCAGGCTTTGTTATTTGATTCAGCGTATGATACTTATAGAGGAGTAATAGTTTACGTAAGGGTTGTAAACGGTATAATTAGAAAAGGCATGAACATACTTATGATGTCCAGTTCTAAAAAATACGAGGTTCAGGATGTCGGTATATTCAGGCCTCAGATGGAACCTGTGGATAGCCTTTCATGCGGAGAGGTTGGCTATGCTATCTGCCAGATAAAAGAAGCTAAAGATGTAAAAAACGGGGATACTATTACTGATGCCAAGCGGCCGGCAGACAAGCCTTTAATTGGATATAAACAGCTCAAGTGCATGGTGTTTTGCGGCATCTATCCTGTTAATGCAAAGGATTTTGATTTTCTCAAAAATGCCATTGAAAAATTAGAATTAAGCGATTCGTCATTTATATATGAACCTGAAAATTCTCCGTCGTTAGGTTTTGGCTATAGGGCTGGGTTTCTAGGACTTTTGCACATGGAGATAGTCCAGGAAAGATTAGAAAGAGAGTATGACCTGAACCTTGTTATTACTACGCCGAGCGTTGTTTACAGGGTTAAAGACAAAAAGGGGAAAATCATAGAAGTTGACAATCCCAGTAAGTTGCTGGAACCTCAGAACATAGACGAGATTTCAGAGCCATTCGCAGCTACTTACATAATGGTGCCGCAGGATACATTGAGCATGGTTATTGAATTTGCAAAATCAAGGCGCGGAGAATACAAATCAACAGAATATATTTCTCAGGAAAAGATAAAACTTATTTTTCAAATGCCGCTGTCTGAACTTATAGTTGATTTTTATGACAAGATAAAATCAATGACAAGGGGCTATGGTTCTCTGGATTACGAAGTAAGCGAATACCGGCCAGGAAGCCTTGTAAAACTTGATATATTGATAAACGGCGATCATTGCGATGCGCTTTCATCAATTGTTCATAAGGAGAAAGCTCAACATAGAGGCAGGATACTTGCGGCGAAGCTCAAAGAGCTTATCCCGAGGCAGATGTTTGAAGTTGCAATACAGGCAGCCATAGGAAACAATGTGGTGGCAAGGGAAACAGTTAGAGCGATGGGTAAGAATGTAACTGCAAAATGTTACGGCGGAGATATTTCTAGAAAACGCAAACTCTGGGAAAAACAAAAAGAGGGAAAGAAAAGAATGAAGCAATTCGGAAAAGTGCAGATACCGCAAGAGGCATTTTTAGCTGTCTTAAAAATTTAAGAAAGGAAACCTAAATGAATGATAAGATGCGTTATTTGATGAAAGAATGGGTTGAGCCTATAGTTATAGCTGTTGTCCTGGCGTTAATAATAAGGACATTCGTGGTGCAGGCATTTAAGATACCCACAGGTTCTATGAGACCCACTTTGATAGAAGGCGACAGGATTCTCGTTAGCAAATTTATATATAAATTCAGAGAGCCAAAAAGAGGGGACGTGATCGTATTTATCTCTCCAGAGGATAAGAAAAAGGATTTTATAAAAAGGCTTGTTGGCTTGCCAAACGAGAATATTCAGATTTCGAACGGCGAGATTCTGATTAATAATAAGCCTGCAGAAGAAAACTCCCCGTTAAAAAAACAGCATTACTACAATAGAGGGGAATTTGGCGCAGAAGGACAAAGCGTTACAGTTCCCAATGACGCCTATTTTGCGCTCGGAGACAATAGTATCTCCAGCCGTGACTCTAGATACTGGGGTTTTGTGCCTAAAAAGTATCTGCTAGGCAAGGCATTTTTAATCTATTGGCCGCCTAACAGAATGAGATTAATTAAGTAGGCAAGACGTTACCTGCCCAAGTTGACACTCTAACAATGTCAGAGTGTCAACTTGGATTTGCAGTTTCTGCCTGAACGGAAGATTTCGCTTGATTAGTTATTAAAGAATGTTATAATTTTAGGTCAGGAGGGAGAAAATATGAAAAAATATACAGTAGTGGTATTATTGTTGGTATTGGTTATGGTAGCGGGCTGCACAAGTACACAGAAAGGCGCAGGTATTGGCACTCTGATAGGCGCAGGAGCAGGTGCTATCATAGGTCACCAGTCAGGCCATGCAGCTGAAGGCGCCTTGATAGGCGGTGCTGCGGGAGCAGGAGGCGGGGCATTAATAGGCAATGCAATGGATTCCAAATTTTGCCCTGTTTGCGGAAAACAGTTCGGATCAGATGTGCAATATTGCCCGGCAGACGGAACAGAGTTAAAGGTTATACAAAAATAAGCTTGTTTTAACTATTCTAACCGCGTAGGTTGTCTACGACAACCTACGCGGTTTTTTATTTTATTGACCATATGTATATGGCATGTTAAAATTAGGTCTTATATGGAAGAATTTAAAATCACTTTTTTACCGGAACACAAGTCTGTTTCAATAGACAAGGGAACAGATCTTCTGACAGCTGCATTAAAGACTGGCATACATATATATAATAGCTGTGGAGGGGAAGGTGTATGCGGCAGATGTAAAGTCATAGTCAAAAAAGGGGACTATGCAACAGAAGATAGTGGAAGGGTAGCTGATTTGGAGCGCGAAAAAGGTTATGTGCTTGCATGCAGAACTACCCCTAAATCTGATATGGAAGTTTTGGTTCCGGAAGAATCGCTATTGGGAGATTTGGAGATATTAACAGAGGAGGTAAAGGCAAAACGCCTGGCAGGTCTGTATACTCCTGTTGAAGAAATAGAAGAGGAGCAGTATAGCGCTATCTCAAAAGTTTTTAAACATGGCCCGTTATCTACAAAGCTATTTTTAAAACTGCCTAAACCTACTATTGATGATAATTGCGGGGATAGCGATAGGTTATTAAGAGAGATACGAAAATATCATAAAGAAATCACTATAATGCAGATGGGACTTAGCAATATAAAAAGATTGCCACAGCTTCTACGGGATAGCAATTGGGAGGTTACTGTAACGCTTGGGAATAGAAATAGGACGACTGAGGTTGTATTGATTGAGCCAGGAGACAGGTCTAATAGGAATTTTGGCGTGGCAATAGATATAGGGACAACTACAATAGTTGCATACTTAGTGGACTTGAATTCTCAGAAAGTGCTTGGTTCAAAAGCGAGTTATAATCCGCAAGTGGATTTCGGAGAAGATGTAATTTCCAGGATCATTTTTGCTCAGCATGAAAAAGGCCTAGAAAAATTACATCACGCGGTCATAGATACTGTTAACACCCTTATTGGCAGCCTGATAAAGGAGGTAAAATTAACATTAGATGATGTAACATCTGTTATTTTGGCTGGCAACACTACAATGACGCATCTGGTTTTAAAAATAGACCCTACGCAAATACGAAAAGATCCTTATATCCCAGCAGTAAACTTTATGCCTGTAATAAGAGCCAGCGAAGTTGGGATAAAGATAAATCCAAGAGGATTACTAGCCTGCCTTCCAAGCATAGGTAGTTATGTGGGCGGAGATATAGTAGCAGGAGTTCTTGCTGCAGGCATGGATAAGACTAAAGACCTTTCGCTTTTTATAGACCTAGGCACAAATGGAGAAGTTGTGTTTGGCAATAAAGAATGGCTAATGGCATGCTCCACTTCAGCTGGCCCATGTTTTGAAGGCGGCGGCCTAAAATGTGGCATAAGAGCAATGAAAGGCGCTATTCAGAATATTTCTATAAAAAATGGTTCTCTTGAGATAGGAACTATAGGAAATCTGCCTCCAAAAGGCATATGCGGTTCTGGTATAGTTGATATTATAAGTGAGTTATTAAAAAATAAAATAATAGACCGCTCTGGCAAGATAAAAAAGAATAATATATGTGAAGTTAGGGATTCTGGTGGCTTAAAAGAAGTTGTGCTTATAAATGAAAAGGATTCAGCCACAGCAAATGCTATAATAATAGATGAAAATGATATAAAAAATTTGATACATTCAAAAGGAGCTATTTATACAGGTATAGAAGTGTTATTAAAAGAAACTGGTTTTAAAAAATCTGACATTAAGCATGTGTTTATTGCAGGTGGGCTTGGTACAGCTTTAAATATTCGTTCAGCAATAAATATAGGGCTTTTGCCAGATTTAGCCGAAAAGAACTTCGTTTTTTTAGGAAACACATCTGTTAGCGGCGCAAAGATGTGTCTTCTTTCAAGTGAAGCAATGGATAAAGCGGAATCTATCGCGAATAAAATGACGTATCTGGATTTAAGCGCTAACGCGTCGTTTATGAATAATTACAGCGCGGCATTATTCCTGCCGCATACTGACATAGAACTATTCCCGAGTGTGAAGAAATTACTGTAGGCAAGACCAGGTCTTGAGCACAGCACTAGAAATAAATTATGAGTTCATTAGCCAATTTTGCAGATTGCTCTTAGCAATCTGCAAAATTCAAAGGTGACAATGCATCTGGCGTATATTGTTGCGGTTGCGGGTAAAGGTGGGGTTGGAAAAACAACTATTTCTGCAATGATTGTGCAGTATCTTTTAAAAATAGACAAGCCGATTTTGGCAGTAGACGCAGATCCGAATTCTAATTTAAATGCAACATTGGGGTTAAAATACAAAGAAACCATTGCTGACATAAGAGAAGAGGTTAAAAAGCAAACCCCAGAGAGCTTTTCTAAAAGCGAGTTTTTTGGACTGAGGCTGGAAGAAGCTCTTGTAGAAGGAAACGGATTTGATCTTCTTGTTATGGGCAGGCCAGAAGGCCCTGGCTGTTATTGCGCAGTAAATAATATACTAAGAGAATATCTCGCTAAAATATCCAAAAAGTATAAATTTGTGGTCATTGACAATGAGGCTGGGATGGAACATCTTTCGAGGCGCACAGCATCTGATATAGATTTGCTTTTACTTGTTAGCGATCCTACAATGGTAGGTGTTAATTCAGCAATAAACGCGTTTAATACCGCAAAGGGCGCGGGCGTAAAGATAAAAGATATAACTTTGGTCATAAATAAATCAAAAGGCGAATTGGGGCCGGATAAATTGAAGCTAATAAAAAATGCAGGTTTAAGAATAGGCGGGTATATTGGTTTTCAGGATGAAATACAAAAAAATAGCGAAACAGGGAAAGGTGTAGTTGAAGCAGATAGCGATTTAGAGAATATTATTGATAATTTGTTTAAACGGGAGAAAAAATAAATGTAATTCCTTAGCCAATTTTGTCCGCCAAAGTTTTGTGGCGGACAAAATTCAACGGTGGCTATGCATTGGAGATGCAATGGAAAGATTGATTGAAAAATGGCAGGACAAGATCAGCGAAGTTGTAATTGGCGCAAAGAAACCAATAAAAATAGGCGGCGAGACAGGCATCTATTTTATAGACGGCGAAGACAAATGTCCAAATCCTCCGGTTGTAGCAATGGAGGTTTGGGACATGGAGCCTGAATCTTGGCCAGAGACATTGAAATCAAATTTTGGAAACGCTCTTAAAGATCCTGGCGAGTGGGCCAAGCTTTGCGTGGATAAATTTTCAGCTGATCTTATATGTCTGAGGCTTGCAAGCACGCATCCTGATGTAAAGAACGTCTCCAGCGAAGAAGCTGGAAAAACTCTGGAAAAAATCATGAAAGCTGTTTCTGTCCCTCTAATAGTAATAGGAGGCCTTTCTCCTGAAAAGGATAATGAGGTTATGCCGTATTGCGCAAATGTAGCAAAAGGAGAAAATTGCCTGTTTGGTATTGCAACTCAGAATAACTATAAAACGCTGACAGCTGCATGCCTTAGCGCAGGTCACTCTATAATTTCAGAGGCCCCTATAGATATAAATATCGCGAAACAGCTGAACATACTTATCTGCGATATGCAGTTTCCTGCTGATAAAATAGTGATACACCACGCAACCGGCGCGCTGGGATACGGCTTAGAATACACTTATTCCATAATGGAAAGAACGAGACTTGCCGGCCTCTCAGGCGATAAAATGCTATCCATGCCAATGATAAGTTTTGTAGGCCAGGAGGCATGGCGCACCAAGGAATCGAAAACAGGCGCTAAGGACACAGGGGTGTTGTGGGAGATAGCAACAGCTGTGGCATACTTAAATTCAGGCGCTGATATATTAGTCATGAATCACCCAAAGGCAGTAAACGAGGTTAAAGAGGCAATAAATAACTTTAAACAACCGACATTGTCGCAAGTGTAAAGTTGTTTGGAAGCGAAAGGATGTATCATGTATCTAATCGGCGAGCGAATAAATGGGATGTTTAAGGATGTGGCAAAGGCTATAAAAGAAAAAGACAAATCTGTTATTCAGGGTCTTGCGCTCAAGCAGGTTTCTTGCAAGGCAAATGCGCTTGATGTAAATATTGGTCCAGCTTCCAGCAACCCTAAAGAAGCCATGAAATGGCTTGTTGAGACGATCAAAGAGGTTACTGACATAACGCTCGCAATAGATACTACAAAATTGGATGTAATGGAGTCAGGGCTTAGCTTGTGCAAATCAAAGCCAATAATAAATTCTGTAAATGCAAATGAAGAAAAAATTAAATCTCTTTTTAGTCTTGCTAAAAAATATAACGCGTCTATTATAGGCCTTACCATGGATAAAGCCGGCATTCCAAAGGATAGCGAAGGCAGGATGGAACTCGCAATGAAAATAGTGGCATCTTGCGTGGAATACGGAATTGACACAAGCGAACTTTATTTAGACGCTGTTATACTGCCTGTAAACGTTGCGCAATCGCACGCCAAAGAGGTTCTTAAGACCATAAGGGATTCAAAGATGCTGGCTGACCCAGCTCCTAAAACAGTGCTTGGCCTGTCAAATGTATCTCAGGGTTCCTTGGCTGAATATAAAAGTTTGATCAATAAAACTTTCTTAACAATGGCTATAGCCAATGGTCTCGATGCTGCGATATTAGATGTAACAGATAAAGAGCTAGTGGACAGCCTGATAACAGCAGAATTATTGATGGAAAAGCAACTTTATTGCGATTCGTATTTGGAAGCGTATAGAAAGAAATAAATGACGGGTTTGGAGCTAACTTTACAAATGGTGCCTGGCACGAATTGTAAAGTTAGAATTTTATGGCTATAATTACTAAAAAGCTAAAGCTCAGCACTAAAGGCGATACAGATATAATCAATATTACCGCAGAAGTGGCGTCAGCTGTTTTAAATTCTAACCTTAAAAACGGCTCCGTAACTGTTTTTGTACCTGGTTCTACGGGAGGCATCACAACGGTTGAATATGAGCCTGGCCTTGTAGAAGACCTTAAGACATTTTTTGAAAAAATAGCGCCTAAATCAGACATGTATCAGCATAATATAAGATGGCAGGATGGGAACGGGTATTCTCATGTAAGAGCTTCTTTTTTAGGCCCTGGCATAACAGTACCTTTTGTTAGCAATAAAATGCAGCTAGGAAAATGGCAGCAGATAATATTTATTGATTTTGACAATAGGCCCAGAGACAGGGAAATTATAGTACAGATAATGGGTGAATAACCAAACCAGGGTAAATATGAAGCCGATATTGCAGGTTGCTCTAGATTTTGTAGATTTGAGACGCGCAATGAAGTGCGCAGAAGAAGCAGTCAAGGGAGGAGTTGATTGGCTAGAGGCAGGAACCCCTTTGATAAAAAGCGAAGGCTTGAATGCTGTCAGAAAATTACACGAGAGATTTCCTGATAAAACAATCGTAGCTGATATGAAGATCATGGATGCGGGCCGCATAGAGGTGGAGATTGCGGCAAAGGCTGGTGCAAATATTGTCTGCGTGCTTGGGGCTGCGAGCGATTCAACAATAAAAGAATGCGTAGAAGCAGCGCATAATTACGGCGCAAAGATACAGGCTGATTTGATAGCAATAAAAGACGCCAAGAAAAGGGCAATTGAAGTGGCAAAATTAGGGGTTGATTATATTGGCATACATTGTTCTATTGACGATCAGATGGCTGCCAGAAATCCTTTTAGCGAGTTGAAGGATATCGTTAAACATCTGTCTATTCCAATAGCAGTGGCAGGCGGAATAAATTCTGAAACAGCTCCTGACGCCGTTAAAGCAGGCGCAGGTATAATTATAGTAGGTGGAGCTATTAATAAATCAAAGGATGCAAAAAAAGCTACAGAAGAAATAAAACGTTCAATATGCCAGTTGAAGAAAATAAAAACAGAATTATTTAAGAGAGTGGGCGAGAAAGACATTGCAAAAATTCTTATAAAAATTTCTACTTCAAATCTTTCTGATGCAATGCATAGGCTTGGCGCTTTAAAAGACATAATAAGTGTCAATCCCGGTTTAAAGATGTGCGGTCAGGCTTTGACAGTAAGGACGTATCCAGGGGATTGGGCAAAGCCTGTTGAGGCAATTGACATGGCCCATGAAGGCCAGGTTATAGTTATTGATGCAGGAGGCGTAGGGCCTGCTATATGGGGAGAATTGGCAACTCACGGGGCTATTCAGAAAAAAATAGCAGGGGTTGTGATAGACGGAGCCATACGGGATGTCAAAGAGATAAGAAGCCTTAAATTCCCAGCTTTTTCAAAAATAATTTCTCCTTCAGCAGGCGAACCTAAAGGATTTGGGGAGATAGGCGTGAGTGTAAATGTGGGAGGCGTAAAAATATTCAGCGGAGACTGGGTATTAGGGGATGACGATGGAGTGGTTGTTGTCCCCAGGGATAAAGCTGTGGAATTTGTAAATAGGGCTATGAGTGTAATGGAAACAGAAAATAGGCTGAGAAAAGAAATAGATGAAGGCTCCACTCTGTCGAAAGTGACGGAGTTGCTTAAATGGGAGAAGAAATGAAACAGAGGCGAATATTCATAGCGGCAACGCAGCAGAATGACGGAAAGACCACGGTATCGCTTGGACTTATACAGGCCTTTAGAGACAGATTTAAGAGCGTAGGCTTTATAAAACCTGTTGGCCAGAGATATGTGTTTGAACATGGCTATAAGGTGGATGAAGATTCTGTGCTTATAGAAAAAGTGTGCGGAATGAAATGCTCACTGAAAGATATGAGCCCTATTGCAATAGGAAAAGGATTTACCGAAAAATATATAAGAAGGGGAGATCATAGAAAATTAGTCAAGAATATTATATCGTCTTTTGAACGCATATCCAGAAAAAAAGATCTTGTCGTAATAGAAGGCACAGGCCACGCAGGCGTAGGTTCTATATTTGATCTTTCAAACGCAAGAGTGGCAAACCTTTTGGATGCAAAGGTAATTCTTGTAACCTCTGGTGGGATTGGCAAACCCATAGACGAGATAGAACTCAATATGGCTCTGTTTGAAAAAGAAGACGTAGATGTAATAGGGGTTATAGTTAATAAAGTTATAAGTTCTAAATATGAAAGGATAAAAAAGATACTCAGTCTTGGTTTGAAAAAAAGGGGAATAGATATGCTGGGCGTCATACCTTATACGCCGTCTCTCTCTATGCCTACCATACAGCATATTATAGAAGAAACAGATATAAAGATGGTTTCAAAAACAACAGGCATGCAAAATAAAATAAGAAATATATTGATAGGTGCGATGTCTCCGCACGATGCCCTTGACTATATAGAAGACGGGTCTTTGTTGATAACGCCGGGCGATAGAGAAGATTTAATCATGACCGCTTTGAGTATACATCTTTTAGGAAAACAGCATAAACAAAATTCAATGGCAGGTATTATATTAACAGGAGGTATTATGCCTCATCCAAAAATAATGTCATTGATAGAGAGCGCTGGGATCCCGGTTCTTTTTAGCCGAGGACATACTTATGTGACAGCTTCCAAGATACATGACCTGGCCATTAAAATCAGGCCGGAGGACAAAGAAAAGACAGTGATAGCTAAAAGGCTGATCAAAAAATATGTGGATGTGAATAAGATATCAGAGAAGATTAAGCAGGGGAGGAGCTGAGTATGTTTGGTATAGGGATGCCGGAATTGATTTTAATATTAGTCATATGTCTTTTGGTATTCGGAGCCGCTAAATTGCCTGAAATAGGAAGGAACCTCGGAAAAGCAATAGGCGAATTCAAAAAAGGCATAAAGGACGATGAACCGCCCTCTAAAGACTAATAGTGCTGTAACACCAAAGTGATAATGTCCTATTAGGCCAAAGTTAAAATGTCCTATTCTAAAGATGCTATAATGCACTCTTTACCGAAAGGAGGACATTATGGCAGGAAAGGACATTATCACGATGAGCCAGCAAGAATTAAAGC
>JAHJQM010000058.1 GCA_018819285.1 Candidatus Omnitrophota bacterium
TTTATTTAGCCAATCGTTTACTGTTTTATCAGTAGTTTGATATAGAATGCTTCTATTGCCTAAAGCCCTGGGGCCATATTCAAGTTTTCCTGAAAAACGAGCAACAACTTTACCTATGCTAAGAAGTTGAGCTGTTATTTTTTCAATGTCTTGATGATATTCATAAGGCATATTACTAGATTTTATAGTTTTTTCTATCTCATCGTTATTGTAATCAGGGCCCCAATAGACATTTTTTAATTTAAAAGGCTTCAAAGACATATTTTCTGCCAAATATTTTAATCCTACCCCTAAGCTTATACCTTGGTCAGTCATGGCAGGGTGAATGAATATTTCTTTTACTTCCTCCAGTTCTGATATCTTTTGGTTAAGGCGGACATTTCCATATACTCCGCCTGCAAAGGCAATATTTGGTATTTTCGTAATCCTGACAGCCTCTTTGATATATTCCAGCATTACTTCTTCAAACCGCTTTTGCGCACTAGCTGCTATGTCTTCTTTAGAGTAATTGCGTAATTCCCTGAATAACCCTAGCGATTTGGACTTAAAAAGAAGAGGGGGTAATACAAAGTCTTTTTTATTATTATGAAGTGAAAATAAATTTTTTATTACGTTATATGCATTATCAGGATTTCCATAAGCTGCTAAACCTGTCATTTTTCCAGCCATTAAGGGATGAAATCCCAAAATCTGGGATATCTCGCCATAAAATTGGCCTGGGGAGTTCAATGCAGATGAGCCATATAAGAAATTACATTTTCCGTTTTCACAGGTAAATACCGCGCTGGACAACCCATCTCCGAAATTATCAGTGGTAATAGTCAGCGCTTTATTGAATCCCGATGTCATATATGCTGAGTAGGCATGCGCAGTATGATGGTCAGTAAGAAAAATGTTTTTCCCTAATTTATATTTTAATAGGGCATTATTTAAACTTTCTACCATATTTCTGAAAATAGCACTTTTAAATAATGCATGATGATAATATAGCGAGATTTTTTGCCCTATGCCTAAAAATGGATGTTCAAAGGTAGGGAAACTATTGCCTAGTATCCTTGGCAGAGGGTGGTATTTATTTCCGCACAAGACAATAGTTATATCTTTTAAAGAAAGGTTGAACTTATTAAGAATAAATTTTAAGGATTCTTCTGGAAATCCTCCTTTGTGTTTTATTCGAGTCAGGCGCTCTTCTGCAACTGAAAAAATAATATCGCTATTATGAAAGAGGGTTATGTTGGCATTACTGTCTTCGTGTATTGTAAGAATATACATGGCTATTTTTTATTATGGCAATAATTATTATATACAACTATGGCCAGAGTTATTATGTTTACCAAGCTCGCCGTTGTAAACACCAATTTTTTATTAATTACAGTATGCAATAATATAGCAATACTAAATGATCCTATAGGAATTAATGCAATGCTTAATCCGCATCCCAAGGCTAGCGTTACAATGAGGCTATTTTTATTAAAAGACAATCTGGATATTAGATATCCCGGAAGGAAAAGGGCGTATAGTAGACTAAAAAGTAAATAAAATATATTTAACATTTTCAGGATTTGTCAGGACTCATAAATATATTTCCAGAAATCTATAACGCGGATATCTTTCTGAACAATTTCTTTTTTTATTTTATCCAGCGCATTAAAGATATCTATTTTTTGTTTAAAAAACTCTGGAAAGATATTAGCCTTTGTAAGCTCGTGTTTCTGCGCCAGAAGCTCTTTCGGATCTTCTTTTTTTGTTCTCAAGTCGTCGCCTATATAAGACATAGTTCCCTGCTTTAATATGCGGGGAAAACGCGTATACCATCTTTCATCAGCATCAAAACTCAGATAGAATGCAAGCCTCACCAGAATTACTAGTACTAATGATGAGACAGCTGTTTTTAATGCAATTTTTCTAATATATTTAGCTCTTAGAAAATTTTCTATGCCATAACTTATAAATAAAATAATAGGATTAAATACAAGAAGTATAAAAGTCATTTTCAATTCACTCCAATTTTCCATTATAGATAATAGAATATAGATAGGTGCAAGCCATAGGATAAAGAAAATAAATAACCGTTTATTTTCCTTATACATATTAGTCGCTCCCTTAAACATCATGACTATTAAGATAATACCAAAAGATCTGATAATAGTAAGAGGCAGCGTAAGAAATGTAGGAAAGGAAAAATAAGGGGTTCTTACAATCTTATCATAGAGAGGGTAATTAAACATGCCGTTAAAATTAAATTTCCAGAATAAAAATCTATGCTCAAATACAGGCCTGAATCCTTCCAGGCCGCTAAATTGCGTAGGGTGTGTGAATATACTGCCAAATGCAAACTTATTCCAATATAGAATTGGGACTATGGTTATTGATGCGCCGATAATAAATAGCAGAGTATCTTTTTTCTTTTTGTTGGAAAAGACATATAATCCATAAAGCATAGCAGGGAATAATAATATACCAACCTCTCTTGCGCCGCATAATACGCCATAAACCGCTCCTATTATAAACCAAGACGTTTTTTTTGAAATAATAAGATAAAGCAATATAGATATCAGCATCATGCCTGTTATATTGGAGTTTAATTTATTAAGGGATAAAAAATATGAATTGAATGTTGCTAAAATAGCGGATAAAATGCAAATAATAAATTTATCAGATATTAGCTTTGTTGTCAGAAAGATAAATAATGCGGTTAAAACAATCGAGGCCGCAAATAATAATCGAAATCCGAAGATATTAAAAAAGATAAACCAAGGAGTAAATAAAATTGCTCCTCCAAGCCGCTGGTCTTTTGTTGCAATGCCGTAGGAGCTTTTATTTACTAAATTATCCGGTAGTTTTCCAGGCAAAGAATAGTTATATAAATCTTGCCCGTCTTTTGATGAGAAATGGACAGGTTGATTTGCCGCCAAGAGTGCCGGGACTGTTATATATGTATCCCAATATCCAGTCGCCGGCCCATCAAATCGTAAAAGGCTATATAAAAATATAAGAATTAAGACAAAAGATATGATTAAATATTTAAACCTAGAGTTCATTTAGGAGCGCATTTAGTTTTTATTACTAATCCTTTTCGTTGCTTGATTTCTTTTAAAGTGGTATTGAAAAATAGATTATGAAATTTTACAAGTGTTTTATAGTGGGGATATTTTTTGATAAACGCATGACGCAAAAACATCGCAAATTTCAAATTAACATTAAAAATATAAAATATTCCTATACCTAATAAATATCTTATCTTAGATATCGGCGCATATGCATTTCTGCCATCACAGCATCTTCCCATTATTGAGGTACTCCTTTATATATTGTTCTGCATTTTTTTGTTTTTGTTCTATAAATTTTACAACTAACATTTCTTCATGCTCTAAAGCTTTATTGAATAAAAGATAAGGCAGATAATATATTTCTCCAGGGATGCATTTTGGCTGTATACCAAGATATCTGTCTTTAATCGGAATACCCATATTGAATCTTAATTCTTTTAATATCTTTCTCTTTTCATCTCTCGACTGTTCATAAACAGGCACAGAATAATCAATCCCATATTTTTTATAAAACATATTGATCATGGATATGCTTACTATCATTTGCTCAACCATTTCGCTTGTATCCTGAGATGAGCCATCAGCCATAAATTTTACATTATTTTCCAGGTTGTAAACTATACTGCGCGTATGCATTGTCATTTTACATCCCATGCACCATATAAGGCCGGATTTATATTCATTGTAGTCTTCAAGAAGCGTATCTAAGACCATTTTTTTAAAAAGACCTTCTATGGAAATAGAATTATGGATAAAGCTATCTCCAAATTTATCTTTTAATTCCTCCGCCCGTTTTTTGCTTTTTTCCATATGGTAATGCCCGTGTCCATTACAATAAGTCAGTAAATGTACTTTATGGTATCGTTTAGATAGATTGATTGCGGCTATGGTTGAGTCTACTCCTCCGGAAAACATAAGAGATATTTCCTGCTTATCCATTATTTAAAAATTTTATCATCTTGTAATATTAGTGTCAAGTAATGTCGCGTATTCTAAAGAAGTGGAGAATTTGAAGTCTTTTGTGATAGCGCGAAGTATATGGCTACATATTTTTTGTTTGATTTTTAAAGGCAGGTTTAACCCGAACTGCCGTCTTATAGCATGGTCGCATATAGGATCTGAGAGTTCATTCGTATGAAATACCGTATTTAATGGCAGGGGAGTTATTTTAAGAAGGTTATATCCCATGTCAAACAACATAGAACCAAGGCCAAGATGATAAGCGGCAAATGTAAAACTTGCATGAAATGGCAGGCGCAGTAAAGGCATAGTTGTAATGGGCACTTCAATAATTTTCATCACACCTTTTTTCCATATGGCTTCGCTGGAAGGATGATAAGGAAACAAAGGCGCTAATCCATGCGAAAATTTTCCAAGATAATGATTTTTTTGAGGTATTTTTAAAGAAACAAATTTAAGCGTTTTAATTAATGAAGCATAATAAGTAGGAAGGAGAGATGAGTCATACACATAGCCTCTATCTTCTAATATTCCAAGGACCTCAATATCTACGTCGTTAGAAGGAGTCCTAAAACCTTTTGTGATAACGCCGAGTTCATTTTTTATTATATGCTCAGCTTCTTCTATTTCTTTTACTTTTTTATCAAATGACAGAAATGAAAAGCCTTCCGCATGATTCATGGTATGATTCGCTATTTCGTGCCCTCTATTGACAATATCCTTAAGCAGCTTTCTTCTAACAGGGAAGAGGAGGTCTTTCCCCACAACAAAGAAAGTGGCTTTTATTTGATAAGAATCAAATAAATCAAGGAATCTTGGTATAGAAGATTCAAACATAGGATCTACTATGTTGTTATAATGATGCCCAAAATGCTGGAATATGACCCATAAACCATCAGTATCGATCTGAATAGTGCCTAATTTTATCATCCTGTCTATAAAGATATCTTTTTTTGCATAGTTAGTCAACTTAAATGTATTGATTATTCATTAGAGAGATGATATTATTTTGTATGTGAAAGCGTATAAGGTTTTTTTATTTGTTTTTTTATTTGTTCTACTAAAGAATTACGCCTGTGCTGAAGAACCAGCCAATTCCATTGAAGATCAATTTAGAATAGCTATATTTAAAGAGCAGGATTTCCCTTCCAGCGGAACACCTGATTTACTTACGCCAGAATGGCTGTACGATAACCTTTCAAAGAATTTTTCTGTAGCCTATTTAAATGCCTCTCAACTCAGCGATAGAAAATATTTAAATACAGAAAACTTTGATTTATTTATTTTACCTTACGGAGAGTCTTTTCCGTATAAGGTATTTCAGCAAATAAAAGAATATCTTTTTGAAGGAGGTGGCTTATTAAATATTGCTGGAAGGCCTTTTTGGGCGCCTATAGACAAGATTGACGGTAAATGGAAAAAAATGAATGTTGATGACCCCTATAAAGAATTTCTATCCCCTTTGGGGATTAAATATTATGAATCTTTAGATAATGAAGATATTGGCTTAAGCGTTACCACAAGCCTTGGTTTTACCCCTATAAAGCCTACGCATGGAAATATTTTTCCATACAGGATCCCTGCTCGTGATTTCTTTTTTTTGGAGAACACAGTTGATGTAAAAAATAAAAATTCATCAATTTTTGTAAAAAGCTGGAGAAATCCTTATATTAAAGATTCATTAAATATACCCCATAAATGGTGTCTTGTGGGTTCAAGAGGAGAAGGGCATTTTTTAAATCCAAAAAATTCAATTGCCCTAGAAAATTTATCAAAAATTATAGAGTATCTGGCCTGTCCTATTATTATCTATGAATTAGAAACAGATTTAGCTGCTTATTATCAAAGAGAAGAAGTTAAAGTTTCGTTAAAGGTAATGAATAATGGGAAATTTAAAGAAAAAGCCGTAGTAGATTTTGAGTTTTTAGACCAGGATGGCAAGATTGTTTATGACTCAAGCAGTTCTATGGAATTAAATTCAGGACAGAGAATGGTATTAAATGAAAAATGGCGCCCTAAAAAATTTCATGGCAGTTTTTATAAGATTAGAGCTATCCTGAAGAAAGACGATATAATTTTAGATAAAGAAGAAAATGGTTTTGTTGTGATAGATAAAGATATTTTGAAAAAAGGGCCAAATATTAAAACAAAAGGAAACAAAATTATTATTAATGGAAAAGAAGAATTTATATTAGGAACAAATTACTATGAAAGTAAAATCGGAGAGTTAATGTGGGTTAGGCCAAATATATTAAAAATAAGAGAAGATTTTAAAGCAATGCGGGGTTTAGGCATTAATTTTGTACGCATTCATTATCATCATTCTAAGTGGTTCAGGGATTATTTTTCTCAGGTTGTTAAAGAAAAAATAGATCCATATTTTCAAGTTACAGATACAACGGCTTTGCCTTCAGAAAGATCTTTAAGAATATTAGACGCTATCATTCAGCTGGCTCAGGAACAGGGTTTAATTTTTTGCATGGATATTTTTTCATTAGTTCCAGAAGAAATGGGTAATCCCATTGGTTGGCTTGGCCTTAAGGAAAGGATTGTGGATGAAAATAAAATTACTATCCATAAGAAGTTTATTTATTTGCTTGCCAGGCGGTATAAAGATGTGCCGGGAATTACATGGGATTTATGGAATGAGCCGCGTTTAGATAAAAATGATTTAGATATATTAAAGAATTGGGCCAAGGAAATTAAAGAAGCGTTTAGGGAACACGGGGATAATCATCTTATTACAATAGGAGATGATTTAAGCCTGCATTTTCTTGATATTCTGGATTATGCTTGTGTGCACACATATGAACCTGCAGAGTTTGCACATATAAGAGGCCTAGATAAACCATTTATATTCCAAGAAGTCTGGGATGAGGCTGGTTGCAGTTTGAATGAGGAGATAAGACAAAAAGATGAATTAACAAAGGATTTAAACGCTTTCTTAAAAACACAGGCAGCAGGTTTTGTGCCTTGGCAGTGGACAAGGCAGGCTCGACTTTGGAACAATACCAGCGATTCTGAAAAATGGGACGATGAACTTGGGCTTTGTGTTCATGATAATGGAACCTTAAAATTAGGGGGAAAAGGTTATTATTATTTAATCAACAGCATTAAAGAGAGATAGAAAAGTTTAAAATCTTTTAGGTTACCAATTAATGTGAACCAATTATAAATAAATGAAAGTAATCTTTATTACACGAGAGGGGTATAATTTATCTGGTGCGAGGGTTAGATGCTATAATTTTGCAAAGGCATTGAAAGGATACGGCGTAGACACGGAAGTTTTTTCTTTTGCAGATAATTTGGGAGCTAAATACGGCGAAAAAGAGTTTGAAATGTCTTGTTTAGATAAGATTAGGTATAATATAAAAGCTATTAAAGCATTGTTGAAAAAAGAAAAAGACGCTATATTTTTTATGCAAAGGTTAAATTATCATACCTTAGGCCCATTCGTTGTTTCTTTAATCAATAGGAATAAATTTATATTTGACTGCGATGATTGGAATATCAGAGAGAACCCAGCGTATTATTTTAGATTCTTCCCAAGCTCCAAGATGGAGTTTTTGACACGAAAGATAGCAAGTTATGCGGATGCGTGTATTGCGTCAAGCCTATTTTTAAAAAATTATTTAGAAAAGTTTAATGACAAGGTATACGGTATTCCTACAGGCGTAGATACTGAGTTTTTTAGGCCTAAAAATAATCATAGAGATAATTCAAAAATAATTTTCTCATGGATTGGTACAATGTATCATAAGGAAATGCGCGAGAACATAAAGTTTATATTGGATTGTTTTTTGGTATTAGCAGATAAGTATGATGATATTTTTTTGAATATTGTAGGAGAAGGAAAATATTTTATAGAACTCAGTACTTATATAACTAATTCTAAGCATAGGGATAGGATAAGAATAGATAATTGGATTCCGCCGGATAAAATTCCTGATTATCTTTCAAATATTAATATAGGCCTTTTGCCTTTAATTCAAGATACAAAATTTAACAAGGCAAAGAGCCCTACCAAGCTCTTTGAATATATGGCTATGGCAAAACCAACTGTATCAAGCAATATTGGAGAAGCAGCGCATGTCATTCGCGCTGGTAATAATGGTTTTTTAGCGGGCTCAAAAGAAGAATTTATGGAAAAGATGGAAATATTAATCAATGACCCTGTTTTATGCAGATATATAGGGAATAACGCCAGAAGCGCTATACAGGAAAAATACTCTCTTAGCGCTTTAGGAAAAAGGTTATACGATATACTAGGAAAGATTTGATATGTTTTTAGGATATATAGATCCGGGAAGCGGATTTACAATTTTTAGTTTTGGAGGCTGGTTGATTGTAATTTTATTTAGTTTTTTTGGGATATTTTTAGTATTCTTAAAAAGGACGAAAAAGTTTTTTAAAAACAATAAAAAAATAGTTATATTTTCTATTTTATTTATAATGAGTTTAATTTTGATAATAGGAGCGGCCATGAATGAAAAATCCGATTTTGACAAAAAAATAATTATTTTAGGGTTTGATGGCTTAAGTCCTAAAATAATTGAGCCAATGATGACAGAAGGAGAGCTTCCTAATTTTAGCAAATTAAAAGACATCGGATCTTATAGGCGTCTTTCAACAACAAATCCTTCCCAGTCTCCTGTAGCATGGGCAGGCTTTGCAACAGGCAAGAATCCCGGTAAAAATGGTGTTTTTGATTTTATAGTAAGAGATCCAAGGACTTACAGCCTCAGGCTTTCTCTTTCAAGCATGGAAAAAGGAAGGCCTCAACAGGTAATAAAAAGCAAATGTTTCTGGCATTATACATCCGATGAGAAAATTCCAACTACAATAATAGGATGCCCCCTGACTTTTCCTCCTGATAAAATATATGGCAGGATGCTTTCTGGAATGGGGGTCCCGGATATTTTAGGAACAGAGGGCACTTTTACTTTCTATACATCAGGATCTTTAAGTAATGATAAAGATATAGGTGGAAAGGTATTTAAAGTTAATAAATCTCCAATAATGATTATGAATCTAATTGGCCCCAGGGTTTCTATTTTAGGAGGCAAGGCTGATAATCTAAAAGTACCACTTAAAGTTACCTTACAGGAAGATAAAAATAGTATTTTTATAGAATTTCAAAATAATAAATTTGAACTTAAAAAAGATAAATGGAGCGATTGGAAAGAGATAACTTTTAAATCAGGCCTATTTAAAAAAATAAAAGGGATCTTTAAATTTTATCTTGTAGGAATTCAACCAGAATTTAAGCTTTACATAAGCCCGATTAATTTTGACCCAAGAAAACCGTTTTTTCCAATATCTTACCCATCGTCGTATAGCAAAGAATTGGCAGATAACCTGGGGCTTTATTATACCCAAGGCATGCCCATAGACACATGGTCGATTAACGAGAAAAGGCTTAATGAAAAAGTTCTATTAGAGCAAACTAATGTAGTTATGGAAGAGAGAAAGAGAGTATTGGATTTTGAATTAAAGCGTTTCAATAAGGGAGTACTTTTTTGTTATTTCGGCTTAACTGATACCACGCAGCATATGTTTTGGCGATACATAGATTCGTCTCACCCGCTCTATGAAGAAAATGCATCTCAAGAATACAAAGAAACTATAAAAATATGGTATAAAAAAATGGATAGTGTATTAGGCGATGTCATGAAGAGGTTGAACAAAGAAGACACGCTTATTGTTTTGTCTGACCATGGTTTTGATACTTTTAGAAGAGTCGTGCATATCAATGCATGGCTAAGACAAAATGGTTATTTAGAGCTAAAAAATCCACATGCTGAATCTGGATCGGATTTATTAGAAGATATTAATTGGTCAAGGACCAAGGCCTATGCTATTGGTTTCGGCGGTATCTATATTAATCAACAGGACAGGGAACGGGATGGCATAGTTAAGCCTGGCCAAGAAACAGAGATGCTTAAAAAAGAAATAGCCATAAAATTAAAAGAATGGCAAGATGGAAAATATAATCAGCCTATTATTAATAATGTCTATAAAAAAGAAGATATTTTTTTAGGTAAGTATACCAAAGATGCTCCGGATCTTTATGTTGGATTTAATGTAGGTTATCGAGCTTCATGGCAGACTGCTTTAGGAGGCGTTCCTAAAGATATGATTGAAGATAATCTTAAAAAATGGTCCGGAGACCATCTTTTTGACCCGATACTTATACCAGGTGTACTATTTTTAAATAGAAAGATAGAAAAAGAACAACCTTCTATTTATGATATAACCCCTACTATTTTAAAGATAATAGATTATGATAGGGATAAAGTGCAAAAATGCGATTTTGACGGAAAGTCGTTATTATAGATAAACCAGCAGTTTCAGATTATTACTCCAATTCCTATCAAATCATGATCGCGCCCTACTGCAAACCTCCCCAGTTCTTCTATAAAAGCAAATTTTTCTATTACAATAGGTTTTTTTGTTTTTAACGCCGCTAACCCGACTTCATTTAACCTTAACTCTTTTGCGTTTTCTTCAATTATGTTCAAGGTAGAAGAGTCAATTCTTTTTTCAATGCGCTCTACTATGCAATCAACTTCTTGAGTAGAGCAGCGCAAGTTAATTGTTTTATTTATTTTTAAAGGTTCTTTGCATAGCCAAAGTATATTTCCTCTAAAGGACACGCTGAGTTTCGGAGAATTTTCTTTTTGTGCAAGTATATAGCCTCTTTTTACAGGCAAGGTTTCATTTAAACTTATGCCTATATTTTCTCCAGAACAAGCTTTTATTTTATTATATTTTCCAAAAACATTTAAAGATTTTATTGTTACGGTAACGTTAGAAGGTAGAAGAAGAACCTGCTGATTTTTTTTAAGGATGCCGGAAAGCATTTTCCCAGCTATAATCTTTTTATTATTTATTTTATATATATCCTGCACAGCGAATCTTAAAGATTTTTTTATGCTTTTTGTATTTGATTTAAGTAAACCAAAGGCTTCTAAAAGGCTTGGCCCTTTATACCAGGCTATTTTATAACATTTTTTGGAAATATTAACATCTTGTTTGGCTGAAACAGGTATTATGAAAACAGGCTCTATATTAAGATTTTCTAAAAAAGTTAATAAATCAGATTTCAAGGCATTGAATCTTTCTTTTTTGTAATCTACAAGATCCATTTTATTAAAAATAACTATGACACTATTTATTCCAACCATATTTAAAACATATAAATGGCGCTTAGTCTGTTCCATAATACCTTCATTAATATCTATTACAAGAAGAGCGATATCTGCCTGTGTAGCGCCTGTAATCATATTTTTCAACAATTCTACATGCCCAGGAGTATCTATTAGTACAAAGTTATTATTTTTAATTTTTAGGAATATTTGTGTAGTATCTATGGTCTTAGCTTGCTCTCTTTCTTCTTTTAGCTGGTCAACTATAAAGGCTAATTCAGCTTCCTTGCCAAGTTCTTTAGATAGTTTTTTAATTTCTGTAATTTTTTCTTTAGGCAAGGAATCTGTATCTATTAATAATCTTCCAATCAATGTTGATTTTCCATGATCAACATGGCCAACCATTGCTATTTTAATAGTTTCTTTTTGCATTTTGAATAGCTACATGTACCCTAAGCTTCTTAATTTTTGCATTGTATAAGAATTTTCTTTATCTTGAGCCCTGCCGTTTCGTTCAGCTATTTTTGTTGTCTCTAGCTCTCTGATTATTTTTGTGGTAGTGTTAGCATTTGAATCAATAGGGACGCAACATGTTTGACAACCTATGCTTCTGTATCTCTTGCAATTCTTGGCAAAATAAAGACCCACCATAGGAATTTTCTCTTTTTTAATATATTTCCAGATATCTAATTCTGTCCAATGTAGCATAGGATGAATCCTAATATGTTCTTCATCTTCAATAGTTGATTTATAAAAGCCCCAAGGTTCTAATGGCTGATCCTGATAATTCCAGGTAAAATCAATAGTTCTGGGAGAAAAATATCGTTCTTTTGCCCTTATGCCGTGCTCATCTCTCCTGATAGCCAATAATAAGGCTTTGAAGCCATATTCTCTTAAAGTTGTTTTTAACGCTTCTGTTTTTAAAGCGTTGCAGCATTCTAATTTGCTTTTTTTAGGATTAATTTTTTCTTTTAATGCGGATTTATTTTTGCTAACAATAAGATCCAGGCCCCATTTTTTAGAATAGATATCTCTAAATTCGTATATTTCTTTAAATTTAAAAGTTGTGTCAATATGAATGATAGGAAATGGAATTTTGCCAAAAAATGCTTTACGGCTAATCCATAAAAGCGTAGAGGAATCTTTGCCGATAGACCAAAGCAGGGTGATATTTCTAAAACTAGCATATGCCTCTCGTAATATATATATTGTTTTATTTTCAAGTTCATCTAAGTAGTTCATGGTACGTGACTTGTTTCCCTTAAACTGTGTTAAAGTATGCGATAGAATCATAGTAACAGAATAGGGTATATGATGGCAAGAAAAAGATACAAGGTCGAAGCTAAAATACTTGCGAAGCGCCAGAGGAAAGAATATAATACATTTAAACCGCACAGTTTATTAGGAGGTAGTTTTTTAGAAAGAGGCACAGCAATATGGATGCTATAAATATATTTGAATTATCCAAAGAGTTTATTTCTATAAAGAGCATTTATCAGCTTGTTTTACAGCCTTTCCAAAAGCCAAAACCATCTTTGGCAATCAATAATATCAGCTTACAGGTTAAACAAGGCGAGATATTTGCTTTAATCGGACAGAATGGCGCAGGTAAAACTACGCTGATAAAGATATTGTCATGCCTTATTTTGCCTACTAAAGGAAAGATAGATGTGATGGGTTGTAATATATTAAAAGACGGAGAAAAAATCAAAGCTTCTATTGGTTTAGTAGGCAGTGATGAGCGTAGTTTTTACTGGAGGTTAACATTAAGGCAGAACCTTTATTTTTTTGCCGCGCTTTATAATCTTTCCGGAGAAAAGGCGAAAAGAAAAATAAAGGAATTAAGCTGTCTTTTAGAAATTAATAATTATTTAGACAAACGGTTTCAGGAATGTTCCAGCGGCATAAAACAGCGGCTTTCGATTGCCAGGAGCCTTTTGAGCGATCCCGGGATTTTATTTATGGATGAGCCGTTTAAAAGCTTAGATCTTCCAAGTGTTAAAAATTTAAAGAATTTTATTAAGAAAATATTAGTAGAAGAACAGCATAAAACAATCTTTTTTATTTCCCATAATTTTAATGAAGTAGAAGATTTTGCTGATCGTATTGCGATTATGCATAAAGGTGAAATTCGCGCATGCGGGACATTAAACGATTTGCGCAATAATATTAGTCTACCTTTAGTTAGTTTAGAAGATATATATAATCTAGTTGTAAATACAAAAGGCAGTTAAGATGAACGCATTGCGAAAGATGCTTGCTTTTATAAAAAAAGATTTTTATATTCACATAAGTTATAGGATTGCTTTTTTATTTGAGTGGATAAGCATATTGACTAAAGTAACGACTTTTTATTTTATTTCAAAGTTAGTTGGCCAAGGAATGCTGCCTTATCTTAATGAATATCAAACAGGATATTTTTCTTTTGTTCTTGTAGGCATAGCTTTTTCAGGATATTTTAATACAGCCTTACAGAGTTTTTCTTCCAATATAAGAGAAGAACAGCTTCTTGGAACATTAGAGGCAATGCTGGCTACTCCTACCAAGATTCCGCTTATTATCATAGGTATTTCCATTTGGGATTTTTTGTTTACAACTATAACTAGCATTATCTGCCTATTATTTGGAGCAATGTTCTTTAGGGCAGATTTAAGTCAGATGAATTTGTTGGCAAGCTTATTAATTTTAGCCATGACTATTATTTCTTTTAGCAGTATTGGGATAATATCTGCTGCATTTATAATGGTGGTGAAAAAAGGTAATCCTATAAATTGGATGATCAGCACGTTCTCAGGGCTGTTTGGAGGAGTTTTTTTTCCAATAGAAATGTTTCCAAAAAAACTGCAGTTTATATCTTATCTATTGCCAATTACTCATTCTCTAAAAGGGTTAAGGCATGCTATTTTGCAAGGTTATAGTTTTAAAATGCTTATGCCTGATATAATGGCGCTCTTATTTTTCTGCATAATTTTATTTCCATTAAGCATATGGATATTTAAAAAAGCTGTGAATAAGGCAAAACTAACAGGCAGCCTTGCGCATTATTAAATATTTTAAATTTTTCCGCGGTTATCTGGCTCATTATTGTAAAGTTAAAAATTGACAGTATTGTCTAATAACGATTAAAATATTGATATGGGTAGCATGATAGATATTATAAAATCGCGTAGGAGCATTAGAAAATACCTGGATAAACCCATATCAGAAGAAATTGTAGATAGGCTTATTGAAGCGGCTAAATGGGCGCCGAGCGGCATGAATGAACAGCCCTGGGGGTTTATTGTTGTGCAGGATAAATTGCTCATAAAAGAACTTTCCGACCGCTCTATCCCCTATATCAGTAAAGCGATAGAAGAAAACCCGAAGTTTATCCGCTATAAAAAACGCATGGCTGTAAAAGATTTCAGCATATTTTATCACGCCCCGTGTGTTATAATAATCCTTGGAAGGCGAGACGCTTTTTCATATCAAAATGACTGCGCAATGGCAGCTGAAAATTTAATGCTTACAGCCTGGTCAATGGGTATAGGAAGCTGCTGGGTAGGCATGATGAGTTTTTTGGATAAAGACGAATGGTTCAGGAAAAAATTTGAAGTACCTGATAATTACGCTATTGTAGCGCCTATCGCCCTTGGTTATTTTAAAAATAAAAACATACCTGTTATTGAAAGAAGGATCCCCGAAGTCCTTAAAATCTTTAGAGGTTAGATGGAACATACAGAGATAAAATATATAGATGGTAAAAGGTTTAGCGCCGAGAATAGAACGCATATTATTATAATAGACCAGCCAAAAGAAGGAGGCGGCGAAGACAAGGGCCCTACCCCGCCTGAGATATTTGTAGATGCGCTTGGCTCTTGTATAGGCGTATATGTTTTAGGGTTTTGTAAGAATACAGGGCTTAATCCTAATGGCATGAAAATAACTTTAGACTGGGAGAAGGCGATTGATAAGCCGGTCAGGATTCAGAAGATAAGCGCAAAAATAGAATTACCAAATGCTAATCCGGGGCCGCGAAAAGCAGCGCTTTTAAAAGTTGCGGAATCTTGCTTGATTCACGAAACAATAAAGCGCCAGCCCGAGATAAGCATAGAGTTAGCATAGCTAAGTTGACAAACTAACAATGTTAGAGTGTCAACTTAGTTGAGAAGGGAAGAGTAAATGGATAATTTTAAAATAACGCTTGATGAGAGAAGCATTCCCAGGGCATGGTATAATATTCAAGCGGATTTGCCAAATCCTTTGCCTCCTCCTATAAATCCAGGGACTCATAAGCCGTTATCGCCAGACGAGCTAGCACCTATATTTCCAAAAGAACTTATAAAGCAGGAGATGTCGCAGGACAGGTGGATAGAGATCCCTGACGAGATTATTAGGGTTCTGAGACTATGGAGACCTACGCCTTTACGCAGGGCGTATAATCTCGAGAAAGAACTTAAAACGCCTGCCAGGATCTATTATAAAGACGAAAGCGTTAATGGCCCGGGAAGCCATAAGCCAAATACAGCAATTGCTCAGGCGTATTTTAATAAAAAAGAAGGCGTGAAACGTATAGCTACGGAAACAGGTGCAGGCCAATGGGGAAGCGCCCTTTCATTTGCGTGTAAAATCCTAGGGTTGAAATGCACTGTTTACATGGTAAGATGCAGCTATGAACAAAAGCCGTTCAGAAAATCTCTTATGCATGTATGGGGCGCAGAGGTTTTTCCGTCCCCTACAAATAGGACAAAATCAGGCAGGGCAATTTTAAAGAAGATGCCGCATACTCCAGGTAGCCTTGGCATTGCGATATCAGAAGCAGTGGAGGATGCAGCTACGCATAGCGATACGAAATATTCTCTAGGGAGCGTTCTTAATCATGTAATGCTTCACCAGACAGTTATAGGGCTTGAAGCAAAGGAACAGTTAAAATTGGCAGGGGAGATTCCAGATATCATGATAGGATGTGTCGGAGGAGGTAGTAATTTTGCAGGCCTTACATTCCCATTTATGAAAGATAAGATAGACGGCCAGGATATCAGGTTTATAGCTTGCGAACCAGCAGCGTGCCCTACTCTTACAAAAGGGCCTTACAGATATGACTTTGGCGATACTGCTCAGATGACACCTTTATTGAAAATGTATACATTGGGCCATGATTTTGTACCTGAGGGGATACACGCAGGCGGTCTGAGATACCATGGAATGGCGCCTTTAGTATCAATGTTATTTAAAGAAAAACTGATTGAAGCAAAGGCATATCACCAGACAGGTGTTTTTAAAGCAGCTCTTTTGTTCGCAGGCGCTGAGGGGATTTTACCTGCTCCTGAAACAAGCCACGCTATTAAGGCAGTAATAGATGAGGCATTGATATGCAAGAAGGAAAATAAAGAAAAATGCATAGTCTTTAACTTCTCAGGTCACGGGAATTTTGACCTGGCTGCTTATGATGCCTATATGGGCGGCAAGCTTAAGGATTACGAACATCCCGATAAAGCCATTAAGAAAGCTATAAAATGTCTTCCAAAGATTGAATAGGAATATCCCATAATGTATAACTATGACTTCAAATAGATATGACGCTATATTTTGCGATCTTGGCAATGTCCTTATAAATTTTGACCACAGGATTGCGGTTAAAAAAATCCTGCGCTTGACTCCGAAAAATGAGCAAGATATCTACCAGCTTTTCTTTGATTCAAGCCTTACAAAAGATTATGAAGAAGGGAAGATTTCATCAATGGAATTTTTCAAAAAAGTGAAGGATTCACTGGAACTGGAGATTGATTATAACAAGTTTCTGCCTATATGGAATGATATATTTTTTGAGGCGCCACTCAATAAAAAGATGCAAAATTTTCTAAAGATAGTCAAAGGAAAATACAAGCTTGTAATGATATCGAATATAAATGAAACGCATTATGAATTTCTTAAAAAGAAGATGTCTATATTTGGGGAGTTTAATAAGCTTATACTTTCCTATGAAATAGGTTTTAGGAAGCCGGCGCGGGAGATTTACAACGCAGCGCTTGAATCAGTGAATACAGCGCCTTCAAAAGCCTTTTACGTGGATGACAGAGCTGATTTAATTGAAGCAGCTCTGGGTTTTGGGATAAAAGGCATAACCTTTGACGGCAAAGAGACTTTTAAAAAAATAGCAACAGAACTCCTATGAAATATTTGATTATTGATGGTTATAATGCAATAAATAAAATCAAAGAATTTGACGCTAAAAAAGATATTAGCTTGGAGGCCTCGCGCTTGTCATTTATTAAAGCGTTGACGGATTTCAGACAAAGGAATCGCAAATTTAACAAGATAGTGGTTATTTTTGACGGTAAGGGCGATAGCCTTGGGTTGTCTGGAGAGACGTACGGAGATATAGAGGTTTTATTCTCAAACAAAGATAAAGACGCTGATAGGGTAATAGTTGATATACTTAAAATATCCTCGAAGGATAATATAACAGTCTCTTCAGACGACAACTTTATAAAAAATCACACCAGGGCGTTTAGCTGCAATATAATAAGCATAAAAGAATTGGAGGATTTAATTGTCTTGAAGAAAAAATCGAAAGGCGTTAAAATAAAAGAAGATATTCAAGCAAAAGAGATGGATAAAATAACAGAAGAACTTAAAAGGCATTGGGGAGTTGAATGACATGGAAGAAAGAAATGAATTGAAGCCTGTTCATATAGAGGCATTTGATTTGGATGATGCGTGGTTCAGGTGCCTTTCAAAGATTTTAGAATGTGGTCACATATATACAATCACAAGAGGCAGTTATCAAGGCCAGAAAAGGCTTGAATTTGATTTTGTTACTATCAGGATAAAAAATCCCAGCCATCAGATAATACCTATAATACCGGAAGGTTCAAGTATCCCCGCTCCTACAAGCCTGGAATATATAAACGGTTATCTTTCTTATTTATTGACAGGCCAGAAAACAAATACAGAGGACTATACCTATGGCGAAAGAATGGTGGATGCAAAGGTTAGGCTGAAGGAAACAGTCGAAGGCAAGGAAATGGTGCGAGAGATGCCTTTAGAGGTTAACCAGGTTGAAGAAGTTATAAAGATGTATAAAACTCAGGGCCATGGCACTAATCAGGCAACAATAGAAATAGGCATGCCTTCTGATATAAAGCTGAATGATCCGCCATGTCTAAGGCTTATAGATACTAGGATTCGTTATGGGAAGCTACATTTTTTTCCGTATTTCAGGTCATGGGATTTATGGGGAGGCTTTCCTTCAAATTTAGGCGGTCTGGAGCTTGTAAAGCAATATATGGCAGAGGAAATCGGAGTCGGAAACGGTGAGATTATAGCTAGCAGCAAGGGGCTTCATCTTTACGAGTACTCTTGGGATTTTGCAAAACAGAGAACAGGCAATTTAAGACCTGGTCTTGAACACGATAAATCGTGACCAAAACCTGGTCTTGATATATTATGCACCCTATAATAGCTAAAATAGGACCTTTTACAATTTATAGCTATGGCATGATGGTCGCCATAGCTTTTTTATTAGGGGTATTTATCGCTAAACATGAGGCCATAAGAAAAGATATAAAGCCGGACCTTATGTATGACTTTAGTTTCTATCTTATTGTCGGCTCGATAATAGGCGCAAGGATTTATTATATCTTCTTTTTCGATCTCAAAGGGTTCTTAAACGACCCTGTATCTATATTTAAGGTGTGGCAGGGCGGGCTTTCAATACATGGCGGCATATTAGGTGGAGTAATAACAGGCCTTATATTTTCAAAGATTAGAAAAATATCTTTTTGGAAACTAGCTGATCTTATATCTCCTTCTATAATCCTGGGCCAGGCAGTAGGCCGGATAGGCTGTTTTTTAAACGGCTGTTGTTTCGGCATGCCGATGGAACCATTTTGTGGCATGAAAAATCATCCTACCCAGATTTATGAGCTTGTTTTAGATTTTATTGGGTTTTTGCTATTATGGAATTTAAGGAAAAAGGTAAATTTTATTGGAGGATTATTTTTATTATATCTTATGATGTATAGCGTCATAAGGGTTATTGTTTCCAAGTTCAGGGCAGACAATCTCTATCTATGGAATACAAACTTAACATTGGCGGATTTTACCAGCGTAACAATTTTCATAATAGCGTTGGTCTTATTTGTCAGAAAAAGACATGTTTAAAAAGATAATTTTCAATATAGTAATAGTAATAATTTTAACGATGGTAGGCATTGCTATTATAAAAGCCAATAAACCAAAACATAACGCACTAAAAGCCAACCTGCATAATATAGAAACACCAAACTCAAATTTAAATCCAAAAGAGGCAAAATATTACAGGGTTATAGGAGAATGAAAAAGGTCAAATGTTTATTATGCCCCAGGGGCTGTGAATTAAAAGAGTTCGAGAGGGGCAATTGCAGATCCAGAATGAATATAGGCGGAAAGCTTCAGGCGCTTGCCTATGGGAAACCATGCGCAGTGCACGTGGATCCGATAGAGAAAAAACCTTTTTATCATTTTCTGCCAGGGACGTTATCTTTTTCATTGGCAACTGCTGGTTGCAATTTGCATTGTTTATATTGCCAGAACTGGGAGATATCGCAGTCTAACCCGGAAGATACTGTAAATGTGGACATGTCTCCAGAACAGGTTGTCCATGGAGCGATAGACAGTAAATGCAGAACCATTGCCTGCACTTACTCAGAGCCTGTTATATTTTTTGAATATGCAGCTGATATAGCTAACATTGCGCATGAAAATAATATCCTGAATGTCTGGGTAACAGCGGGGTATATCAACCAGAAACCTTTAGAAGAGGCATGCAGTTTTCTAGATGCTATTAAGGTGGATTTTAAAGGCATAACAGAAGATTTTTATCAGAATGTTACAAGGGCGAGTATCGGGCCTGTAATGAATGCGATAAAACTCATAAAGGAAAAAGGCGTGTGGCTGGAAATAGTGAATTTAATAGTGCCCACATACAATGATACTAAAGATGATTTTTCAAAACTCTGCGATTGGATAGTGGAAAACGTTGGACCTGATGTGCCAGTACATTTTTCAAAATTCTGGCCTATATACCAGTTAAAAAATCTTCCACCTACGCCTGAAGAATCTCTGATTTTAGCTAGGAATATTGCCATATCTAAAGGCATAAACTATGCTTATATAGGAAATATTCCAGAGCATGTCGGCAATAATACTTATTGTCCGGTTTGCAAGAAGCTGATTGTCGAAAGGCTTGGCTATACAGTTACGCAAAATAATATAACAGGCGGCAAATGTAAATTCTGCAGCAACAAAATCCCGGGTCGCTGGGACTAACTAAGTTGACACTCTGACATTGTCAGAGTGTCAACTTAGAGGGGGCATTGTGGATAAGAATATGACACGCAAGGAGTTTTTAAAGATGGCGGGGTTTGCGGTATTTGCAATTTTTATTCTGCCCGGCGTAAAGAAATTGAATTTATTTAGAAAATCTCATAAAGAAGCAAAATATTATAAAAAACTGGCAGGGTAAAATAAGATACAATGGGCAAGGTTATGGGTATAAAAAATATATTTATTTTAATGCTTTTTATGTTTCTACTTTCTTGCAATAAATCTTATTCTGAGGATATAAGAAAGCCAGCTGTAGCTGGAGCGTTTTATCCAGGAAATAAGGAAGAACTTACTAGAAAAGTGGATAATTTTTTAGCGAACGCTGAAAAATCTGATATAAAAGGCAAAATTCTTGCTCTTATTGCACCGCACGCAGGCTATGATTATTCTGGCCAAATTGCCGCCTATAGTTTTAAACAACTGGAGGGCACAAATTTTAAAAAGATAATCATAATCTCTCCAAGCCATTATGTTGGATTTGACGGCATGTCTATTTACAATAAAGGCTCATTTGAAACACCGCTTGGCCTTGTAAAGATAGATGAGGAACTCGCCAATAAAATAATGCAGAAAAATAAACGGTTTATTTTTTATCCAGAAGCTCATAAGAAAGAACATGCTATTGAAGTGGAACTGCCATTTTTGCAAAGGATATATAAGGATAAGGATTTCAAGATAGTCCCTATTACCATGGGAAATCCTGAATCTGAGGATATAATGATATTGAGCGATGCGCTTTATGATGCAATGGATAAGGATACGCTTTTAATTGTAAGCGTGGACCTGTCTCATTATTATCCTTACGATAAAGCAGTTAAATTAGATACAAATTCTACCAGTGCTATTGAACAATTAGATGCGCAAAAGATGACAGAAGATATCAATAGCCATAATTCAGAAATAGACGCACCAATAGCTGTTTTAGGGATGATCACGCTTGCCAATAGGTATAATGCAAAAGCAAAAATTATAAGATATGCAAATTCAGGCGATGTGACAGGGGATAAATCAAGGGTAGTGGGTTATTCAAGCATTGTTGTATATATTCCTAGTGATTTACAGGAAAAGGGGGATATGATAATGAAGGATGAATATTTAAGCAAAGAAGAAAAGGCAAAGCTATTGGAGATCGCAAAGTTCTCAATAATAGAAGCCGTGACTGGAAAAAGGCAGTTTTTGCCAAATGTAACAGAGGAAAGATTAAAAGAAAACTGCGGGGCTTTTGTGACTATAAAAGAAAATAACCAGCTTCGCGGATGCATTGGTTATATACAGGCTGTAAAGCCGCTTTATGAAACAGTAAAAGATGTCGCTAAGTCAGCTGCAGTGAATGATTACAGGTTTAGTCCTGTGGGCCAGGATGAACTAGATAAGTTAGAATTAGAAATATCTGTCCTTACGCCTCTTAAGAAGATAAAGGATATAAGCGAGATCGAAGTCGGGAGACACGGCCTTGTGATAAAACAGGGATTTAATTCAGGGCTTTTACTGCCACAGGTAGCTACAGAGTACAATTGGGATAGGGATACCTTTTTACAGCAGACTTGTAGAAAAGCAGGCCTTAGCCATGACGCATGGAAGGATAAAGCTACAGAAATATATATATTCAGTGCAGAGGTTTTTGGGGAAGAGAAAAAGCAGTAAAAACAGAAAAGGCCCTGAAATCAGGGCTTTTTCTGTAGGCTATAAACCTAGAAGCTTACGCTATTCCACGCCTCCTTGTTTAATGCTTCTATACAAATAATATATCACATCTTTTGAATAAAACAAGGCCTGGAATTAGAAAGTAATATAAAAATAAAGATATTTATAACGCTTAAAAATACGCATGTCTGAAGAATTCCTATTATAGGTATAAGTATTATGCCTATAACTAACCCACCTATACATGAACCAAATAAATCAATGCCGTATAAAAGGCCTGTTGTCTTTCCAATATCTTTGGAGTCTTTAAGCCAGATTTTATTTGCAAGCGGAAACTGAAACCCTCCTATAAAACCGCTAATAACAGGCATTATTACAAAGACTATCTGAAGCATATTTCCTATGCCAGGCTTTATCTGGTTTATTTTTACTATAGCCACAAGACTTATTGCAAGTATCAATGGATAAATAGATAGCCAGGCTTGGGTTTTTATATAAAGCTTTCTATCGTCTTCTATTCTTTCTATAATGCGTGTAATCAAAAAACTTCCGAGCGTCAATCCTATCATAAATGAAGTAAGAATAAATCCTATCTGATAATACATATAGCCGTATATAAACTGGAACGCAAGTATAATGATAATCTGGAAACATATTTGGCTCATGCCGGTTCCAGCCATAGATATTAAAACCGGAAATTTTAAAGAAGCCATGGTTAATTTTTGCGCTAATAGGGTTATTAACAAAAGGGCGAATGCTATCAATATGAAAATGCCTAGATTAATATTATCAATATACGGAAGGAGGTTTCTTGTAGCATCAAAAAAACTTATCCAAAGAATCGCGTGGTAAAGATAACCGATGGGCTTAAAATCAGTATTTATTTTCGTATTTTTAAATTTTTGAATAGCGCTTTCCACATATTTGATTCTCAATGGGTCTAATTTAAAAGGCAGATAATATTCCCTGACAAATTTAGTTTTGATATTTCTTTCCTTAAGCCTTTTTATCAGCGTATTTGCATCCTCTGTAAGTATTCCAGGCGTTTGCGATGCAATAAATGTAATCGTATCACCTGGGAGAAGCCTTATATCATTAAATTCTCTTTTAAGAGTGTTATAGATGCAGCTTAAATATACGGCATTTTCAGGGCTTATATAATTCTCAGAAGAGAGGAGGCCAAAAGAAAATATTCCGGTTGGTTCCAATATTTGTTTTACCTCTTTGAAAAATTCCAGGGAATAAAATCTATTAAGGTTTGCATTGTAAGGGTCAGGAAGATTTAATATTATCACATCATATTTATACGGCGTAGCAGGGTTTTTTATTGCACTAGCTTCTTTTACAAAAAGCCTGCCATCCATGTGTATTATATTTACCCTGTTATCTTTTAAGGGAGGGAGGTATCTTTGAGAAAGACTTATTATTAAAGGGTCCAATTCTACATAATCAATCCTATCGACTTTATATTTTAAAATCTGATCAATGGAGCCTCCTACACCCCCTCCTATTAAGAGGATTTTTTTAGGCCCTGGGTGCTCTAACATTGCGTAATGAACTGATTCCTCGCTGGTTGACGTGTCGCCTCCTGTAAACATCAGCGTGCCGTTTTCGTAGAAGCTGTACTGATTTCCTAATTTTGTCACAGTAATATTCCCGTATATAGAATCTGCATTTTCTATGAGCTTGAGAGGCTTTACCTGAAGAGACCTTGTAAACCCATCTATATGTTTTGGCCAATTGAACATGATTGTAGTTGAAAATATTACGAGGTATATCAGCTGTACTATATTTCTAGAGAATAAGATAGATGTGATTAAATTCAGATTTCCCAGGATAAGGGCATTTTGAAAACTCGTATATGTTTTTATAAGTAAAAATGCGTATATGAGACCGCCGATAGAAGCTCCCAGACCTTCTAATAAATAAATCCTTCCCACCTGTTTATGCGCCAGGTGGTTGTCTTTTGCGGCAATCTTTGATATCAATATAAAAATGAGGCCTAATAATGCGCAGACAAGGGATAAAGATACAAAGGATGAACCCAGCATTTGAGTTAGTCCAATGATTTTTCCTGCCGGGATTTTTAATATGGATTTGATGAGCCGGATGAAAAATATATTTAGAGGAATAAGTATGGATAAAGCAAGCTGTAAATACGATAAGAGTTTTTCCTTAAAGGGGATGAAATCTACAAGCCTGCCCAGAACAAGGCTTCCGAAAGCTACCCAGAAAAGCCATGAGGCGAGTATGATGCCTAAAGACAGCTCATTGCCATAGAATACTACGATAAGCTCTCTTATAATAATTATCTGGCCTATCATTGAGGTAAGGCCGAGTATAAAAGCGCTGATGTTTAATTTTAAATTTATCTTCATCGTTTATAATTTTAGCATATATAATAGATTATGCAAGGACCTTACAATTCAGGAGAAGCAATTTTTTTATTGGCATTAAGCCGTAACTAATATATAATAAGCAACATAAGAGGTGATATGTGTGCGGGATAGTTGGTTATATCGGGAATAAAGACGCTTTGCCTATTTTAATCGAAGGCCTAAGGAGATTAGAGTATAGAGGTTATGACTCTGTAGGCATAGCGATTATACCGAAAGATAAAATTGTCATAAAGAAATGCAAAGGCAAAATAAAAGATCTTGAGAGTTTTCTTAAGGGTAAAGAAATATCTGAAAGCCATATAGGCATTTCGCATAATAGATGGGCAACGCACGGCGCCCCTACAAATATTAACGCTCATCCCCATCAGGATTGCTCAGGAGATATAGCAGTAGTCCATAATGGTATTATAGAAAATTTCAGCGAACTCAAAAAACAACTCATAGAAGAAGGCCACAAATTTAAATCCCAAACAGATACAGAAGTCATAAGCCATCTTGTAGAAAAATATTATAAAGGCGATTTAAAAGATGCTGTATTAAGCTCGCTCAAAAATTTAAAAGGCTCTTTTGCATTAGGCGTAATTTCCAGAAATGAGCCTGACAGGATTATTGCCGCAAGAAAGGAAAGCCCTCTGATAATAGGCATAGGCGAAGGAGAAAATTTTATTGCCTCAGATGTGCCTGCTATATTAAAGCATACAAAAAATGTAATTTATCTCGAAGATGGAGAAATAGTAGTCCTAACCAAAAATAAGGTAGAGATTTTTGATTCAGAAGGGTTACTCAGGCATAAAAATGTAGATGTCATAAAATGGAGCCTTGATTCGGCTCAGAAAACTGGTTTCGCTCATTTCATGCTGAAAGAAATCCACGAGCAGCCAAAGGTTTTAAAACAGATTATCTCTTCCAGGATAAGAGCCGATTCCGAATTTAATCTGGAAGGCATAAACATATCAGACAGCGCTATAAGAAATGTCTCCAATATTATTATAATTGCGTGCGGCACTGCGTATCACGCAGGGCTTGTCGGTAAATATATACTTGAGAAATTCACAAAGATACCTGTCTCGATAGATCTATCGTCTGAATTCAGGTACAGGGACCCCATTGTAAATAAAGATACGCTAACGATTGCAATAAGCCAGTCAGGCGAAACAGCAGATACCCTGGCTGCTGTAAAGGAAGCAAAGCAAAAAGGGTCTATTATTTTGTCAATATGCAATGTTGTCGGCTCAAGCTTAACCAGGGCATCGGATGGGGTGCTTTATACTTATGCAGGCCCGGAAATAGGAGTCGCGTCTACTAAGGCGTATACAGCGCAACTTGCTATTCTTTATGTGTTAGCGTTTTATATTGCAGATAAAAGGGATTTATTGAAAAGCGATTTAAAGAAAACCTTATTGGATGGATTTAAAAATATATCTGGAATTATAGACAATATTCTAGATAAAAAAAATCGTATACAAAGAATTGCAGCCAAACACCTGAATTTCGGTTCATTTTTATACCTTGGACGAAATCTGAATTTTCCAACAGCTCTTGAGGGCGCCTTAAAGCTCAAAGAAATTTCCTATATACCTGCAGAAGGCTATGCTGCAGGAGAGATGAAACATGGGCCTATTGCTCTTATAGATGAGTATAGAGCTGTAGTTTGTATTGTGCCCGAGTCTTTTGTATATGAAAAAATGATCTCGAATATCGAAGAGATATGCGCGAGAAAAGGAAAGGTAATCGCAGTAGCCACGGAAGGCGATAAGTTCATAGAAAGCTTTACAAAAGAGATAATATATATTCCTAAGATAGACGAGATTTTCTCGCCCATAGTTACAGTAGTGCCATTACAGCTTCTAGCGTACTACATCGCAGTAAAGCGCGGATGCGACGTTGACCAGCCCAGAAACCTTGCAAAAAGCGTTACAGTAGAGTAAACGATCAGATTTGTAAAATTAACTATTATCGATTCGTTGGGCTAACTTTACAAATAGTGCCAGGCACGAATTGTAAAGTTAGGGCAGGTTAAATCTTTTTTATTATTAAAGATATGCTATAATGCGCATATGACAGGAAAACTTTTTATAGTTTCAACTCCTATAGGAAATCTTAAGGACATAACATTTCGGGCAATAGAGACGCTTAAGTCAGTTGCTCTTATTGCGTGCGAGGATACCAGGCATACGAAAAAACTCCTTTCGCATTACGGGATAAATGCGCCTACCACAAGTTATTTTGAGTACAATAAGATTCAAAAAGGCGAATATTTATTAAAGCTGCTTCAAGAAGGCAAGGATATTGCGCTTGTTTCAGATAGCGGCACTCCTGGCATAAGTGATCCGGGTTTTAATATTGTAAGGCTTGCAATTGAAAATAATGTTCCATTAACTGTTATACCAGGGCCAAGCGCTATTATAGCAGGCCTTGTTTTATCAGGCATGCCTACAGATAGTTTTGTGTTCGAGGGCTTCCTTGCCCAAAAACCCGGCAAGAGGCGCAAGGAACTGGAGATTTTAAGCCAGGAAAAAAGAACTATTGTGCTTTATGAATCCCCTCACAGGCTTTTAAAGACTTTAAAAGATGTGCTGGATATAATGGGGGATAGGGATATAGCTATAAGCCGCGAAGTTACAAAGGTATTTGAAGAGACTATCCGTGCCAAGGTTTCAGAGGTAATAAAGCATTTTATTTTAAACCAGCCGCGCGGAGAATTTATTCTTGTTATAAAAGGAGAAAAATGATTGTCGTAAAAAGAGTTTTTCTATTTTCTATCGCTCTTTTTTTAATAATGCCTTTATCTGTTTACGGAAAAGATAAGAATGCGTCTGCAAAAGGCGTATGGGTTACATGTTTTTCTGCAGAGAAAGTGCTTTATTCTAAAAGATCAGCATTTGAGCTGATAAAATTCTGCAAAAAATCTAAAATAACAGAGATATATCTCCAGCTATACCGCAGTGGAAAATCTTATTATGACACCAGCATAAATGGCAGAGCAAGTTATGATAATATGTTGAAAGCGTCAGGGGTAGACACAATAGATGTAATTTTAAAAGAAGCCAAAAGATGCAATGTAAAAGTTTTTGCATGGGTGAATGTCCTTAGTATAGGGAAGACTAGAAAAGTAAATATAGTGGAGAAGTTCGGAGACTCTATTCTAACCAAAGATCAATATCTGAGGTCTCCAATGAGAACAGAGGATGTAAATGAATCTGATAAATATTATCTCAGAGATGAACAGCTTTTTCTTGAGCCGGGCGATCTCAAGGTAGGCGAATATACGGTATTGATAATAGATGAAATCATAGCCAGATATCCGGATTTATCCGGAGTACATCTGGATTATGTGCGCTATCCGTATCCCGTGCCTTTTCTTCCGCGTTCAAGTTTCAATAGATTTGGCCTGACATATGGTTATGGGGAGGAAAACTTAAAAAGATTTAAAGAAAAAAAAGGATTAGACCCTTTGTCGATGGAAAATAATAACGAGAACTCTCTTATCTGGGATGACTGGAAAAGAGATCAGGTTACAAATCTCGTGGAAAGGCTGGCAAAACACATAAAAGATAAATCTCCCCGGATGCTTATTTCCTGCGCAGTGATTCCGTCTTGCGACACTGCTTTTTCTGCTGCATTTCAAGACTGGCCTGGATGGCTGGAGAAAGGGATAGTTGATTACGTTGTGCTTATGAATTATACAAAAAATAATCAACTGGCAAAAGAGGTTACAAGATCAGCTTTAGCCCACCGCGGAAAAGGCAAGGTTTATATAGGACTAGGAAACTTTTTGATGAAAAATGACCCCGAGGTCCTTTCTGAGCAAGAGAGGATTATAGAATCCTTGAATCCGGATGGGATAGTATATTTTTCCTACGATTTTCTTTAATACTTGACATAATAAAAATAAGTGGTATAATTTGAAATTAATAAATACCTTTAAATCAGCACAGAGAGGCTGAAAAGGGAGTAAAAGTGAATAGACAAGAGAGAATTTTGATTAATATATTTGAACCAATACAACCTCGTAGGAGGCCTAAAGGCCACTTGCGAGGTTTTTATTTGAGGTGGATATGTCGCTAAAACAGGTTTTTACAAAGGAAGAGATAGAGCGCTCAATTACAAGAATAAGTCACGAGATTATAGAAAATAATAAAGGCGTTAAAGAGCTTGTTGTGGTGGGGATAAGGACAAGGGGGTATGTACTAGCAGAGCGCATCGCAAAAGGCATAAACAATCTTTATGGGACCAGATTAGACGTAGGAGCGCTGGATATAACCTTCTACAGGGATGATTTAAGCGCTATATCAGAACAGCCTGTGATTCATAATACTGAAATAGATTTTGACATAGAGAATAAAAATATAGTGCTTGTGGATGATGTTTTATATACAGGCCGCACTATCAGGTGCGCGTTAGATGCTTTGATAGATTTTGGCAGGCCAAGGACAATACAGCTGGCAGTATTAATTGACAGAGGCCATCGGGAACTTCCCATAAGGGCTGATTATGTGGGGAAGAATATTCCTACGTCACAGAAAGAACTTGTGCAGGTAAAATTCCAGGAAATAGATAATGAAGACAGCGTTACTATAGAGGAAACGCAGGATGACAAAGAAGAAAACAGCAAAATGGGTTCATAAAGATCTTCTGGGGCTGGAGTATCTTTCAAGAGAAGATATAGAGCTTCTTTTGGACACAGCCGAATCTTTCAGGGAAATCCTTGGTAGAAAGATCAAGAAGGTTCCTGCGCTGCGCGGCAAAACAGTGGTAAATTTATTTTACGAACCGTCTACAAGAACCAGAGTGTCTTTTGAAGTGGCTGCCAAAAGGCTCTCAGCTGATGTTATAAATATTGCAGTAGAGTCTTCAAGTGTGAGAAAAGGCGAGACCTTGAATGATACCGGCAAAAACATAGAGGCTTTAAAAGCAGATATTATTGTGGTGAGGCATAATTGTTCAGGCGCAGCCACTATGCTGGCCCGCAATGTGAATGTAAGCGTAATAAACGCGGGAGACGGCTGGCATGAGCACCCTACGCAGGCGCTTTTAGATATGTTCACATTGAGGAAAAAAACTGGCAAGTTGGAGGGTTTGAATGTAAGTATAGCGGGAGACATTGCTCATTCCAGGGTAGCTCGATCGAATATATGGGGTTTGACTAAATTTGGGGCAAAGGTAACTGTTTGCGCGCCAAAGATTCTGATTCCTCCGGGGATAGAGAGGATGGGGGTTAAAGTTACGGATAATATAGATGAAGCGCTCAGAGAAGCTGATGCTATAAATATATTAAGGATGCAGTTTGAGCGGGATGATATGAAGGCATTCCCGAGCCAGCTGGAATATTTTAAAAGTTTCGGAATTACAGAAGAGAGATTGAAAAAAGCCAAAAAAGATATCATTGTCATGCACCCAGGCCCTATAAATAGAGGGGTTGAAATATCAAGCGAGGTTGCTGACGGAGGAAACTCTGTGATATTGGAACAGGTTACAAATGGGATTGCTGTCAGGATGGCGGTATTATTCTGGGTTTCTCAAGTTAAGGATAAGGGCACATCAATTCCTTAGCCAATTTACACCCGCTAAAGTTATGTGACGGGTATAAATTCAAAGGTGACTATGCATCTGAAATTACTTATTAAGAATGGCCATGTAATCGACCCTGCTAATAAGATAGATGGGGTGATGGATATTCTCGTAGAAGGCGAGAAAATATCCAAAATAGGCTTTGGTTTGGATGTCAAGGCTGAAACAGTTATTGATGCTGCAGGAAAAATTGTGGTGCCTGGAATTGTAGACATGCATGTTCATTTGAGAGAACCTGGCAGAGAGGATAAAGAAACTATTTTTAGCGGCACAAAGGCTGCGGCTAAAGGCGGGGTTACAAGCGTTCTCGTCATGCCAAATACATTACCAAGTCTTGATTCTGTAGGGGTTATCAAAACGTTGAATGATATTATTAAAAAGACGGCAAATGTAGGAGTATTTATATGCGGGGCAATTACAATCGGAAGAGCTGGTAAAGAATTGGCGGATATTAGCGCATTAAAAAAAGAAGGGATAATTGCAATTTCAGATGATGGCGGATCAGTTGACAGCGATGAGTTAATGCTAAAAGCATTTAAAGAGGCAAAAAGAGAAAAGGTTCTTGTAATATGCCATTCAGAGGATAAATCGCTTTCAGGTAAGGGCTTGGTTAACCGCGGTTTTACATCAACAAGGCTGGGCTTAAGAGGAATTTCAAAAGAATCTGAATATAAAAGGGTGGCGAGAGATATAAAGCTTGCAGAAGAAATTGGCGCAAGTGTACACATTGCTCATGTGAGCACAGGTGAGTCGGTGGAAATAATAAGAAAAGGAAAGTTAAAGGGCGTGAAGGTAACCAGTGAAACCGCCCCGCATTATTTTACTTTAAATGAAGAGGATCTTTTGGACTATAATACAAGTATGAAAGTTAACCCACCCTTAAGGACAAAAGATGATGTTCTGGCAATAAGGGAAGGGTTAAAAGACGGGACAATAGATGTCATTGCCTCTGATCACGCCCCTCATACTGAAAATGAAAAAGAGATAGAATTTGAACATGCAGAATTTGGAAGCATAGGCTTAGAAACAGAGCTTGCAGTAAGCGTTACTGAACTGATAGGCAAGGGGTTATTAACATGGAGTGAGCTCGTAAAAAAGATCTCTCTTAATCCTGCGAGAATTCTTGATATAAATAAAGGGACACTTGGTTCTGGCAAAGACGCTGACATAACTATCGTGTCGCCTGACAAGGAGTGGGTTGTTAATAAAGTTGGTTTTGTGTCCAAATCAAAAAATTCAGCTTTTATCGGAAAGAAATTAAAAGGCGTAGTCGAATATGCTATCTATAAAGGAAAGGTTATATATAAGGCATGAAATTCGTAGCTGATTTTCACATACATTCTAAATATAGCCGCGCCACAAGCCCTGACATGAATATAAAAACACTTTCGGAATACGCAAAACTCAAAGGTATATCTTTATTGGGCACAGGAGATTTTACTCACTATCTATGGCTGGAAGAATTAAAAAACACCCTTAAGGATTCAGGTAATGGTTTATTTGAATATAACGGCGTGAATTTTATGCTCACAGGAGAGATATCCAGTATATATTCTAAAAATGGCAAGGTCAGGAAGATCCATAGTGTTATTTTTGTGCCGAGTTTCGATATTGCCGATAAAGTAAACTCCGCTCTTTCAGGTTATGGGAATATTGCGTACGACGGAAGACCTATTATAGGCATAGACGCCAAAGACCTGGCAGAACTTTTATTCGGGATCAGTAAGGATATATTCCTAGTGCCAGGTCATATCTGGACGCCGTGGTTTTCGCTTTTCGGTTCCAAATCAGGTTTTGATTCAATAGAAGAATGTTTTGGAGAATACACTAAAGATATATATGCTCTGGAAACAGGGCTTTCTTCAGATCCGGGTATGAATTGGCAATGGAGCAAGCTGGACAGGTTTAATCTTATATCGAATTCTGATTCTCACAGTCCGCAGAAGATAGGCAGAGAGGCAAATGTATTTGATATTGAAATGAGCTATAAAGCGGTTATGGATACATTGAAGAAAAAAGACAAAAAGAAATTTCTTTATACAATTGAATTTTTCCCTGAAGAAGGGAAGTATCATTACGATGGTCACAGGGCCTGCAATGTAAGATTTAGCCCGGAAGAAACCAGAAGAAATAAAAATATATGCCCTGCGTGCGGAAAATCTCTTACAATAGGCGTTATGAATAGGGTTAGTGAGCTTGCAGACAGATCTGTTGGTTTTGTCCCTGAGAATAGCATCCCTTTTAAAAGAATGATACCGCTTGCAGAAATAATTGCCGACACATTAGGAGTTGGAGTTGCTTCTAAAGCGGTTAATACGAAATATCGCGCAATAATCCCGCGGCTTGGGACAGAACTTGAAGTTCTTACAGAGGTTAATGAGGATAAACTTTTAAGGGAGTTACCAATAAAAATTGCAAAGGCAATTATAAATGTGAGAAACGGAAACGTGAATATATTGCCAGGTTTTGATGGAGAGTATGGCATAATAGAGATATTAAAAGAGAAAGATAATATAGGCGAAAAACAGTTAAATTTATTTTAATAATAAACTTCGTAAGTTGTCTAAAGGCAGCTTACGAAGTTGGATAGATTAGATGAAAGATACAAGAGTTAAAGTCCTATCAAACAAAAAAATCAGCCATGTTTATTATAAGATGGCTCTTGATGCGCCTTATATTGCAAGGACAGCAAAACCCGGGCAGTTTGTGCAAATCAGGTGCAATGATTCTTTTGAACCACTTTTGAGAAGGCCGTTCAGTGTACATAGAGTGAATGGAAATATAGAAATTTTATATGAAACTGTAGGTAGTGGAACGGAGATTCTTTCGAATAAAAAAGAAGGAGATAAAATAAATATTTTGGGACCCTTAGGCAATGGTTTTACATTGCCGCGAACTACAAATGGCGAGCCTAGAGCGATTATAATCGCAGGCGGCATAGGAGCTGCGCCATTAGTATATCTTGCAGAAGAATTAACGAAAAAGAAGATAAAGACGATTGTATTAATAGGAGCGAAAACAAAAAATCTGATTTTATGCGAGAAAGATTTCAAAAAGGCTACGCCTGAGGTTTATGTTTCCACTGATGACGGCACTTATGGCTCGCAGGGTTTTGTGTCAAAGTTATTTCATAAGATTTTAAAAACTACAGAAAGTAAGTTTGAAACTATTGTATATGTTTGCGGGCCGCATGGAATGCTTAAATGTATTGCGGATATATGCCAGGAGCGAAAATTTAAATGCCAAGTGTCATTAGAAGAAAAGATGGCCTGCGGCATTGGCGTATGCCTGGGTTGCGCTGTCAAAACAAAATCAGGCACTAAACTTGCCTGTGAAGACGGCCCAGTCTTTAACGCCAGCGAACTTATCTGGTAAATAAGTTGACACTCTGACATTGTCAGAGTGTCAACTTACAGGCTAGTCTAACCTGGTTAGATTCAAAGAAGGATAAAAATGGCAAAATTGGAAGTTAAAATAGGCAAGATAAAGCTTAAGAATCCCGTAATGGCGGCGTCCGGGACATTTGGATATGCTAAAGAATTTGAAAAATTAGTTAACTTGAAACATATAGGAGCGATTATTACAAAGACAATTACTTTAAATCCGAGACAGGGCAATCCAATGCCCAGGATATGCGAGACTTCAGCTGGAATATTAAATGCAATAGGACTTCAGAACGAAGGTATAGATAATTTTTTAAAAGAAAAAATACCGTATCTTTCTAAGATAGGCACACCTATTATCGTTAGCATATCAGGGAACAATATAGATGAGTTTTTTATTCTTGCGAGAAGGTTGGATAAAATAAAAAGTATAAGCGGGATAGAATTAAATATATCGTGCCCAAATATTAACTGCGAAGGTTTGGTAGCGCAGGATACAAAAGAAACGCATGAAGTTGTAAAAGCTGTGAGAAAAATAACAGATAAAACTATTATTACAAAACTTTCTCCAAATGTGACGGATATAGTTAAAATTGCTAGAGCAGCTGAGAATGCCGGCTCTGATGCAGTGAGCCTTGTGAATACGTTTTTTGGAATGGCCATAGACATAAATACGAGAAAGCCAAAACTCGGCAATATTACAGGCGGTTTGAGCGGACCTTGTATAAAACCAATAGCCTTAAGAATGGTTTATGAAGTTTCGAAGAATATCGATATCCCTGTGATAGGCATAGGCGGCATAATGAACGCTAATGACGCTATTGAATTTATGATGGCAGGAGCTGCTGCTATTCAAGTAGGCACTGCTAATTTTATAGAGCCAGGTGTCTGCGATAAAATAGTAAAGGGCATTGAAGAGTATCTGAAAAAGCATAAAATAGAAAAAATAGAAGATATTGCTGGTAATTTGGATGGCAACAATTAATCTAAGTTGACACTCTAACAATGTCAGAATGTCAACTTAGCTGGACTAGGAGCGGGATGAAGAATACAATTATAGTAGCGCTGGATGTGAATACGCTGAAGGAAGAAGAGAGGCTTCTGAATACTCTGAGCAGCGAAGTGCAGATTTTTAAGATAGGCATGGAGTTATTTTACTCTTGCGGCGTAAAGGCAATTGAACTTGTCAAAAAATATGACAAAGATATTTTTCTGGACCTGAAATTCCACGATATTCCAAACACAGTTTACGCAGCCAGTAAAATAGCTGTTAGGTTTGGCGTATTTATGTTCAATGTGCACGCATCAGGCGGGATAGATATGATGAGAAAAGCTGTGGAAGGAGCAGAAGAAGAGAGTGAAAAACTAGGTGTAGCAAGGTCTAAGATTCTCGGAGTGACAGTGCTTACTAGCATGGACAAAGAGGCTTTAAAGAAAATGGGCATAGATAAGTCTGCTCAAGACCAGGTCTTGAGCTTAGCAATTTTGGCTAAAGAGGCTGGTTTAGATGGCGTGGTGGCATCGCCTGAAGAAATAACTGCGATAAGGAAAAATACAGGAAAGGATTTTTTAATAGTTACTCCTGGGGTAAGGCCTAAAGGATCTGAAACAGGGGACCAGAAAAGAGTAGCTACGCCTAAGGAAGCCTTTCAAAGAGGTGCTGATTATATTGTAATAGGAAGGCCTGTTACAAAGGCAAAGGATCCTGTTAAAGCGTTTAAAACAATTGCGTCAAGCTTTGCGTAAGTTGACAAACTAACAATGTTAGTTTGTCAACTTAGAGGAAGGGGCGATGAAAGAAAAAGAGATCTTGAAGCTGTTTGAGGATACGGGCGCGCTTTTAAACGGGCATTTCAGGCTTTCTAGCGGCCTTCATAGCGGGAATTATTTTCAGTGCGCGTTATTACTACAAAACCCGGATATAGCGGAAAAGATATGCAAACAACTGGCAGGGTATTTTAAAGATGATAAGCCTACGTGCGTGGTGGCGCCTGCTTTAGGCGGTGTGATAGTTTCTTACGAAACCGCAAGGGCTCTTGGGATAAGGTCTTTGTTCACAGAGCGGGTGGAAGGCAAGATGACATTAAGACGGGGGTTTGAGATAAAAAAAGAAGACAGGGTTCTCGTGGTAGAAGACGTTATAACCACAGGGCTTTCTACAGTCGAGGTTTTAGAGGCAATAAAGCCAACCGGCGCCAAAATAATAGGCGTAGGCTGCGTGGTAAATAGAAGTGGAAAAATCCTGGATTTGGGTGTAAAATTAAAAAGTCTAGCAAGGCTTGATTTTCCAGCCTATAAGCCTGAGGATTGTCCTTTATGCAAAGAGGGCAGAGATATAATAAAACCAGGGAGCCGCTAAATCATGAAAGACGCGATTGAAAAGATTCTCAAAGAAGAAGAGAGGGCCGGTAAAATACTTCAGGATGCGAAAGAAGAAGCGGAGCGCATCGTAAGAGACGCTAAAAAAGAGAAAGAAGATATAATAGACAAAGCAGCCGTAGAAGTAGAAGATCTCAGCCATAAAGAAAAACAAGAATTAGAAAAAAGATTTATGTCGGAAAAAGAAAATATCCTTAAAGAAGTCAGAAAAGAAACCCTTGCCATTAAAGAGAGAAAAGACAAGGACATCTCTGAGGTTTCCAAAAATGTTTTCTCTCGGATAATAACAATTAAAGATTAAATATGCGAGAGCTTGCCACATATTCTTTTATCAACGCTAAGATAAGGGCCATGATCTCATTTCTGATAAGCCAGGATTTGTTTTCCAGGATGCTTGAGGCGGAAGATGTTTATGAGGCCATGGAGCTATTAAAAGAATCTCCATATTATAAAAACGCGATAGAAAGCATTCCTAAAGAAATTAGTGACTTCAGGATTATTGAAAAGCGGTTCATAAAAAATGACTTAGGTATATACAGAAAAATATATAAATCCGCTCCTGGAAAAACAGAAAAAGAGCTCATGAGTCTTTTTATAGAAAAATATGAGCTTGAACAGTTAAAGACAGCATTAAGAATATGGAATAAAAAAACACCGATTGACGCAGATGATTTTATTTTAGGAGAGAAGATAAGTTTTGACATAGATTACAAGAAAATTATATATGCTCCCAATATAGAAGAAATAATACTTCTTCTGGAAGATACACCTTACAGAAAACCTGTTTTACGCAGCCGCGACAGATTTAAAGAAAAAGGGTCTACTTTTTATCTGGAAGCCAGTCTGGATATTGATTATTGTCAAAGGATGCTTTCCTGCGCGGAATCGCTTTCTCCCGTAGACCAGGAGATAGCCAAAAGGGTCATAGGCATAGAGATAGATACCGAGAACATAAATTGGCTTATAAGAATGAGAAAATATTATAACCTGGCAGCTGGCGATATCATGGAGTGGATGATTCCGGGTGGAACGAGAATTAATAAAGAAAACGTTACGAGCTTTTATACGACTGATGGGCTTACAAAGATCGTGGATAGCGTCGCGCTCGGTCCTTACGCCAAAATTAGAGAGCTTATGGAAGAAAACATGTCCCTTATAGAAAATTTCCTTCATGAGGTCTTGTTAAAAGAAGTCAAGAGAGCCCTTTCCGGATATCCTTTTACAATAGGCACGATCCTTGGGTATGTGATATTAAAAAGAAATGAGACGAAAAATATTATTTCTCTTTTATATGCCAAAGATTTTGGCTGGAAAAAGGACGAGACAAACAATCTATTAAATATATGCTGACCGCATCAAGCATGGAATTAATGAGCATGGTTGTTTTAAAGGAAAAGATAGAGGATATAACCTATCGTCTTTTAAAACTTGGGATATTTCACCCGGTTGATATACGCCACATAGAAGATGAGCTGAGAGAGCTATCTCCTTATGAGATAGACAAGGAATATGTCGAGTGGGATGAGCTGGATGCTAGATTAAGGGATAATTTAAGAAAACTCAGCATTTCTCCTCTCCCCGCCAAAGATATAAAGGTTTTTTCTTACGATGATATCAAAAAAATACTTACCGGAATCGAGAATGACGCAGCGCGTTTTTTTGTCCAGAAAGAGGAGTTGGATTTAGAGCTAGAGAATAAAAGCTCCATCTTTTCGCAGTTGAAATCCTATCCGCTCTTTTCTTTAAAAAGAGAATCAGTGTACAGCTTTTTAGAGGTAACGCTGGGGAAGGTGGTCGAGAAGAATATTTCAGTTTTAGAAAGAAGCCTGAAGGATATCCCGTATATATTTTATCCTTTTAAAAAAGAAGGCGATAAGATCGTAGCTTTATTTATAGGCCTGAGGCGCGACAGAGTTTTTATAGACAGGGTTTTAAAGGACATATCCTGGGAAAAGATGGAATTTCCAAAGCACACGGAAGATATTTCCAGGGATGTGGAAGGGAAGCTGTCCGGCGAGATAGTCGTCATAAAAAAGAAACTTCAGGATACGCAAGATCAGATAAAAAAAATAGGGGAAAACCGCCGGGATGATTTGTCTGGCATGCAATCCCTGGTAAGGCTTAAAAAATCTCTTTTAGAGGCGAAAAAATATTCGTGCATAACGGATAAAACTGTTCTTCTTTCAGGCTGGGTTCCAAAAGAGGAAAAGGAAAACGTCATAAGAGAGATAAAAAAGATAGACAAAAGATGTTACATTGAATCAAAGGACGCGGAAGAAGTGAACATATCAAAAGAAGAGATACCGGTAAAATTTAAGCATAACGCGTTTTTCAAGCCGTTTGAATTATTAATAGATTCTTACGGCATACCGCGGTATGGAACAATTGATCCTACGATATTCGTTGCGATAAGTTTTCTTGTTATGTTTGGCGCCATGTTCGGGGATATAGGGCACGGGCTTATCCTGGCCTTAGGGAGCCTGTTTTTGAAAATAAGTAAAAATGAAAAGGTCGGACAGGCATCCGCGCTTTTACTTTACTGCGGGATAAGCTCAATTATATTCGGTGCGCTCTATGGAAGTTTTTTCGGGATAGCATTTCGTTCTTTATGGATAAAACCTATAGAAAACATTATGGATATTTTCAAAGTGAGCGTCATGTTCGGCATAGGTTTTATAAGCCTTGGGATTCTGATAAATATAATAAATGCCATGAGGGACAAAGATTACCTGAAAGCGATTTTTGACAAGTCAGGCCTTATAGGCGGAATTATTTACTGGGCAGCTATAGGGCTTTTTACTAAAATAACCATGTCTAAAACCCATGGCATAAATGTTTATTTTGCTATTATATCGGCCGGGATTATTCTGCTTTTCCTGAAGCCTTTTATAGAGGCTATTTTAAAAAAAAGGAAGCACAATATTTTAGTAGCGCTAATGGAGAGTACTATAGATATTCTGGAAGTAGGCATGAGTTATCTGGCGAATACAGTATCTTTTATACGTATAGCCGCATTTGCGCTGGCGCACGCAGGGTTGTTCATCGCTATATTCGAACTCTCGCGAATCGTAAATGATGCGGGTGGAGAGATTTTATCTTTTTTAGTTGTTATTTTAGGAAATATGCTTATAATTTTTCTAGAAGGGCTTGTGGTAACCATACAATCCCTCAGGTTGAACTATTATGAGTTTTTCTCAAAGTTTTTCATGGCAGGCAACCAGACTTATAAACCGATCAAGATGTAAGAAAGAGGAGGTGGGCATGGAACGTATTATAAAATGGTCTTGGCGCGTTGTAAAGCTTTGTATATTTTTTCTATTTATCTCTTTTTGCGGTTCTGCTTGGGCGCAGGCGCAGCAGACTGCAGCTGATCCAACAATAGTCGGATGGGCATTTTTAGCAGCATCGCTTGCAACAGGCCTTAGCGCGATAGCAGCAGGTATTGCAGTGGCGCACGTAGGAGCAGCTGCAGTAGGCGCGATAAGCGAGAAACCAGAAATGGCTGGAAAAGCCCTGATATATGTAGGGCTTGCGGAAGGTATTGCGATATATGGCTTGATTATAGCTATAATGATCCTGGGTAAAATATAATGACGTTTTTCTGCATAGCTGATAAGGAATCAGGCCTTGGTTTCAGGCTGGCTGGCATAGAGACAAGAGAGGTTATCAGCCGCTCCAATGCCCTGGAGGCTTTAAAGGTGGCCTTGGCAACAGAAGAAACAGGGGTAATTCTGGTGACTGAAAAGGCAGCGTCATTTTTAAGGCAGGAGCTGGATAATCTTATGTACAAGAATCAGAAGCCTCTCATACTCGAGCTTCCCTCGAGGGGAGGATCCGCTAAAAGGAGAAGCGTTGGTGATTATCTGAAGGATATAATAGGAGTGAGCGTCTGATGGACAAGTCTCTTTATTCAATGGCAAAGATAGAAGATGCGGGAGAAATCTGCAGAAAGATAATAGAAGACGCTACCGCTCAGGCTAGCTCTATACTTACAAGCGCAGAAAAAGAAAAATCCAAAATCCTGGAAGAAGCAAACCATGAGTCGGAAAATAAAAAGAAAGAAGCGCTTAAGAAAAATGATATCGAGATAGAGAAGATGAAACAGAAAATATTCTCTACCTTGAATCTTGAAAAGAAAAAACTTTTTCTGGAAGAAAAGAGCAGATTTATAGAAGCAGTTCTTGAAAAGGCAAGAGAGATAGCTACGGAATTCAGACAAAACCCAGACTATAAAACATTTCTGGAAAAAGCCATATCAGAAGGCGTTGATGTTATAGGAGAGAAAGGGGTTGATGTCCTGTATTCTGGGCTGGATGAGAAAATAATAAGAGGAGATTTTATAAAAAATGTAAATGGCATTGCGCTTGAATTTAAAAAATGCGATTTTAAAGATATAGGCGTAATCGTGCAATCAAAGGATTCCAGGCTTATTTACGATAATACGTTTTCTGCCAGGTTTAAAAGGCTGCATGACGATATATATATGGATTTATTGAAGGGAGCGTTCTAGAAGATGTTAAAGGCTGCGGGCAAGGTATATAGGGTAATAGGGCCTGTTGTTGAAGCGGAGGAGGTGTCTTTTTTAAGGATGTTGGACATGGTGGAGGTAGGCCATGAGCATCTTGTAGGAGAGGTTGTAAGATTAAAAGACGATAAAGCGTATATCCAGGTTTATGAAGATACCACTTCTCTTAAAGCAGGAGACCCTATTTATACGCAGGGATTTCCTTTATATGTTGAATTAGGGCCCGGGCTATTGGGAAATATCTACGACGGGATACAGCGGCCGCTAGAGATATTAAAAGAAAAAGAGGGTTTTTATATAAATAGAGGCGTTCACGTCACTGCCCTGGACAGGAAAAAGAAATGGAATTTTAAGCCTTTGAAAAAAGAAGGGGATTATTTAAAACAGGGAGAGGTAATAGGAGAAGTCCAGGAAACTTTTCTGGTAAAACACAGGATCATGGCGCCTCCCCATGTCCACGGCAAAATTAAATGGATAACCGGTGAAGGCGAGTATTCCTTGGAAGAAAAAATCGCGATATTGGCAGAGAAAGATTCTGAGACAGAAATTTTCATGTATCAGAAATGGCCTGTCAGAAAACCAAGGCCTTATAAAGAGAGGATCTCTATAAGCGAACCTCTCATTACAGGCCAGAGGGTAATAGACACATTGTTTCCTGTAGGTAAAGGCGGGTGCGTTGTTATCCCCGGAGGATTTGGCACAGGCAAAACAGTTGTCCAGCACCAGATAGCCAAGTGGAGCAATGCAGATATAGTGATATACGTGGGCTGCGGCGAAAGAGGAAATGAAATGACAGACATTCTTCTTAATTTCCCTAAACTTATAGATCCTAGAACCAAAAGGCCTATAATGGAAAGGACGATATTTATCGCAAATACATCCAATATGCCTGTTGCGGCAAGAGAAGCCAGCATCTATACAGGCATCACGCTTGCCGAGTATTACAGGGATATGGGATATAATGTAGCGCTTATGGCGGATTCTACTTCAAGATGGGCAGAGGCTCTTAGAGAGCTTTCAGGCAGGCTGGAAGAAATGCCTATGGAAGAAGGATTTCCAGCGTATCTTCCGTCTAGGCTAGCGGAATTTTATGAAAGGGCAGGACGCATTAAAACTTTGAATAACGACAATGGCTCCATTACGGTCATTGCTTCTGTTTCTCCTCCCGGAGGAGATTTCTCAGAACCTGTTACGTCACATACAAAAAGATTTATACGCTGTTTCTGGGCGCTTGATAGAGATCTGGCGAATGCAAGACATTACCCGTCCATCAGCTGGATAGACAGTTATTCCGAATATATCGATGACGTGAAAGACTGGTGGCATAAAAATGTTGATAAAGAATGGCTTTCCGACAGATACGCCATAATGGAACTTTTACAGAAAGAGCAAAGGCTTCTCCAAGTCGTAAAACTTGTAGGGCCTGATGTATTGCCGCACAGGCAGAGGCTGATACTTGAAACGTGCACCATGTTCAAGAACACATTTTTACAGCAGAGCGCTTTTGATGATATCGACGCGTATTCCTCGAGCCGCAAACAGTTTCTGATGCTGAAATCCATCATTAAGTTTTACGAGAAAAGCGATGAGCTTATTAAAAAAGGCATAAACATAGCTGAGATAAAAGAACAACAGATTTATCAGGATCTCATAAGGATGAGGTTTAAGTATTCAGAGTCAAAAGAAGACATGGATAAATTAGCTATGCTTCCTTCTGAAGTAGAAAGCTCTCTTGAAGGATTGGAGTTTTAATATGAGGGAATATAATTTAAGGGAATATGTTGGATTGGAAGAAATAACAGGACCTATTTTCATCATACGTAATATTCACAACGTAGGATATAACGAGATAGTGGAAATAGTAGATGATGAAGGAAAGTCCAGACTCGGGATTACGCTTGAAGTCGGCAAAGGTTTCGCGGTTGTGGAAGTCCTGGGAGGCACAAGCGGCCTGGCTATGAAAAATTGTAAGGTGAATTTTAAAGAAAAACCTCTTTTAATGGGAGTATCTGAAGAGGTTCTGGGCAGAGTTTTTGACGGTCTGGGCAATCCTCTGGATGGCATGCCAAGGCCTGTGTACGATGAAATGGTAAATGTGAACGGGCTGGCGATAAACCCTGTTTCAAGAAATTATCCTGAGAATATTATAGAAACAGGTATTTCTTCGATAGACGTTATGAATACGCTTGTAAGAGGTCAGAAACTTCCGATATTTTCAGGTAGCGGCCTGCCGCACGACCTTTTGGGCACACAGATCGCGCGCCAGTCACAGGTCAAGGGAGAAAATTTCTGCGTCATCTTCGTGGCCATGGGCGTTAAATATGATACGGCAAGATTTTTCCAAAAGAGTTTCGAAGAATCAGGGGTCCTTGAAAGGGTAGCGATATTTTTGAGCCTGGCTGATAGCCCGTCAACAGAAAGGCTTTTAACTCCCAGATTAGCGTTGACCTGCGCGGAATACCTGGCGTTTAAGAAAAACATGCATGTCCTTGTAATCATGACGGACATGTCGAATTATTGCGAGGCATTAAGGGAGGTTTCCACGATAAGAGGTGAGATACCAGCGAGAAAAGGTTATCCGGGATATCTTTATAGCGACTTGGCAAGCATATACGAGAGAGCAGGCATGATAAAAGGAATCAAAGGTTCTATAACGCAGATTCCTATTTTGACAATGCCTAACGATGACATCACACATCCCATACCTGACCTTACGGGTTACATTACTGAAGGCCAGATTGTTCTCGAGAGAGAGATGCACAATAGAGGGATATATCCTCCTATCGCAGGGCTTCCGTCTCTATCAAGGCTCATGAAAGACAATATAGGAAAGGGCCTCACTAGAGACGATCACTCGTCTTTGTCTTCGCAGTTATTCGCATGTTATGCTCACGTAAAAGATGTCAGGGCGCTTGCGTCAATCATCGGAGAAGAAGAGCTCTCCAGCCTGGATAAACTTTACCTGAAATTCGGTGAAGATTTTGAGAAAAAATTCTTGAGTCAAGGGCCCATGGAGCGCAGGACCCTGGAAGACGGGTTGGATTTGGGGTGGGATGTAATTTCAATTCTTCCAGCAGAAGAACTTGTAAGAATACGCGAAGAAGATCTGAAGCAACGCTACAAGAAAAAACAGTAATCGATTCCACCTCTGAGGCGGAAAGGTCTATGATATGAGGATTAACATTGCTGCCACAAAAACAAATCTTTTAAAGTCCAAAAAACTGTTATCTCTTACGCAGGAAGGGCATGCGCTCCTGGATGAGAAAAGAAAGATTCTTGTAAATGAATTAAACTCTGTTGTTCATATCGTGGACAGGCTTCAGCGTAAAGTAGACATTGCCATGCAAGAGGCATATGGTCTTGTAGATAAGACAGTAGTTATAATGGGCAGAAAAAGACTGGAAGAGCTCAGTTTTTCAATAGATATAAAGACGCGCCTTGCTATTTCCGAAAGAAAAGTTATGGGTGTAAGCTTGCCTATAATAAATATGAATGTAAGAGAAAACCCTCCGTACTACAGCACGTATGAAGTAAGTTTTTATGTGGATGAGGTTATAGTCAAGTTCAAGGAAGTCCTGAAGTTGATAACCCAACTTGCGGAAAAAAAGATCGCTCTTATAAGGATTGCCAAAGAGGTTCAGAAAACAATAAGAAAGGTAAATGCCCTTGAAAAGATATACCTGCCTTTTTATGAGACAAGCGTAAAGTATATAAACGACAGACTTGACGAAGATTCAAGAGAAGCGTTTTCAATGCTGAAGCTTATAAAGGAAAGGATAAAAGGATGAAAAACATAGTTGTGGCGCTTGCCGGGGGGTCATCTTCTATTGTTACAGCTAGATACGCGATTTATCTTGCAAAACTTTTACAGGCAAAGCTTATAGCCATTTATGTTATAGACGAAAAAGCCATACAGGAGTTATTAAAAAGCAGGATATTCGTAGAGATTGAAGCAAGGGAATACGAGATAGACATGGAACAGCAGTCCAAGTTCTTTATGCAAAGAGTTAAAGCCCTTGCGGAAAATAAAAAAGTAGAATTCGAATTTTTGATTTTAAGAGGAGAGGTTCATACCGAAGTAGCTAACAAGGCAAAAGAATTAGGGGCCGAGTTACTTGTTATGGGAGATCTTAAAGAAGTCTTATCCTGGAAAGAGGCCTCCTATAACGAAGGCGAAAGAATATTCAGAGAATCTCCATATCCTGTGGTAGTAGTAAAAAATCCTCAGGAAGTAGAGAGGCTGTATAAAGAGTTGCAATAGGTTTTTAGCCCGCCGTGTAATCGCGGAACCACGCAGAAATGTTACGCGGAACTACGCGGAAATAAAAATAAAATAATATATACGAGGTGAGAGATGCCAGAAAATCTAAAAGGACTTCTTGAAAAAATAAATCAGGAAGGTATACGATCGGCAGAAGAAAAGGCCGGGTTGATAGAGGACAAGGCTAAAAAAGACGCTGAAAAAATCCTGGGAGATACCAGGAAACTTGCCGATGAAATAATTCAAAAGGCTAAGACTGAGGCTGAAAAAATTAAGGTAAGCGCTAACCTTAGCGTGAAACAGGCCTCAAGAGATCTTTTGCTCGGTCTGAAAGAAGATATAAGAAAGACGCTGAATAAGATCATGGCTGGCGAGATAACAAAAGACCTGTCTAGCGAAGAGACAGCGGGCATATTGGCGGATTTAATAGATAAATACGCGGATAAAAACGGCAAGACAGAAGATATGAAAATATTGGTAAATAAAGTTGACCTGGAAAAAATAAAAAATACCTTTATTTCTAAATTAAAAAACAAGATCAGTGCCGGAGTGGAATTTAAGCCGTCGCAGAATATAAACGCTGGTTTTTCTATAAGCTTTGATAAAGGTAAATCATATTTTGATTTTAGCGACGAAGGATTACTGGAAACATTGTGCGTTTATCTTAACCCTGAGCTGGCAAAGATAATAAAATGAAAAATTCTTATTATTATCTGATCGCAAGTTTACCGATGCTTTATTTTGGGATGAAGCCGCCGTTTTCTTATCATGATTTTCTTGAGGCGTGCAAGCCTGAATTAAATAAGGACGATATAGATATTCTTGCCGGGCTGTCTATGGAGCCTTTGGATTTACAAGAGTCAGGTTCCCGGAATGCTTTATTAAAAAAATGGGAAAGGTTTAATGAAAGCCTCACAAACGAACTTGTAAGGACAAGGGCTGTTAAAAAAGGCAAAGACCCGAATAAATATTTACGCGGAGATAATGGGGTTGATCCTTTTATCGCGCCTTTGACGCACTGGGCAGTTAATCAAGATTCTCCCATGGAAGCGGAATCATACCTGGACAGAGCAAAATGGGAAAAGATAGAAGAGATTAAAGAGGGCCATTATTTTGACATGGAATATCTTGCGGCATATGGACTTCAGCTTAAGATATTGGAGCGCTGGCACAGGATTAATTCACTAGACGGCTCAAAGGTTCTGGAAGGATTGACGGAAAAAATATGAGTACGGAAAGATTCGGAATACTAACCGGCATAAACGGCAACATGGCAAAAGTTGAATTTAAAGACTATGTCATGCAGAATGAGGTGGCGTTTATATTGCATAATGAAGAGCGGCTTAAATCAGAGGTAATACGCGTCACAGGCAATATTGCGGAGCTCCAGATTTACGAAGATACAAAAGGCCTGAGGCTTGGAGAAAAAGTAGAATTTACTGGGGAGCTTCTGTCGGTGGAGCTAGGGCCAGGGCTATTAGGCCAGATATTCGATGGCCTTCAAAATCCTTTGCCGCAATTGGCAGAAAAGTCAGGATTTTTCTTAAAAAGAGGTTTATATCTGGAAGCCCTGGATGATAAATTGGAATGGGAATTTACGCCTGTTGTCAAAGTCGGGCAGAGCGTAAAACCGGGCGAGAAAATAGGTTTTACAAAAGAAGGTATTTTTGAACACTGGATAATGGCGCCCTTTGGTTTAAAAAACGCAGCTACAGTGGTAATAATAGCAAATAAAGGTAAATATAATATAAAATATGCAGTGGCGGAATTAAAAGATGAGCGAGGAAATACCTGTCCTGTCACTATGTCTCAAACCTGGCCTGTGAAAGTGCCTATTACGTGTTTTGCTGAAAAGTTAAAACCTGTAAAGCCATTGACAACAAAAATAAGGATTATAGATACACTGATGCCTGTGGCGCTTGGAGGAACCTACTGCGTGCCAGGGCCTTTTGGTTCAGGGAAAACTGTCCTGCAGCAGCTTATTAGTAAGCATGCGGAAATAGATATTGTGATTATAGCAGCATGCGGAGAAAGGGCAGGAGAAGTTGTCGAGACGCTGAGAGAATTTCCGCATCTTGTAGATCCCAGAACAAAGAAAAGCCTGATAGAGCGCACAGTTATCATTTGTAACACGAGTTCCATGCCTGTGAGCGCAAGAGAATCAAGCGTTTATACAGCCGTTACAATTGCTGAGTATTATCGTCAGATGGGTTTGAATGTGCTTTTATTAGCTGATTCTACTTCCAGATGGGCGCAGGCAATGCGCGAGATGTCAGGAAGGCTGGAAGAGATTCCAGGAGAAGAGGCATTTCCGGCGTATCTTGAAAACAGAATCGCGTCATTTTATGAAAGGGCAGGGTTAGTGAGGTTACACGATGGAAGTTTCGGGTCTGTGACAATAGGCGGCACAGTGAGTCCTGCAGGAGGAAATTTTGAAGAGCCTGTTACGCAGGCCACGTTAAAAGTGGTAGGGGCGTTTCACGGGCTTTCGCGGGAAAGGTCTGATGCCAGAAGATATCCTGCCATAGATCCCCTTGAAAGCTGGAGTAAATACGCCAGTTTTATAGACGCAAAAGAAGTGAATCTGGCCCAGGCTGTTTTAAAGAGAAGCTATGAAGTAAAACAGATGATGAAGGTTGTGGGAGAAGAGGGCGCGTCTTTACAGGATTTTATAGTTTATCTTAAGGGTGAGTTTATAGACGACGTGTATCTCCAGCAGAATGCATTTGACGAGGTGGATGCCGCTACTATCGAGGAAAGACAAAAATACGTTTTTCATATATTGCATGAAATTATAGGCTCAGAGTTTAATTTTGAAAATAAAGGTGCTGTCAGGAAATTTTTCCAGGGGTTAAGGCAGGTATTTATCGAATGGAATTCATCTGAATGGCATACTGAAAATTTCAAAAAACAAGAAAACCAGATAAAAGAAAAATGCAAAAAATATATAATCGCATAATCCAGATAGCAGGAAATGTTATTACTGTTGAGGCAAAGGACGTGGGTTACGGCGACCTGGCTGAGATATCTTCAAAAGCAGGAAAATCCCTGGCGCAGGTAATAAGGATAGACGGGGAAAAGGTTTATCTTCAGGTCTTTAGTGGAAGCCGGGGCATCTCAACAGGCGACAAGGTAAGATTTTTAAACCATCCTATGAGAGTTTCATTTACTGAAAATCTTTTGGGTCGCCTGTTTAATGGCGCAGGCCTTCCAAGGGATAATGGCCCAACCCTGGAAGAAAACATGATAGAGATCGGCGGACCTTCTGTAAATCCGGCTAAAAGGATTATCCCTAGAAAAATGATACGCACCGGAATCCCGATGATAGATATATTCAATTCTTTAGTAGAATCGCAGAAGCTTCCGATATTTTCAGTGCCAGGAGAGCCTTATAATGAGTTATTGGCACGTATTGCAATGCAGGCAGAGGTCGACCTGATAATCCTCGGCGGCATGGGCCTTAAATACGACGATTATCTTTTCTTTAGAGACACGCTTGAGAAAAACGGGTCATTATCCAGGGCCATATTTTTTGTTCATACCGCGCAGGATCCGACTGTAGAGTGCCTTTTGGTGCCTGATTTGAGCCTTGCAGTGGCAGAGCAGTTTGCTTTACAAGGCAAAAGAGTGCTGGTGCTATTAACAGACATGACGAATTTCTGCGATGCGTTAAAAGAAATTTCTATTACCATGGAACAGATCCCTTCCAATAGAGGATATCCCGGAGATTTATACAGTCAGCTAGCAAGTCGCTATGAAAAGGCAGTTGATTTTGATACAGCAGGATCCATAACAATACTGGCTGTTACAACAATGCCTGGGGACGATGTGACGCATCCCGTGCCTGACAACACAGGCTATATCACAGAAGGCCAGTTTTATCTCAGGAACAAATTCATAGAGCCCTTCGGATCACTCAGCCGCTTAAAACAGCTTGTGAACGGAAAAACCAGGAAAGATCACAGGACTATCATGGACAGGATGATCCAATTATTCAGCGATTACAGGGAGACCCTTGAAAAACAGGCAATGGGTTTTCATATGAGCGAATGGGACAAAAAACTCCTTAAATACGGTAAGGCGTTCGAAGAAAAGATGATGAATCTTTCTGTGGATATAGCTCTTGAAAAGGCCCTTGACCTTGGATGGCAGATCCTGGCGGAAAATTTCGAACCGACAGAAATAAGTATAAAGACTGAACTCATAAGCGAATTCTGGCCGAAAAAATAATGTCCAAAATAAAATTCACAAAAGGAGAACTTAAAAAGCAACGTGATGCATTAAAAAAATTTGAGCGTTATCTGCCTATATTGCAGTTAAAGAAACAGCAGATGCAGCTTGAGATACAGCGTACTCATCAAAGGTTAAATCAGAAAATAGAAGAGCTGGATAATTTAGAAAACAAGATAAGCAAATGGGCAGGTCTTCTGGCCGAGCCGGGCGATTATGTGGCAGGCTGGATAAAGCCGAAAAATATTATTACATCCGGTTTTAATATCGCGGGCGTGGATATCCCGGTATTTGAAAGAGTTGATTTTGAAGAAGCAGAATATGATTTATTTCTGACGCCTTTATGGGTGGATACAGCGATTATAGCGTTAAGAAAATTCATAGCGCTTCTGGAGGAGAAAAAGGTATTGAATAAACAGCTGGAAATATTGGCTAAGGAGCTTAGGATAACAAACCAGAGAGTGAACCTCTTCGAAAAAATAAAGATTCCGGAGTGCGTTGAAAACATAAGGCGCATAAGGATTTATCTAGGCGACCAGCAGGCAAGCACAGTGGGCAGATCCAAGATAGCTAAGAAAAAGATCGAAAAGATGAGCTTGGAGGCAATTCTGGCATGATAGTTAAAATGAAAAAGATAATCCTTGTGATGCAATCAAAAGATTTGAGCGTTACGCTCGAACATTTAAGGAATCTCGGGCTTTTGCACGTAGAGCATGAGAACCTGCCGCTAGGCGAAAATATAGCAAAGATGAAAGAAGACAGGCTTCGCGCAATAGAAGCTATGGAGATTCTTCCTGATATAGAAAATCAGAAATCTTTGAATGGATGCGAGGGGGATATCGTAGCTAGAATCTTGGATTTGATGGATGAAAATGAAACTCTGATAGAAAAACTTTACATGGTAAAGCGCGAGATAAATACATGGGAAGAGTGGGGTGATTTTGATCCCAGGATCATTGAACGCATGAAGGATAATAAGGTATGGGTAAAGCTATGTAAGATTGCGCCTCAGAAAAAAAAGAATATCCCTGAGGGCGTTATCTTGGAAGAGCTGTTCAGAAAAAAGAATATTATTTATTGCGCTGCGATTTCAGAAAAAGAAATTACCCTGCCTTTTGAAACTCTTACATTGCCTGAAATGAGCCTCAAGCAGATGATCGCTGAAGAGAAAAGATATGAGTTAAGGATAAAGGAAATAGAAAAAATGTTTTTGGAGATGGCTGTATATAAAAATGCACTGGGACAATATGAAAAATATTTAGATTCAGCGATAGAATTCAATGAAATAACAGAAGGGGCTGGCAGGTTTGAAAAACTTTCCTATATAAAAGGCTATTGCCCTATAGATAAGGCCGGTGTTATTGAGAAGGCTGCCTCGCTGGAAAAGTGGGCAATATTGGTAAGAGATCCGGATGAAAACGAAATGCCTCCGACATTAATAAGAAATCCAAAATGGGTCAGAATAATAGAGCCTATGTTCAATATTATAAATACCATACCTGGTTACAGGGAGATTGACATAAGCCCGCATTTTCTGATATTTTTTTCAATATTTTTCGGAATGCTCATAGGCGACGCAGGCTACGGCCTGGTATATTTTATAGCGGGTCTTGCGATGCAAAGAAGATTTAAACAGTTAAAGGATAAGTCTGTATTCTTTTTAACCTATGTCTTGAGCAGCTGCGCTATTATCTGGGGCGTTATGACAGGCGTATTTTTCGGGCCGCATGTATGGCTGAAACCCATGGCGCCATATTTTGCGGATAATACAAACGTGCAGGCGTTTTGTTTCCTGATAGGGGCTATACAGTTGAGCATAGCGCATATCTGGAAAATTTTAAGGAAAATACCTTCCTTAAAAGCGCTAAGCGATGTAGGCTGGATATGTATTTTATGGTCGGTGTATTTTCTGGCAAAGACACTGATATTAAGTATTGAATTTCCGAGTTTTGGAAAATGGATTTTTATAGCCGGCTCAGCGTTTGTTATTTTATTTACAAAGCCAGTAAAAAATATTTTTGTCGGCATCGGGACTGGTTTGGGGGATTTTTTATTGAAAGTTGTAAATAGCTTTGCGGATATAGTGTCTTATATAAGGTTATTTGCAGTAGGACTTGCGGGAGTGGCAATAGCAGATGCGTTTAACCAAATAGCAGGTAGCATAGGAGTAAGCAGTATTTTAAACATTTTATTGAGCGCGTTTGTGCTTTTCGCAGGACATACGCTGAATCTTGCAATGGGGATACTGGCGATATTGGTTCACGGGGTAAGGCTGAATGTCCTTGAATTTTCAGGTCATCTGGATATGGAATGGTCAGGCGTTAAATACTCGCCTTTTAAAAACATCAAATAAAACAAAGGAGATGTTATGGAGCCAAATACATTAGTTCAGTTTAAGGATATCGGGATAGCAGGCGCAGCGCTTGCTTTTTCAGCAGTTGGTTCTGCAGTAGGCACAGGCGTGGCAGGCATGGCAGCGATTGGAGCGTGGAAAAAATGTTTTGCCCAGAATAAGCCGGCGCCATTTATATTTCTGGCGTTTGTGGGAGCCCCGCTTACGCAGACTATATACGGAATGATAGTGATGAATGCCTTGATAGAGGCGAGTAAAAAAGTGCAAAATCTGGGAATATTAAGCGCTTTGGGTATGCTGGCAGGCGTTGCAATAGGTTTTTCAGCGTGGTATCAGGGAAAGGCAGCTGCCTCAGCAAGCGATGCAATGGGCGAGACAGGTAAAGGCTTCGGAAACTATCTGATGGTTCTAGGTATAATAGAGACAGTTGCAATATTTACAATGGTATTTACTTTAATGGCTATAGGGAAGGTACAATAAACCCTTTAATTAGTGCTTGCCAAGCATAATGCGGTATAGTATATTATTAGGCACTTTAAAGGGCGGTTAGCTCAGTTGGCAGAGCGCTTCGTTTACACCGAAGAGGTTTCACAGGTTCGAGCCCTGTACCGCCCACCATTAAATATTTGGGGACGTAGTTCAGTTGGATAGAACAATTGATTGTCGATCAATAGGTCGCGGGTTCGAGCCCCGTCGTCCCCGCCATATAATTAGGTAGTTTAGAAACTACCGACTGAAACCCTACTTATCGTCGAGAAATCGATGATGGGTAGGGTTTTTGTTTTTATGGAAACCTTGAAAATCTTGGAAATTGTAACACGTTTTGTCACGTTCTGTCACGCTGTAAACTGTCATTGCGAGACCGCCAAAGGCGGCCGAAGCAATCTCTAATATTCTTCAAGCGAGGCACCGAAGGTGCCGAGTCGAGAAGATAAATAAGGAACACGTGAAAGGCTACCAATACCTAGAAAACGACTTCTTCGATCTCTGTAAAACCAGAGAAATAGGCCGTATCCCTATGCTCTTATATATCTACCTCCGCGGCCTCTATTGCAGGTTCCAAAAGCCAATTTTCTTCTGCTTTGATAAGCAAATCAAGGATCATCTATGTATATCCCAAAGCACCTTATCCAGAGCAAGAGACTATTTACAAAAACGAGGCGTTATTACCTATAAAAGCGGAAAAGGCACCCACCCTACTGAATATACCATGCTCGGCACAGTTCTCTTACCTGTCGTCAAAAAGACGACACCGTATCGTCACACCCAAGCACAGAGGTATCGTCAAAATAACGACACCATATATACAAGTAAAGAAATATTAAAGAAGAAAGTAGGGATTATATTTCAAGGGATGAGTGATAAAGATAGAGATTTTTTGAAAACGAAAGGAATTTTGTAACGCCGTCATTGCGAGCGAAGCGAAGCAATCTCATAAATTATGGACTTTAGATTAAGAACCCTATTATATCCAAAAACATACTTCTGGATAGATGTTCTGTTTATCAGAGAGACACAAAAGGCTATCTTGATCGAGTTTGATGATAAAAAAGCATGGTTTCCTAAAGTGTGGGTTAGAAGAATAAAGCGGAATAAGAACATTTTTCGTCATTGCGAGCGAAACGAAGCAATCTCTATTAAAATATCTCAATTCCATTGGGAGAAAGAGTTTTGAGTTTGTGATTCCTGTTTTTTTGCCTGTATAATATCTACACGGGCAACCATAGCCAATCATTCCACACACAACCTTTGAAGCTTTGGTTTAGAGCATCGCGCTATCCAGATAAGACTTTAGGACAGAGGATTCGCAAGCATAGATTAGAGAAAGGATTTAAACAAATAGATCTTGCGAAACGTTTAAAAGTAGACGAGGCGACTATTATTAATTGGGAGAAGGATAGAACAATACCAACTAATAGATATAGGGATAGGTTAAAGAAGTTTTTAGATGTTCATCTGTAACTTACCCTACCATTTAATCTACATTATTTAGTATTTAAGAGAGAATATTATTATCATAGGAATCAAATCGATAAAATAAAGGGAGGTTTTTAATGGCTAAGAGGGTTTTACCGAAAAAGAGTAATTCTGCTTTCAATGAGAACTTACCAATGGCAGATAAACAGGCTTTAGAAACAGAACAAACATCTCTTGAGAAGGCTTTGTCGCAGGATGCAAGTTTTGCTAAGGAAGTATTGAAAACGTTCTATCCGCAGGCAATTCCAATGTGCATTGAGGGGTTAGGAGCAGGGCCAGAAGCTACTGATAAAGGAAGGGATCTTTATGCCATTATAAAGATTGTAAGAGACGCATTAATGGAAGAAGATACACAGACAGATATAATAAATAAGATTTTAGCAGATATTATATCTGGAGCATATCAAGATAGAGTAATTGCTTATAGTAATAGTTGTGCTACAAATAATTCAGAAACAACACGGGCTATACAGCAAATGAGGCAATCAGCAGATAATCACTTATTATCTGTTATTCAGGCATTTAAGAATTTCAAACGCCCACCAGTGAATGTAATAGTAAAGCAAACCGAGCAAGTCAACATCGCAGATAAGCAGATTAATGTGACTAAGAAAGAAGATTCTCCAAGTGATTTAGACAGGAAAAATGAAGATATTAGTTGAAGAGGTTGATAGTATTCTTGCTCGTGAGGCAGGGAAAGCATTGCCAGAGAAATGCGAAACTGGAAAGGTTGAATTTGTGATTTCGGATTTATGGACACAAGAGGTTTGTATTGTCTCTACACTTGGCAGATATGGCGGTTTTCTCCGATGGTTCATTTGTCCTGGCTGTAATCAAAGAGTAGGTAAGCTATATCTCCCAATAGGGAATCATGCCTTTCTTTGCAGACATTGTTATAAGCTAGGTTACAGAGCTCAGTTTATAAGGGATTGTAGAAAGACAAGCAATAATAAGGAAAAAACAAAACGACAGAATAGACTTGAAATTTTAAAGCAATTGCAAGAGATGCTAAAGGGAAGAAAGCGAAAAACAAATAGAAAGGAGATGATATGAAAAAGGTAGCTTTGTATATCAGAGTTTCTATGGCAGATCAGAACATAGAAACGCAAAAGATGGCTTTGGAGGATTATTGCAAGAGAATGGACTATGAGATAACAGATACCTATCAGGACAATGGTTTTAGCGGTAAGAACGATAACAGGCCTGATTTTGAGCGTCTGCTGGCTGACGTAAGGGCAAATAAGATTGATTGCGTGCTTGTCTATAAGCTGGATAGGATAGGGCGTTCTTTAAAGCATTTGCTTAATCTCTTTGAGGAATTTAAGAATCTTGGAGTAGAGTTCATATCTTTGACTCAGAATATCAATACTAATACTCCGGAGGGTAAGATGTTCTGGCAGATGTTAGGGGTCTTTGCGGAGTATGAGCGAGAAATGATAGTAGCAAGGACTAAATCTGGGCTTGATAGGGCTAGAAAACAAGGTAAGACACTTGGTAGACCAAAAGGTAGCAAGGACAAGAAGATAAGAAATCTGTCAGGGTATTGGAGAAGATGGAGCGAGAAAAAGAGAGCCAAGGGTTTGCCTAGAGTCAGATCTTTACCTTGATTGAAAATGGTTTGTATCTTTCAGCAAAAGAGGTATAATTAAACTTATAGAGTGTCTTCAAGTAGGATGGTTACAATAACTCGATGAAACCAGAAGAAACAAAATCGTTAGCTAAGCAGTCTGCGACAGACAACATTCTAAATGCTGTAAAAGCTGCTATTTCTGCTATTCCATACGGCGGTGGAGTCGTTGCTTCATTAATAAGTGACTATATTCCTAAATCACGAGAAAAAAGGACGCTAGAATTTTTAAAAAAAGTAGCTGAAGATCTAGAATCCTTAAAAGGCATAGTCAACGAAAAGTATATACAATCTGAAGAATTTGAATATCTATTTCAAAAGGCATGGCGAGTAGCGGTTGAGCACTATCAAAATGAAAAAGTGGAAGGATTTAGAGCTATATTAATCAACTCTGCTATTGGGAAGGAAGCAACGGCAGATGACAAAGACTTGTTTATTAATATACTTAACGACCTTACAGGATATCACTTTCAAATGCTCAAGGTTTTCCAAGACCCAGTGGGATGGAATGCAAAAAATAGCAATAAAGTAAAAGGGGCTTCTATGATGGCCTCTCTTAGTCAAATATTTAGAGAATGTTTTCCAGACTGGGGCGAAGAGAGGATAATCATAATTCTCGACGATTTATTTAACAAAAAATTGTGCACTATATCTTCCGAACGTCTAAAAGTCATGATAAGTGGGGGCGGAATTGAGAAGTTTAATAATGCTCTTACACCTTTTGGAAGACGATTCATAGATTATGTTACATTTACTAAATAGGATACACAATGTTTAATCAGGCACTTTATGCATTTATGGGAGCATTTTTTGCGTTTTTATTTGTGCGAATAGGAGAAATGCTAACCAAGCTTTATGAGCGAGAAGTAAAAAATTATAATGCTTTAATTAGGCTTGAGTATTCTTGTAATGAAAATGTTGATAGTATCTCTAATAATATTTGGATTATAGAAGATTTTGTTTCTATTATGGATGCTGGGTTAAATAGTAATCAACCAGTGATATATGCCAATAAGATGCATCTCATTAAATTTGATGATAACATTTTATTAAATTTAAGCAGCATAGACTTTATAAACAAAATCTTCGATTTCAAGATAACATTAAGTAGAGTTAATAACGACATAGATACTCTCAACTCTATGGGAGAGAATTTTAAGGGTAATTTAATGCAAGGGAATATAAATTATGATACATATAAGATAAATATGCGTAATCTTATAGCCAAGTCGCTGGAACTCAAGAAATTCTTAAAAAGTCTAGAATCAAAAACTGTTGGAATAGTTGCCTGTGCTGAAGTTTTATCGAAGAAACAGAAGCCCCTTTTTACAAGAATTATGCACTTTATGTGTTGTAAAAGAGCATTTTCCAAAAAATTTGATGAAGAAGTTAAAGCACAGATTATTCAAATTGAGAAAGATAGAGCTCAGATATCAACAAAAAGCCAAGAAGAAATTAATGAGATTAAGCGAGGAGGTTAGCCATTTAACATGTAGGGCGTTGTAAAACTCATCCCATACGAGAAGCAATTTCATAGTAAACAATCCTCCCCCTATTATTTTTGTATATCCCAAGCATAAAAATACTATAATAAACAATCGTTCGATTATTTAATGGCTAAACAGCAGAAAAAGAGTAGGTAGCAAGCAATTCAAACTTGAAGTTGACAATGTATTACCACAATACTAAGATGATTAGTATGATCGGTGCGTAAATATGGTAATTAAATAGGTGGAAAAATATGGCTTGGGATACTGGTTTAAGTGGAAAAACATTAGATATTGCTAGATACAACGGGCCTTCTCTGTGTATTTTTGCAGGACCGGGAACGGGGAAGACCTTTTCGCTAATGAGAAGGATTGCAAGATTACTAGAAGAGGGTGCTGACCCGGGGGAAATTTTATTGGTAACTTTTACACGGTTAGCCGCAAGAGACCTTATTAAAAAGGTAAATGAGCTAGGGATAGTTGGTGCTGAAAGAATAAATGCCACAACCTTGCACTCCCTGGCTTTCTCTATCCTTATTAGGACTAACGTTATGAGTGCGACTCAGAGAATTCCAAGATCAATATTGAAACACGAACAACTTCCTTTAATACATGACTTAAAGAAACAAGGGTTGGGGACTATTACAACACTGAGAAAGGATGTTAGAGCGTTTGAAAGTGCTTGGGCAAGATTGCAAGATGATGAGCCAGGATGGCCAACGAATGGACACGATAGAGCAGTAAATAATCATCTTCTGTCTTGGCTCAAGTTTCACAAAGCCATACTTATTGGAGAATTAGTGCCGCTTACCTTGAGATATTTGCGCAACAATCCTGTGAATGAATATTTGTCGAAATTTGAACATGTAATTGTTGATGAATATCAAGACTTAAACAAGGCAGAGCAGGAATTGGTGAAAATTTTAGGAAGAAGTAGCAATATTACAATTGCAGGCGATGATGATCAATCAATCTATAGTTTCAAATTTGCTCATCCAGAAGGTGTCATTGAATTTAGTTCAGATGTGCCAAATACTCACACTGAGATATTAGAAACTTGCCGTAGATGCCCAAAGAAAGTGATAATACTCGCCTCGAATCTGATACATAATAATTCTATAAGACATGAGAAAGCACTTTTGCCGCTTGATTCAAATCCAGATGGAGAAGTTATGATTTTGCAATGGCGAGGAATCAGAAAGGAAGCAAACGGAATTGCTCGTTTAGTAAAATACTATACAGAGGATGTGGGTATTCCGCTTGGACAAGTTCTTATTCTTGTTCAAAGGAAAGAATTGGCGAAGTATATAGAAGAAGAACTAGCTAGCTTACATATGTCTTATTCAAGTTATTATTCGGATAGTTCATTAGAGGATCCCGCACTAAGAAGTAAATATGCTTTGCTATGTTTACTCGCTGATTCAAATGATTTAGTAGCATTGCGTAATTGGCTAGCCGTAGATTCTTCAACTTTGAATGTGACCGAGTATTCCAAGTTAATGGCATATTGCCAACGTGAAGGGCGGTCTCCAAAAGAAGCTTTGGAAGGACTGGTTAACCAGACTATTACAATCGCAGGCACTGAAAAAATAAAGAATAGCTACAATTTGTTAAATACGGAGATCGCTAGATTATCTGGACTTAGCGCAGAAGATGTAGTGAATGATTTGTTCCCGGAGGGCGAGGAGATTTTAAGTAGTCTTCGGAAACTAGCGTTATCAATAATTGCCTCCGGCATCACAACTGAGGAGCTTGCAAAGTCAGTAAGAGAACAGCTAATTCAGCCAGAGATAGAAGAGGAGCGGCTTGATATTAGTATAATGAGTCTCCATAAGGCTAAAGGATTAGAAGCAGAATTAGTTATCATAGCAAATTGTGTTGAGGGGTTATTGCCTTACATAGATAATTATGTGGGTTCTGTAGAGCAACAAAAACAACTTGAAGAGAGTCGTAGATTGTTTTATGTAGGGATGACCAGAACAAAACGCTATCTTATCTTATCAAATTGTACCTATATGAAAAAAGGAGACGCAATGGCCATGCGTGTTGGATATAGCGGTAGCGGCAGTAATGTTGCTCTTCAAACCAGTAGATTTATTTCAGAGGACTTGGGTCCTGAAAAGCCAGATGTAGAGCTTGGAGAAGATAAGCTTGCCGAGCTAGAGATTTAAGTAAGCAGTGACCAACGGTGCTCAATGTTCGCCTAAGGTAGTATCTCAGCCTGTCCTATATTCTCCTTGACCTACTCCAAATAGTGTTATAAAGTGTTATATTATGACCCTCATACGAAACCTCGAAAAATATCGCCTTGAGCATAAAATTACCCAGGAACAACTCGCAAAAGAATTAGGTGTTGCATTTGCTACTGTTAATCGCTGGCTGAATGGTAAGTATAAACCGAGAAAAATTCAGCAGTATCATATTGAAAAACTATTAAAAAGGGGGAACAGTGTTTGAGCAAACTTTTAAAAATATAGACGATATTCTTCACAAGGATGCCGGGTGCAGTAGCGAACTGGACTATGTGGAGCAGACCTCATGGATTCTTTTCCTGAAATATCTGGACGATCTTGAAAAGGATAAAAAAACTGCAGCAAAGCTGGCAAGCAAGACCTACTCAAACATCATTAGTTCGGAGTTTCAATGGGAAGTCTGGGCATTTCCTAAAGACAAAGACGGTAAGCTTGATCATCATAAAGCGCTCACCGGAGATGATCTGAAGGATTTTGTTGACCATAAATTGTTTTCTTACTTGAAGAAGTTTAAGGTCGGTGCCGAAAGCGCCGACACTATCGAATACAAGATTGGTGAGATCTTTAGCGAGCTTAAAAACAGAATCCAGAGTGGCTATAATATGCGCGAAGTCATCAATTTAATAGATGATCTTCGTTTTCGTTCCCATGCTGAAAAACATGAGATGTCGCATCTGTATGAAGATAAGATTAAGAACATGGGTAACGCGGGTAGAAACGGTGGAGAATATTACACGCCCCGGCCGCTTATTAAAACCATCGTTAAGGTTGTTGCGCCAGAAGTTGGAAGTAAGATTTATGATGGTGCGGTGGGTTCGGCAGGATTTTTGTGCGAAGCCTTTGAATATCTCAAAACCAGCAAGAACCTGACCACCAAAGACGCTGATACCTTACAGAAGAAAACTTTATATGGCAAAGAGAAAAAACCACTCGCCTACATTATCGGCACAATGAATATGATTTTGCACGGCGTAGAAGCTCCTAATATTGTGCATACAAACACGCTTGCCGAGAGCCTAGCTGATATTCAAGAAAAAGACCGATATGATATCGTTCTTGCTAATCCGCCTTTCGGCGGTAAGGAGCGCAAGGAAGTGCAGCAGAACTTCCCCATAAAAAGTAGCGAAACAGCCTTTTTGTTTCTACAGCATTTCATTAAGATTCTAAAAGCTGGTGGTAGAGCTGGCGTGGTAATCAAGAATACTTTTCTTTCTAATACTGATAATGCTTCAGTTAGTTTGCGTAAACTGTTGCTGGAGAGTTGTAATTTACATACGATGCTTAATCTTCCTCGCGGTGTGTTTTCTGCAGGAGGGCAAACAGTAGTTCTTTTCTTTGAAAAGGGCATTCCAACAAGAAAGATTTGGTATTACAAGCTTGATCCTAAAAGAAACTTAGGTAAAACTAATTCGCTTAGTGAGAAAGATTTAGAAGAGTTTATGACGCTTCAAAAGACTAAAGCCAATTCTGACAATTCATGGGCAATTGATGTTTCCGACATTGATAAAGAAACATTTGATCTATCGGTGAATAATCCGCATAAGAAAGAAACAGTAGCCTTGCGTGAGCCAAAAAAGATTTTGGATGAGATGAAAGAGATGGATGAAGAAGCTGCGGAAATAATGAAGAGAATTCGAGGGTTGGTATGAAGCGCGGGTGGGAAGTAAAAAAAATATCCGAAATTGGTAATATATATAATGGCAATAGCATTAATGAAGAGGTTAAGAAAGATAAATATACTGGCATCAAAGATGGGCTACCTTACATAGCTACGAAAGATGTGAGTTATGAAAGTATTATCAATTATGAAAATGGAGTTAAAATACCTTTTGAAGAAATAAGTTTATTCAAAATAGCTCCAAAAAATACTGTGTTAATATGTGCTGAGGGTGGGAGTGCTGGTAGAAAAATTGGTTTTACAAATCAAGATATTTGTTTTGGCAATAAATTATTTGCAACAACCACAAACAAAAATGCCGAAAGTCGTTTCGTATACTATTATTATTTTAGTTCAATCTTTCAGAAATATTTTTCAACTGAATTAGCAGGTCTTATTGGTGGTGTTTCGATGAATAAATTCAAGGATATCGAAATCCCCTTACCATCGCTCACTGAACAACAACGCATCGTAGCTGTTCTGGATAAGGTTTTTGTCACTTTGGCTAAGGCAAAGGAAAGCGTCGAAAAGAACCTGCAAAATAATCGTGAACTTTTTAATTCGTATCTGCAAAGTGTCTTTGTAGATTCTGGGATAGGCTGGGAAAAGAAGAAGCTGGGGGAGGTTGTAAAATTAGAATACGGAAAGCCTTTACCCGATGATAAAAGAATTCCAAATGGCAAATATCCGGTTTATGGTGCTAACGGGGAAAAAGATAGAACCGATGAATTTTATTATGATAAGCCAAGTATTATTGTGGGCCGAAAAGGTTCTGCTGGCGAGGTCAATCTTACTGAAAAAAGATTCTGGCCTTTAGATGTAACTTATTTTGTGACATTCGATGACAAGAAATACACCTTGGAGTTTCTCCATAATTTGCTATTAACACTTAATCTGCGAAAGCTTGCAAAGGGCGTAAAGCCGGGCATTAACCGCAATGAGGTTTATGAAATTAGAGTAAATATTCCGCCTATTCCCGAACAAAAACGCATTGTTGTAAAATTCGTTGCCCTTTCTGGTGAAACAAAGAAACTTGAAGCTATATACCAAAAGAAATTGATTGATCTTGAGGAATTGAAGAAGTCAATATTACAAAAAGCCTTTGCAGGTGAACTTACGGGAGCATGTTCATGAACGAAGCCGAAACCAGAGCAGAATATATTGATCCTAAGCTAAAAGTCAGCGGTTGGGGCGTCTTAGATGGCACAAAAGTCCTGCGTGAATATAAAATTACTTTAGGGAAAATCCAAACTGGCGGAGGTCGCGCCAAACCTTTGAGCGCTGATTATGTGCTTGTTTATAAGGGCCGTAAACTTGCTGTTGTTGAGGCCAAGAGCGATGAGCAAGAGGTTGGCGAAGGTGTTGCCCAAGCTAAGAACTATGCTGAAATTATGCATCTTGATACTACCTATGCCAGTAATGGTAAAGAGATTTACCAAATCTGCATGAAAACCGGCAAGGAAGGGTTGCTTACCGATTTCCCATCACCTATTGATCTCTGGAATAAAACCTTTGCAATTCAAAATCAATGGCAAGATAAATTCAATCAGGTTCCATTTGAAGATGTTGGTGGCACAAAAGATGTTCGCTACTATCAAGAGATAGCCGTCAATAATACAATGAAAGCCATCGCTGATAACAAACAGCGTATTTTGCTTACTATGGCAACAGGCACAGGCAAGACATTTATTGCCTTTCAAATAGCGTGGAAACTTTATCAAACTCGCTGGAACTTAAAGCGCGATGGAAGCCGCAGGCCACGTATCTTGTTTCTTACCGATAGAAATATCCTGGCTGATCAAGCATTCAACGCCTTTTCGGCATTTCCTGAAGACGCATTAGTGAGGATAAGCCCCAAAGAGATCAGCAAAAAAGGTGGCGTTCCAACTAATGGCAGTATTTTCTTTACTATTTTTCAGACCTTTATGAGTGGTAAGGATAAAGATGGTAACTCTGCGCCTTATTTTGGTAGCTATCCGGCTGATTATTTTGACTTTATCATTATCGATGAATGTCATCGCGGCGGCGCAAACGATGAAGGTAATTGGCGCGGTATTATGGAATACTTTTCGCCTGCTGTTCAACTTGGCTTAACAGCTACACCCCGGCGCGAAGAGAACAGGGATACGTATGAATATTTTGGCGATCCGGTATACATCTATTCGCTTAAAGAGGGTATTAACGACGGATTTCTGACACCATTCAAAGTAAAACGGATCAAGACCACGATAGACGATTATGTCTATGTTTCGGATGACCAAATTATTGAAGGTGAGATAGAGCAAGGCAAAATCTATACAGAACCCGATTTTAATAGAATTATAGAGATCAAGGAGCGCGAAGCTAAGCGAGTGAAGATATTCCTTTCCGAAATTAATCAGAATGAAAAGTCTATTGTCTTTTGTGCAACACAGGATCATGCGATGGCGGTGCGGGATTTAGTCAACCAATATAAACAAAGCAAAGAACCTAATTACTGCGTGCGCGTTACCGCTAATGATGGCGCATTGGGCGATCAATATCTACGCCAATTTCAGGATAACGAAAAGACAACCCCAACAATTCTTACAACTTCGCAAAAGCTATCTACGGGTGTAGATGCTCGGAATATTCGCAATATTATACTCATGCGTCCGGTCAATTCAATGATTGAGTTTAAGCAGATCATAGGTCGTGGCACACGGTTATTTGATGGGAAAGAGTATTTCACTATTTATGACTTTGTGGACGCGTATCATCATTTTGCTGATCCAGAATGGGATGGCGAGCCTGTAGCCGAAGTTTGTGCTAAATGCGGTCAAGAGCCCTGTGTATGCGTAAAAAAACCGCCTCGGCTCTGTCCTGTATGTGGTAAAAGACCGTGTGAATGCATAAAAGAGCCACCTCCTATTTGTCCCAAGTGTGGGAAAAGTCCCTGTGAATGTCCTGCAAAAGTAAAAATAAAACTTCGAGATGGTAAAGAACGTGAAATTCAGCACATGATCTCGACCTCGTTTTGGAGTGCAGATGGTAAGCCGATTTCAGCAGAAGAGTTTGTGCAAGGAATGTTCGGCACTTTGCCGGAATTATTCAAAAGCGAAGCCGAGCTACGCAAGATCTGGTCTAATCCCATTACGCGCAAGGCATTGCTTGTAAAACTCTTCGATGCTGGATATGGTGCAGATGTTTTAGTTAGCTTACAGAAATTGATTAACGCTGAGAAAAGCGACCTATTTGATGTGCTCGAATATGTTTCCTTTGCCGTGAAGCCAATTACCAGGGAAATGCGAGTAGCTCAGGCGCAGTCGAGAATTTTTGAGGGATTAAATAATAAACAAAAAGAATTTTTGGAGTTTGTTCTCTCTAAATACATTGAAACCGGTGTTGAGGAGCTTGATCAGGAGAAGCTCCCGGATCTTCTGACCCTGAAATATCAGGCAATACGTGATGCTGAAGAAATGCTGGGAGGTGTTGATAATATCCGCGCTACTTTTATTGATTTTCAAAAATATTTGTATGAGAAAGTAGTGGCATAAATATGGGGACAAGAGGTGAAGTAAAAGAAATTATGGAAAA
>JAHJQM010000006.1 GCA_018819285.1 Candidatus Omnitrophota bacterium
AAGAGCGATATTTTCTGGATTACTAGCTATACCTTTTGATTTTAGAAAGTCTTGGTATAAAGCTTCTGCTTGAGGGTTTATATGTTTATTTACATGTTCATGATAGGTTACTTCGCTTAAAGTTTCTCTTAATCTTTCTCTACCTGCTGGGCTGCTTGTCGCAGGGGGGGGTCTAAGATTGCTCCTATTAGATAAATCTGTACCATAAGCTGTAGCAGGTATAGACAAAACTACAACTAAAATTAATGAAATAAGCCTTGTGCTTAAAACTTTTTTAAACTTTATCATAATATAATTAAAAAAATAGCCTTATTTTGGCGTAGTTAAAGTATACTATACTAATTCTCCTATGTCAAGGAGGGCTTATTGACTATATCTTATATATCTGCTATTATAATGTCCTTATGAGAAAAGCATATGATGTTATAGTTATTGGCGCAGGGCATGCTGGTATAGAGGCGAGCCTAGCCGCAGCTAGGATGGGTTCCAAGACTCTGCTTATCACAATGGATCTTAGTAAAATAGGATATATGTCTTGTAATCCTGCTATAGGAGGTATTGGTAAGGGTCAGCTTGTAAAAGAGCTTGATGCGCTTGGCGGTGAGATGGCTAAGGCAGCTGACGCTTGTGGCATACAATTCCGTATTTTAAATAGAAGCAAAGGCCATGCGGTATGGTCTTCCAGGGTTCAGATAGACAGGCTAATGTACTTAAAATACACGCAAGGCGTTATTAAGAAAACTAAGAAGCTGGATTTATTAGAGAACTCTGTAAAAGAAATAATCGTTAAAAATGGCGTTATTAAAGGCGTTAAGCTTACGAATAATGTTTCTATAAAATCTAAAACAATAGTCCTTGCCCCTGGAACTTTTTTGAATGGCCTTATTCATATAGGGCTTACTCATATGCCTGGCGGCAGGTTAGGAGATCCGTCTTCTCTGGGCCTTTCAGAAAATTTAAAATCATTCGGATTTAATGTGTCAAGGCTTAAGACAGGCACTACTGCTAGATTAGATGGCAGGACAATAAGATTTTCTAAATTAAAAAAACAATTAGGAGACAATCCTATAATACCATTTTCATTTTCAACTGAAAAGATAAATAAAATTCAAGTAGCCTGTCACATTACCTATACAAATAAAAAAACCCATCAGATTATACGCGATAATCTTGACCGTTCTCCGCTCTACACAGGAAAGATCTGTTCTACAGGCGCAAGGTATTGCCCTTCTATTGAAGATAAAATAGTAAGGTTTAGCGATAGAGACAGACACCAGATATTTTTAGAGCCAGAAGGCTTGAAAACAAACCAGTATTATCCAAACGGGATATCTACGAGCTTGCCTTTAGACGTCCAGCTAAAGATAATAAGAAGTATTGTTGGCCTTGAAAAAGCTGAAATCCTTGTGCCAGGATATGGAATAGAATATGATTTCATAGATCCCACGCAGCTGAAACCTACGCTTGAAACAAAACTAATACAGAATCTATACCACGCTGGCCAGATAAATGGCACTACTGGCTATGAAGAAGCAGCAACCCAGGGTTTTATTGCAGGAGTGAATGCCAGCCTGAAAGTAAAATTAAAAGAGCCTTTTATATTGGACCGCTCAGAAAGTTATATAGGAGTTTTAATAGACGATCTTGTTACAAAAGGCACAAATGAACCTTACAGGATGTTTACATCCCGCGTAGAATACAGGCTTCTACTTAGAGAGGATAATGCTGACCAGCGCCTTATGGGGCTAGGCTATAAAAAATTAGGCCTTATAACCAGAGAGCAGTATAAAAAGATGCTTGCCAAGAAAAATAGTATAAATAAAGCCATTGAAAGGATAAAGATGGTAAAATTTTATCCGAATGCTAAAATCAATAATAGGTTAAAAAGGTTAAATATAGCGCCTATAAGCAATGTAGCCAGCATGTTTGATTTATTGAAAAGGCCAGGGGTGGATTTTAATATGCTGGAAAAAATAAATAAAGATGATAAAATATCTCTCTCTGATGCAGAGATTCAGGGAGTGGAGATAGAGGTAAAGTATAAAGGTTTTATTGACAGACAGTTAAAAGAGATTGCGAATTTCAGGAAAATAGAGCATATAAAGATACCAGAAGTCTTTGAGTTTAAAGATGTCTCGGGCCTTTCAAAAGAAATAGTTGAAAAACTTTCCAGGATAAGGCCTTTGAATTTAGGCCAGGCATCCAGGATTTCAGGCGTGACGCCGGTGGCAATATCAATACTAATGATTTATCTTAAAAAATGGAAAAACCTGAAGAATATAAAAAAGAACTAAAAAAATTTACTGAAGATTTAGGCATAGCGCTTTTTGGCGTAGCGTGCGTGAAAACTATAAAAAAAGAATTTCTTTTTTCTGATGAAACTTTAAAGGATTTGGATTATACTATATCTTTAGGCTTGAGGCTTTCTGATGGCATATTAGAGGATATAACGAGTTTTCCTACCAAGATTTATTACCATCATTATAGGCAGGCAAACGCTATATTAGATCAGATTGCTTTTAAAGTTTCGAACTTCATACAAAGTAAAGGTTATAAGGCATTACCTATACCAGCATCCCAGATAGTTGATTGGGAAAAACAGACCAGCCATCTTTCTCATAAGAGAATAGGAGAATTAGCAGGCATTGGTTTTATGGGCAGGAACAATCTTTTAGTAAACCCTGAAATAGGGTCTAGATTCAGGCTAGTGACTATCCTTACAAATATGCCTTTAAAGCCTGATAAAAAGCTAAAAGAAGATTGTGGAAAGTGCAAGGCTTGTATAAACGTTTGCCCCATAGGCGCAATAAAAGAAAAAAAAGAGGATTTTAACCACATAAAATGCTTTGAAAAATTAAAAGAATTCAGAGATAAGCGTTTAGTAGACCAATTTATATGCGGTGTATGTGTAAAGGCATGTAAAAATAAGCTTCAAAGTTGACACTCTGACAATGTAAGAAGTGTCAACTTTGATTTGATGATATGCAAAAAGATACGGTTGTAATTTTAGATTTCGGGTCGCAATATAACCAACTCATAGCCAGGCGTGTTAGAGAGTGCAGGGTGTATTCTGTTTTAATGCCGTATAATATTCCTATTGAAAAAATAAAGTCATATAACCCTAAGGCAATTATACTTACCGGTGGGCCTGCGAGCGTAATGAAAAAAGGCTCTCCAAAAGCAGATCCTAGGATTTTTAAACTCGGGGTGCCAATTCTTGGGATTTGTTACGGCATGCAATTTACAGCTTATGCGTTAGGCGGCAAGGTTGGTAAAAGCAAAAAGCGGGAATATGGCTACACCGAACTGGTTTTAAATAAAAGAGAAAAGTTTTTTACAGGTTTCCAGAAAAAAGAAAAGGTTTGGATGAGCCATGGTGATAAGGTTCAAGAGAAGCCCAAAGGTTTTATAGTATTAGCACATACAAAAAATAGCCATATTGCAAGCATGGCAGATCCTATAAGGAAAATATACGGAGTACAATTCCATCCAGAAGTTATACATACGCCAAAAGGCATGCAGGTTTTTAAGAATTTTCTCTACGATATAGCCGGGCTTAAACCTACATGGACAATGTCCTCATTTATAAAAAATTCAATCGAAGAGATAAAGCAAAAAGTGGGAAATGAAAGAGTAATATTAGGCCTGAGTGGAGGAGTGGATTCCAGTGTGGCAGCCATACTTTTACACAAGGCAATTGGATCAAAGCTTCACTGCATTTTTGTAGATAACGGGCTTCTGCGTAAATATGAGCGGGAGTATGTTGAAAATACATTTAAGAAACATTTTCACGTAAATCTCCATGTAGCTAAATCTGAAAAAAGATTCTTGAAAAAATTAAAAGGCGTTATAGATCCTGAGAGAAAACGCAAAATAATAGGCAATGAGTTTATCAGGGTATTTGAAGAGGAATCAAAAAAATTAAGTGATGTGAAATTTTTAGGGCAGGGTACGCTGTATCCTGATGTTATAGAAAGCGTTTCTGCTAAAGGCGGGCCGTCTAGTACTATAAAGACACATCACAATGTAGGAGGCCTTCCTGAAAAAATGAACCTTAAACTTATAGAGCCCTTAAGGGACCTTTTTAAAGACGAGGTAAGGCTTCTTGGAAAAGAATTAAAACTTCCCGACCACATGGTTTACAGGCAGCCTTTTCCAGGGCCGGGCCTGGCTGTCCGGATAATAGGCGATATAACAAAAGAGCGTTTGGAGATTTTACGTAACGCAGACTTAATAGTGCAGGAAGAAATGGAAAAGTATGTTGAGTATAAAAATATATGGCAATCATTCGCAGTACTTTTGCCTGTAAAAAGCGTCGGCGTTATGGGGGATGAGAGGACATATGAAAATGTTGCGGCATTAAGGATAGTTACTAGCCAGGACGCCATGACAGCTGATTGGGCTAAAGTGCCATATGATATTTTGGGGAGAATTTCAAATAGGATTATTAATGAGGTGAAAGGTGTAAATAGGGTAACATACGATATAAGTTCAAAACCACCAGCAACGATAGAATGGGAATGAAAAATGTCTAATGATTATTTAAAAGATAAATGCGGGGTTTTTGGGATTTTTGGCCATAAAGATGCAGCTCGTCTTGCATATCTCGGACTTTATGCACTTCAGCATCGCGGCCAAGAATCAGCAGGCATTGTGACTTCTGATGGCCGTCTTGTAAGAGAGCATAAAGGCATGGGCCTGGTGTCAGAGATTTTTAACGAAGAAGAAATTGCAAAACTTAGTGGCAATATTGCAGTAGGCCACACCAGGTATTCTACCACAGGTTCTTCGAACATAAAGAATGCCCAGCCATTTTTAGTTGAAACCTTGTCAGGCCACATAGCGGTTGCCCACAATGGCAATCTTGTAAACGCGCTCACTTTGAGAAAAAAATTGGAAAAAGAAGGCGCTATATTCCAATCCAGCATGGATAGTGAAATCGTTATCCACGCGATCGCCCATTCAAAGAAAAAGGATTTTAAAGAGAGGATTAAAGATGGCATATCGCAGCTTGAAGGAGCATTTTCAATGGCGCTTCTTGTGGAAGATGGGATTATAGCAGTGAGAGATGAGAGAGGTTTTAGGCCGCTTTCTCTTGGTAAATTAGACGGCGCATATGTGATTGCGTCTGAGACATGTGCGTTCGACCTGATACACGCTGAATTCGTTAGAGACGTAGAGCCAGGAGAAATACTTTTTATTACAGAAAAAGGCATTAAATCAGTTTATTTGACAGATGAAAAACCAAAATCTTCATTTTGTATCTTTGAATATATTTATTTTTCAAGGCCTGATTCAAATATATACGGCCATAATGTGCATCTTACACGTAAACGCCAGGGTATAGAACTAGCAAAAGAATCTCCCGCTAAAGCAGACCTTGTAATAGCTATTCCTGATTCAGGCTCTTCAGCTGCTATTGGATATTCAGAACAATCTGGAATCCCCATTGATATGGGCATGATTAGGAATCATTATATAGGAAGGACGTTCATACAACCTGCTCAGCACATAAGGGATTTATCTGTAAGAGTAAAATTAAACCCTATAAAAGATGTTGTGAGAGGCAAAAAAATAGTTGTTATAGAAGACTCAATAGTGCGCGGCACTACTTCTAAAGCCAGGATTCGCACCTTAAGAGAAGCAGGCGCAAAAGAGATCCACATGAGAGTAAGCTGTCCGCCTCACATATCCCCATGTTACTATGGCATAGATTTTCCAACAAAAGAAGAATTAATAGCCTCTTCCCACACAGCGGAAGAGATCCGCAGGTTCATAGGCCTAGACAGTTTAGCATATCTTAGCCTGGAAGGCCTTTATAAGGCCATGCCTTTGCCAAAAAATAAATTCTGCGTATCCTGTTTTACTGGCAAATACCCTATCTTGCCTGAACAGGGCATAGGCAAATTTAACCTGGAAAACCAGCTCTCATTTCTTAATAAAATTTAATTCAAGAATTTATGGATTATATGCGCTGCGCGGGAAGAGGCGCCGGTCTCGCCTAATTTGGATTTTACTTTCCTGAGGTTTTCTTTTATTTCGTGGATTTTTTTATGATTATTCAGAATTTCCAGGGATGCGTTGGCGATATTCTTTGGGGTTACTTCGAATTGCGTAAGTTCAGGGACAATCCTTTGCCTGGCTACGATATTTACAAGCCCTATGTCAGGGATTTTAATCAAGTTTCTTGCAAGTAACCAAGTTAAAAAAGACGTCTTATATACAATTACCATTGGTTTTTCCATAATTGCTACTTCCAGGGTTGCACTTCCGGATGAAACTATCACTAGATCAGCTATATCCATAATTTCATAAGGCTTGTTATCTAAGGAATGCAGTTTTATTTTAGATTTATGTATGGTCTTATTATATAAAGACTGGTCTAATTCTTTAATTCTAGAGACTATAAATTCAGCATTAGGGATTTTATTTTTAATAATCTCGCACGCTTGCAGCATACTAGGCAGGTGCTTTTCAATCTCTTTTTTCCTGGAGCCAGGCATTAAAGCAATCTTGATAGAATCATGTTTCAGATGAGCTGTTTTAATAGTTTCTTCTTTTTTCCATTCAGGTTTTACAATATCTAAAAATGGATGGCCTACAAAACTTACCTTTACCCCAGTTTCTTTATAGAGAGTTTCTTCAAAACCAAATATGACAATCATTTTATCTACGTATTTTTTAATTTCGTGGATTCTATTTTTTCCCCATGCCCAGATTTGAGGGCTTATGTAATAAATTACATGGATATTTTTTTCTTTTGCAGCTTTTGCGAACCTAAGGTTAAAGCCAGGATAATCCACAAGGATTACAGCGTCTGGTTTTTTTGTTTCAAGGAGCGCACTGAGTTTCTCAAATATATTTTTAAATGTGAATATGTGTTTCAGGACTTCAAAAAAACCTACGATAGCGAGATCTGTAATGTCATAAATTATCTCCGCGCCTTCAGCTTGCATTTTTTTGCCGCCCATGCCGAATATTTCTATGTGAGGATTGATGGATTTTAAGGATTTTATGAGGCTTGCGGCCTGGAGGTCGCCGGAGGATTCGCCGGCAATTATCATTAATTTGAGTTTTTTCATTTATGGATTTTTTTCAATATATCCAACGCCACTTTCAATGCTTCGTACGCTTCTTTTCCGGAGACAATGGGTTTTTTATTATTGGCCACGCAGTCTATGAAAGACGCAAGTTCTTTTTGAAGGGGCGCTTCTTTTTGGATGTCTATTTTTTCCGAGACTATATGGCCGTTAATTTTTTTATAAATAAGGGCTTCTTGGGCCATATAATCTATGGAAATGTAGCAATCATCTTGAAATATTCTTATTTTACGCAAAGAATCGCTTGTTACACGGCTGGCTGTCAGGTCGCATACAGTGCCGTTTTGAAAACGGATCCTGGCATTTGCAATATCTTCATGGTCTGTGAGAATTTTCATGCCCAAAGAGTCGATATTTTTAACCTTTGATTTTGTAAGACCAAGAACTATGTCTATATCATGTATCATTAAATCCAGGACTACGCCTACGTCTTTTACTCTGGGAGTGAACGGGCCAAGCCTATGGACTTCAATGAATCTAGGCTTATTTGAAAGCTTTTCTATTGCCTGAATAGCGGAATTGAATCTTTCTACATGGCCTACCTGAATTATAAGATGGTTTTTAGCAGCAATTTTTATTAAATCACCGGCCTCTTGCAGGGTCTTTGTAATGGGTTTTTCTATAAGGACATGGACTTTATTCTGAAGGAAGAACTTTGCTATTTCGTAGTGAAGCATGGTAGGAGTTACTATGCTTACAGCATTTAAATTGTTCTCTAAAAGATTCTTATAATCAGTGGACCAGCTTGTTTTGAGCGTTTCCGCAGTATTTTTAGCTATATTTCCATCAATATCGCAGATAGCGCTAAGTTCTGCATTGTCTGATGTTGAGTAAATCTTGGCATGTATTGAACCAAGCCTCCCAAGGCCTACTACGCCAACGCGGATTTTTCTCATATTTATCATACTAACAAATAGGTTGGCAAAAGTCAATTGAAGTGATAAAATAAACTCCAATATGAGAGAGTATATAAGATTTCTAAAATTTGTTAAACCCCACCTATGGGTCATGATTTTTGCGATCATATGCATGATTATTTCCTCAGGCCTTGGAGGCGTGTCCTTGGGCATGATAATACCTGTAGTGGATAATATCCTTTCAGGAAAAAATATAGCATTGCCTGGAACTACTCATGCCCCGAATTTTTTACTCCATATTATAGATAAGATAAATAGCATACCAAAGCCTTTGCTGCTCAATTGGCTTGTTATCATGATGTCCATTTTATTTTTTATAAAAGAGGCGTTTTTATTCTTTCAGACATGTTTCATGAATCAGCTGGGCCAGTCAGTGCTTAAAGATGTAAGGCAGGCTATATATGGAAAGCTTCTCGCGCTATCAAATGATTTTTATTCAAGCGTGAAAACAGGAGAGCTGGTTTCGAGGGTTACTTTTGACGTAGGTATTATAGTAAACTCTATCACAGAAGGCCTTACAGACCTATTGCTACAGCCGATTCAGCTTCTGACATATATAGTTATCCTTATCTGGATAAAGGTTTATTTCTCAATATCGTGGGGACTTGTATTGGTTACGGTGATTATATTTCCACTGATAATATATCCTGTTGTGAAGATAGGAAATAAGCTCAGAAAAATCAGCACGTCTACTCAGGAGAGCATGTCTGATATAAATTCGCTTCTTTTTGAAACAATATATGGTATAGGCATAGTGAAATCCTTTCTGGCAGAGAAGTATCAGAAAGAAAAATTCAAGGTTTATAATAATAGATATTTCAAGATGATGATTAAATCAGTTAAACGCATAGCAATCATAAGCCCGCTTGGAGAGTTTGTAGGGATAATCTGCATGGGCGTTGTATTATGGTGCGGTGGAAAAGATGTAGTAAATGGCCGCTTAAGCGCAGGCGCGTTTATAGCGTTTCTGGCAGCGTTGCTTTCACTTCTTAAACCACTGAAAAGGCTTTCAAGGCTTTATGGCATAAATCTCCAGGCAATGGCTGCGATAACAAGGGTTTTTGATATATTAGATAGAGAGATAACAATAAAAAATAAGAAAGATGCGACAAAGCTCATTGATTTTAAAGATTCAATTGAATTTAAAGATATAGATTTCTCATATAATCAAGACAGGGTTATATTAAACGGGATTAATCTAAGGCTTTTAAAAGGCCAGGTTCTTGCTATGGTTGGAATGAGCGGCGCAGGCAAGACCACATTTGTAAATTTACTGCCAAGGTTCTACGATCCTTGGAAAGGAGCTGTTCTTATTGATAGCAAAGATATAAGAGATTTTACAATAGAGTCTTTACGCGAACATATCGGAACGGTCAGCCAGGAAACAATACTTTTTAATGATACTGTAAGAAATAATATTGCATTTGGAAAGCCTGATGCAAATATAGAGGATGTAATAGGAGCTAGCAAGGCGGCAAATGCCCATAATTTTATTATGAAAATGTCAATGGGCTACGAAACTATTGTAGGAGATAGGGGCATTAAGCTGTCAGGCGGAGAAAAGCAGAGGATAGCTATTGCCAGAGCGCTTTTTAAAGATCCGCCTATACTTATACTTGATGAAGCTACAAGCCAGCTGGATACTGAATCAGAAAAACTGGTTCAGGAGGCAATTAACAGGCTAATGACCAACAGGACTGTATTTGTAATTGCCCATAGGCTTTCAACAGTAGAGCATGCAGATAAAATAGCGGTATTTGAAGGAGGAAGGATTATGGAGACAGGCACTCATAGCGAATTATTGCAGAAATCAGGCGTTTATAAGCACCTCTACGAGCTCCAGTTTAAGTCCAGGCCAAAGTGAAAAATAGCTTGAAATAAAAGGCATTGTATTATATAATACCCAATCTAACTAAAACTGTAAATTTATAAGGAGGAAATGTGGACACAGAGTTAATTAAACAATTGCTGGAAGCAGGGGTTCATTTTGGCCATCACGTGAGCAGATGGAACCCAAAAATGAAGAAGTTTATATTCGGAGAGAGAAGCAATATCTATATAATAGATCTCGAAAAGACAGTGAGCTTCCTGAATGAGGCGAGGGATTTTGTAAAAGACATTGCGTCAAAAGGAGAGGCAGTCCTTTTCGTAGGCACAAAACGCCAGTCTCAGGATCTTATATTGGCGGAGGCCCAGCGCTCGGGCATGTATTATATAAAAGACAGATGGTTAGGAGGTACGCTGACCAATTTTAAGACCATACGCAATAGCATCAAACGCTTGGAAAAAATTGAGGCCATGCAGAAAGACGGCACATTCAGCATCATTACCAAGAAGGAAAAGGCAATACTTACAAAAGAGATGGATAAATTAAAAAAGAATCTGCAGGGTATAGTCAACATGAAGAAGATGCCGGGCGCGCTTTTTATCGTGGACGCTAAAAAAGAGGATATTGCGGTAAAAGAAGCCAGGAAACTCGGCATACCCATAGTGGCTATAATAGATACGAATGCCGACCCTGACCTGATAGATTATCCTATACCTGCAAATGATGACGCAATGCGTTCAATAAAACTTTTGACAGGACTTATAACAGACAGCATTGTGGAAGGCAAAAAGCAGTTCGACGAATCCAATATCGCAGAATTAGCAAGGCTTCAGGAAGAAGAAGACACAAAGGAAATCAAGGATAAAGAAAAATCAGAAAAACTTGTTGAAGCAATAAAGGAAGTGCCTGTTAAGGATAAAGAGGAAAAGAGAATAAAGCCCGTTAAGAAAAAAAGCTATAAACCGCAGTTTTCAAAAAACGGATAAAATAGAAAGAGGTATATTGATATGGCGATAACTACGGATTTAATAAAAAAATTAAGGGAAAAGACCAATGCGCCTATGATGGATTGCAAAAAGGCGCTGGAGGAGTCGAGCGGAGACCTGGAAATAGCAACTGATATATTGAGAAAAAAAGGCCAGATTGTAGCGCTTAAAAAAGCTGGCAGATGCGCTAAAGAAGGCGTCATAGGGTCATATATACATTCAAATAGCAAAATAGGCGTACTTTTAGAAGTAAACTGCGAAACCGATTTTGTAGCCAGAAACGAGGATTTCAAGCAGTTTGTAAAAAATGTTTCAATGCATATCGCAGCCACGTCTCCGAGTTATGTGTCTCGCGAAGAAGTGCCAGGCCATATCCTGGAAAGAGAAAAAAATGTTTTAAAAGACAGCGTTAAGAATAAACCCGAGAATATTATCGAAAAGATAGTCCAAGGTAAGCTGGAAAAATTTTATTCAGAGGTCTGCCTTTTAGACCAGCCTTTTGTTAAGGATGACAAGATAACCATAAAAGACTACCTGAACGAGCTTATAGGAAAAATAGGAGAGAATATATTAATCCGCAGGTTCGTAAGATTTCAGGTGGGCGAAGATATAAAATGACGCAGAAAAAATCAACGTATAAAAGAGTGGTGCTGAAGATGAGCGGCGAGGTGCTACAGGGCAAACAAGGCTATGGCATAGATCCGGATGTGACCCGCTCTATTGCTGAAGAAATAAAAGATGTTAAGAAACTTGGGGTAGAAATTGCTATTGTAATAGGCGGGGGAAATATCTATAGAGGTTCTACTGCCCAAGGCCAGGGAGTCGACAGAATTACTGCTGATTATATGGGCATGCTCGCAACTGTTATAAATGGTCTGGCGTTGCAGGATAGCCTTGAAAAAGCAGGGGTTTTTACGCGTGTCCAGACTGCCATAGACATGCAGGAGCTGGCTGAGCCGTATATAAGGAGAAAGGCTATAAGGCATCTTGAAAAAAATAGGGTAGTGATATTTGTAGCAGGAACAGGCAATCCGTATTTTTCTACAGACACGGCTGCAAGCCTCAGGGCCATAGAAATAGGCGCTGATGTTATACTTAAAGCCACAAAAGTAGACGGGGTATATTCCGCAGATCCAAAAAAGGATAAATCCGCTAAAAAGTTCAAAACCCTTAAGTATATAGAGGTTCTCAAAAGAAGGCTTAAGGTTATGGACGCAACCGCAGTAAGCCTTTGTATGGATAATAAACTCCCCATCATAGTTTTTAATCTCACGAAAAAAGGCAATATAAAAAGGGTTTTAATTGGCGATAAAATAGGCACCATTGTTTGTTAATTACAAAAAGGAGGGTAACCTATGGAGCCATTACAGAAGCATATACATGATACAGAAGAAAAACTTAAAAAGACAATAGATTCTACTGTAAGGGAATTTTCAGAGATTCGTACAGGCCGCGCAAATCCTGGGATTGTAGAAGGCGTGATGGTAGAGTGTTATGGTACTCACATGCCCATAAAACAGGTTGGGACCATATCAATTCCCGAGCCGAGGCTTATTGCAATACATCCCTGGGATGCAGGAAATCTCTCTGCGATTGAAAAGGCTATATTGAAATCAGAACTCGGTATAATGCCTGTCAATGACGGAAAGATTATAAGGATATCAATACCAACGCTTACGAGAGAGAGAATAGAAGAATTAAAAAAGATTTTACATAAGATCGCAGAGCAGGGAAGAGTTTCTATAAGGACTGTCAGAAGAGACGCGATGGCAGCTGTTGATAAATTAGAATCTTCCAAACAAATTACAGAAGACGCAAAGTTTAAAGGCCACGACGAGATACAGAAACTGACAGAAAAATATACAAAAAAGATAGACGAATTCCTGACGAATAAAGAAAAAGAATTGGTATAAATAAATGGGCCACTAGCTCATCTGGTAGAGCACTACCCTTTTAAGGTAGCTGTGCCGTGTTCGAGTCACGGGTGGCTCACCAAATTTTATGAAGTCTTTTGAATTTATCAATCATACTGCTGATGTAGGTATAAAGGCATGGGGCGCCACCCTTACAGAATTATTCGAAAATGCAGCTATAGGCATGTTCGCTGTCATAGCAGGAGAAAGATACAAGGCGCAAGGCTCTAAGATTGAAAAAAAGATAGAGATAAGTAAAAATACAGACAATCTTGAAGAGATATTAGTCAGCTGGTTATCAGAGCTTCTGTATATCTTTAATAGAGAAAAAATATATTTTAATAATTTTAAGATATCGAGTTTAAATAACAGCGGCATAAAAGCCGAAGCAAACGGCGTTAATATAGACCTTTACCAGAGCGACCTCTACACAGAAATAAAGGCAGTTACTTTTCATAATCTCAAAATAGAAGAAACTGCAGATGGTTTTAGCTGCACTATTATTTTTGATGTTTAACTATGGCCCAGGCCTGGCAAGGTAAATTAGAAAAGCTAGATAATTTCCGCTGGAAAATCCCCTCATCTTACAAACCAGGAATGAAAGTTCCGGGCCTCATCTATGCAAATGAGTCACTTCTTCCAGGAATTCTTAATGATAAAGCGCTTGAACAAGTAGCTAATGTGTCATTTTTACCAGGCATAGTAAAATATTCGCTTGCCATGCCTGATATCCACTGGGGCTATGGTTTTTCTATAGGAGGCGTTGCAGCTACAGATCCTGATATTGGAGGAGTTATTTCGCCAGGTGGAGTAGGCTATGACATAAATTGCGGGGTAAGATTAGTTAGAAGCGATTTAATCCTGGAAGATACCAAATCCAGATTAGAGCAATTAGTAAATTCTTTATTTAATAATATTCCGTCAGGGGTTGGGTCAAGCGGAGATATAAAAGCGAGCGCTAAAGAGGAAGAAGAGATTTTTTTAAAAGGCGCAGGATGGGCAATTAAAAAGGGCTATGGCATAAAAGAAGATCTGGAATTTACAGAAGATAAAGGGTCGATAGAAGGCGCTGACCCTTCTATTGTTTCAAAAAGGGCATATGAGAGAGGCAAAGACCAGTCTGGTACGCTTGGTTCAGGAAACCATTTTTTAGAAATTCAAGTAATAGATGAGATATATGACAAGAAAAAAGCAGATGTGTTTGGTTTATTCAAAGGCCAGATTACAATGATGATTCACTCTGGCTCAAGGGGCCTTGGGTACCAGATATGCGATGATTATGTTAAAAGCATGGCTAACTGTTTAAGTAAATACAGTATAAATGTGCCTGACAGGCAATTAGCGTGTGCGCCTGTAAATTCTCAGGAAGGAAAAGCTTATTTAGCCAGCATGAAATGCGCTGCAAATTATGCCTGGGTAAACAGGCAATGCCTGATGTATTTGGCAAGAAATGTTTTTGAGAAGGTTTTTAATAAAAGCTGGAGCTCTCTTGGATTAAAACTTGTTTATGATGTGGCGCATAATATTGCTAAAATGGAAAAACATAAAGTAGACGGCAAAGAAAAATTTTTATGCGTACATAGAAAAGGCGCCACCAGAGCGTTTCCTCCTGGCCATCCTGATATACCTGATACATACAGAGAGGCTGGGCAGCCTGTTATTATCCCAGGAGACATGGGCACGGTTTCTTATGTATTGGCTGGCGCAATAGGCTCTATGGAAGAGACATTCGGCAGTACATGCCATGGCGCAGGAAGATGCCTTTCTCGTTCAAGCGCTATAAAGGCTTGCGCAGGAAGAAATATTGATAGGGAACTTTTTAATAAAAGTGGTATAATAATTAGGGCAAAAACCAGGTCTACGTTGGCTGAAGAAGCGCCGGAGGCATATAAAGATGTAAGTGAAGTTGTGGACGCAGTGCATGGCGCAGGATTGTCAACAAAAGTTGCCCGCATGCGTCCATTAGGAGTCATTAAAGGCTGAACAAGCTAAACCAAGTTGACACTTCTGACAATGTCAGAAGTGTCAACTTGAGCATGATTAAGGAGCAGGTATGTTAGATATTAAATTTATACGAGAGAATCCAGATATGGTAAGAGCTTCTATAAAAAACAGAAATATCAAACTTGATATACAAGAGGTTCTTGATCTGGATAGCGAAAGAAGAAAAATCCTGGTAGAGGTTGAAGGTTTAAAGGCAGAAAAAAATGCTATTTCCAAGAAAGGTAAGCCAGATAAGGCAATTATTGACAAAATGAAGGTATTATCCCAAAAAGTAGGTAATTTAGACATAAAAGTGGATGAAATTGATAAAAAATTAGGCAATTTAATGCTTTATATCCCAAATATACCCCATAATTCAGTACCTATAGGAAGCCCTGAAAACAATAAGGAAATTAAAAAATGGGGAGAACCTAGGAAGTTTGATTTTAAGCCAAAAACTCATATAAAAATAGGCGAAGAGCTGGACATACTTGATTTTCCAAGATCTTCAAAAATATCAGGATCAGGTTTTTGCCTTTTTAAAGGGTTAGGGGCATTGCTTGAAAGAGCCCTTATTAATTTTATGCTGGATCTTCATACAAATCATCATGGATATAAAGAAATATTTCCTCCTTTCCTTGTAAATAGAGCTAGCATGACAGGTACAGGGCAGCTTCCAAAACTCGAAGAAGATATGTACAGGTTAAAAGATGACGACCTGTTTCTTATACCAACAGCAGAGGTGCCTGTTACAAATATCCACAGAGATGATGTCCTGGAAGAATCTGAGCTGCCGGTATATTACACTGCGTATACTGCCTGTTTCAGGCGCGAGGCAGGTTCTTACGGCAAAGATACAAAAGGCCTCATGCGGGTTCATCAGTTTGACAAAGTAGAGCTTGTGAAATTTGTAAAACCTGAAACGTCTTTCGATGAACTGGAGAAATTATTAAATAACGCTGAGCAGGTCCTCCAGAAATTAGGCCTTGTTTACAGAGTGATCATGCTTTCTACAGGAGATATAAGTTTTGCTGCAAGTAAATGCTATGATATTGAAGCGTGGGCCCCTGGGATAGAAAAAAAATTAGAGGTTTCAAGTTGCAGCAATTTTACTGATTTTCAGGCGAGGCGCGCTAATATAAAATACAGGACAAAAGATAAAAAATTAGAATACATCCATACGCTGAACGGTTCCGGCGTTGCAATGGCCAGGACTGTTGTTTGCATACTTGAGAATTACCAGCAAAAGGACGGAAGCGTTGTCATTCCAGAAGTCTTAAGGCCATACATGGGCGGCAGAGAGAGAATTACAAAAGAGTAACATATGATGATATTGTGTTTTATTATAAGCATATTGCTAATGCCAGTCTGTGTGATAGCCACTATTAGTTTTTATAATGGCATATTTAGCATACAAGATGTTTCGAAATCCGGATTATATTTTATTTTAGGCGCTCTTATGTATTCTATCATGCACCTATTGCTATTCAGGCTGGATTTTCTGTATGTATTCGGCCATGAATCCATGCACGCATTCGCTACGGTCTGCTCAGGCGGCAAAGCAAGTAAAATGAAGGTCTCAAGCAAAGAAGGCAGCGTAAAAACCACTACGCCTAATTTTTTTGTTATGCTGGCACCGTATATGATACCTGTCTATACGGTTATTATAGCCATAGCTTATTTTATCTTATCTTTTTTTATTGATATAACGAAATATTCCGAAGTTTTCGTATTCTTGATAGGATTTACATTAATGTTTCACCTGGCCTATACAGCAGAAAGCATCAGGCAAAAACAATCGGATCTTATAAGGACAGGGTATTTTTCATCAATATCTTTTATTTATATTGTTAATCTGGCTATAGTTTTTCTTATAATGAGCCTCTTTTTCAGAGATGTGTCTTTTGTAGGTTTTATTTCCGATATTTACGAAAAAACAAAGTTTTTCTACTGGTCTTTTTGGAAACAATTATTCTTGTGAATAAAATACGGAGAGGTCGCGTAGCCCGGTTTAGCGCGCACGCCTGGAGAGCGTGTGTACCGAAAGGTACCCAGGGTTCGAATCCCTGCCTCTCCGCCAGTGATACCAATTCGTACTGTTGGGTTCTTGAAGGGCAGTACGATTCGATTGCTGTCGGGTCCGCCAGTTAGGATAGGAGACCTCTTTCTAAAAAGTTAAGGTTTTCTTGATTTTGTACCGAAAGTAATATATACTAATAAATGACTATGGATTGGAAAATTAGTCTTTTAATATTATCTATATTAACTTTTTTATCAGGTTTACTTCTTTTGTTATTTTCAAAGCAAGTAAGACGTCTTGCTGTTTTTTTGAACAGATGGTTTTCTTTAAGGGTATTCCTAAAACCATTGGATATGATGATATCTATGGATGATAAAATCTATAGAATGCATAAAATTTTAGGCGGCATATCTTTATTATTAGCAGTCATTTTTTTTATTATTCAATTCAGGATGGATCACCAGTTTTTTAAGAATATTGCTATATCATTGGTTATATTAAACTTTTTAGCAGCTGTAACTTTTTTATTATTCCATAGGGTATTAAAAAAGTGGGATATTGATCTAAATAAATGGTTTTCTTTGAGGAAATTTTTGAAGCCATTAGAATTAATAAGAAGCGTAGAAAACGAAATTTATAAAGCGCATAAAGTTTTTGGGATATTAAGTTTGATATTGTCTTTAATTATTTTTTGTTGGTGGATGAACTTAAAAGCGTGTTAGTATTTTTTATATTTCCATCAAATTACGCCATCCTGTATATAAAATAACTACAAACAACCAAATAAGTCATGCCCAATAAATGTAATTTTTTACTTTTTAAGTTAATTTTTGGTATAATGGTATTCGTTCAAGAGGCTAGATTATAATCTTATATGAAGATCCGCATAAAGATACAGGGCGCGCTTATGTTTTTAGGACTAGGCGCAATTATTTTATTTTCCAATTATGTGTTTCCTCGCGGGAGACAAGGCGTTTTGAATGAGATTTTATATATAGCTGGCATGGGCTTTATCTTATTCGGTTTTTTATTCCGTATTTCAGCAAGAGGGTATAAAGAAGAAAAATCCTCTAACGGCAATACCTTGGTTAAAGATGGCCCTTACGCTATTATCAGAAACCCAATGTATTTTGGGACATTTATTATAGGTACAGGGGTTGTTATGATACTGTTAGGGCTATGGTTTTTTTTCTTATTCTGGATTATCTTTTTATTAATATATATCCCTCAGACAAAAAAAGAGGAAAATGTGCTTTTGGAAAGATTTGGCCAAGAGTATAAAGAATATTGCAAAACTACCCCTAAATATTTCCCGAGGTTTTATTATTTATTAAAGCTTAATAAATATATATCATTAAAACCTTTCTGGATACGAAAAGAGATAGTTTCTATGATAACCACAGTTATAGTAGTTGTATCCATAAAAATCTGGGAGTATATCAGATTGTTTAAGGGCAGATAATATGAAAGAATTTTTTATAGGGGTAATATTTTTAATATTAGTTGGCGTCTTCGCGAGCCTGGGATTCTTACTTTTCCCGCTGCTCCTTTTAATAGCTTTTGTTTTACGCTTTGTGTTGAGTGCCGTCATCCTTGTATTTTTCATATGGTTATTAGGTAAACTTATTCTTTTCCTCAGTAAAAAATAATGCACAGAATAATATCTATTGTAATCTTTAGTATATTTTTCAGCTTACATTTTTCTGCGTTTGCGGAAGCGGCATCAAACGAAATCAGCTTTAGTGAAAACGACAGAATATTGATCCTTGCTCCACATCCTGATGATGAAGCCATAGGCGCGTGCGGTGTCATAGAAAAGGCTCTGAAAAAAAATGCGAAAGTTAAGGTTGTATGCTATACAAACGGAGACAGTAATGAGTTGTCGTTTATTGTATATGAAAAAAGAATTACCTTTAGAAAAGGCGAATTCTTGCATATGGGCGAGGTGAGAAGAAGAGAAACTATACGGGCTATGGTTTTCTTGGGAGTAAAACCAGAGGATATTATCTTTTTAGGTTATCCTGATATGGGGACATTGGAAATATTTACTAAATACTGGGGGAATGTTGCCCCATATAAAGGATTATTTACAAAGGTGTCTAAAGTTTCTTATCGCGAGGTGATGTCTACGAATGCTCCTTACGTAGGGGAAAGTATCCTTGAAGATATAGAAAAAATAATATTAGATTTTAAGCCGACAAAGATATTTGTCTCTCATCCCGGGGATGTAAATAGGGACCATAAGTCGCTATACCTTTTTTTGCAGGTGGCTTTATGGGATTTAGAAGGAAAGATCGTTGTTCCCCAGATCTTTCCTTATATCATACATATTGTACGCTGGCCTATACCTCGAGGCTATTATCCTGAACTAGAGTTGAAAAGGCCGGACCCATTAGCTAATAGCGATATAGAATGGCATAGTCTGGAATTGACCCAAGAAGAGATAAAAACAAAACATACTGTTATTTCGTATTATAAGAGCCAGATTCAATATAACCCGAAATATCTTTTTACATTTTGCCGCAGAAATGAACTATTTGGAGATTTTCCTATCATTAGACTGAATAGGCAAGGCTCTGAAGAACTTATGTGGCAGGATATGAAAGGCCCTATAAATATTGAAATAGATCCCGAACATAAAAAAGATGCGGAAAAGAGTATAACGCCCGATATTGCTTACGCAGCCAGGGAAAATAAATTGCTTATCAGGCTACAGCTCAGAAAAAAGATAGAAAAGTATTTAGGGTTTTCTATTTTTCTTATAGGCTATAATAAGAAAATAAATTTTAGCAATATGCCAAAGTTATATATTAAAATAGATACTCTTGGATTGCATGTTAGAGATAAAAAACGCTACCTAAAGATTAAAGATGTTGAGCTTGAGAGCAGCGACCATGTATTGATTCTAAAAGTTCCTTTTGATTTGCTTGGAAATCCTGACCGTATTCTAACCTGCGCCAGGACCCATCCGAATGATTTGCCTTTAGATGAAACAAGCTGGCGTACGTTATATTTAAAATAAATAATGCAAGATATTGTCATAAGGAAGTATAAAAAAGAAGACAGGCAATCTGTCAGAGATATTGCTTGGGAAACAGCTTTTATGGGGGAATCTGCAAGCGTATTTTTTGGCGACAGAGAGATATTCGCGGATTTCCTTACGTTATATTTTACGGACTATGAACCAGAATCATGTTTTGTTGCAGAATATAATGGGAATGTAGTTGGTTATCTGATAGGCGTGAAGGATGAACCCCGGCTAAAAATTATTTCTATGTTTAGGATAAACCCAAAGTTATTTTTTAAGGCCATGGTAAAAGGCGTTTTATTAAAGAAGAAAAACGCCAAATACCTTAAAAATTGTTTTACCAGTTTCTTAAAGGGAGAATTCGATGATCCGGATTTTTCTGTAGAATATCCTGCTATCTTACACATAAACATATCAAAAGGATTCAGGAAAAAAGGTATTGGTTCCAGGCTTATCTCCTCTTTCATTGATTACATTGCAATGTTTAAAATAAAGGGAATACATCTTTCAACTATGTCTGAAGAGGCGGGAGAATTTTTTAAAGCAAATGGCTTTAATCTAATGCATGCTGTTACTAGATCGTATTTTAAACATATACTCAATAAGGATATAACAGTTTATATTTACGCAAAGAGACTAGTCAGTTTATGATTAAAATAACCGAACGCATAAGACATGTATTAATATTGATAGTTCTATCTTACCTGTTTTTTATGCTCGGCAATAATCTTCTGAGCCTTACGAATCCGGACGAGGTTTTCTACGCCCAGACAGCAAAGGAAATGATCAGGCATCATACTTGGCTTACGCCGTATCTATTCGATAAGCCGCAATTTGAAAAACCGATATTTTTATACTGGCTTCTGCGGTTCGCCTTCATGCTTTTTGGGGTGTCTAGTTTTGGCGCAAGGTTTTTCCCGGCTTTATTTGCGATACTTGGAGTAATAGCTGTGTATTTTTTAGGCGTGTTAGGATTCAGAGACAATAAAAAGGCGTTTATGTCAGCTCTTATCTTGATGTCCTCAGGCCTTTATATAGGGCTTGCAAGAACAGTATTCACAGATATGATTTTTACGGTTTTTATTTTAATGGCTCTTGTTTCATTTCTTTGGGCATATTGCTGCCGCGAGAAGAAGATGCCTGGGATTTTGCTATTTTTTATTTTTTCTGGAGCAGCTGTTTTAACCAAAGGGCTCATAGGTTTTTTAATCCCATTTTTAACCATAATTTTATT